>JADYYO010000253.1 GCA_020853615.1 Thermomicrobiales bacterium
GGCACGATGACGATCTTCATCTGAGCCAGCGTCCGTGATGATGGCGAGTTCGCGTCTTGCGTGGCGCAAGGTGTCGCGGCGAGAATCCGGCCCGGCAACGTCTTCTCCCTCCAAAGCCACCATCGGCGCGGCGGTGACCGCGTCCACCTCGGGCAATGCCAGAGATGTCGCTTGCCTGCACGCGACGGTCGGGAGCGAGGAGCCACGATCATGACCAGGCGCCGTGTCGATGGGGTGGACGTCACTGACGACGGATTCACGTTGGCGAGCCGCTAGCCGATGATCGTTGCCTGGGCGCCAGACGACGGCGTGTTCGTCGCGACGTTCCCCGCTGTCTCCGGCCTGAACGCGTATGGCCCGACGGCCGGCGCCGCGGCGCAAGCTGGAGAAGAGGTCATCATTCTCTGGGGCACGTCGATGCTCGATGCTGGCCGGTTCCTCCCGAACCCCTCGGCGTTTCCCCTCTCCGCGTAGTCCGCTACCGTAAAGTCACGAAATCCGTGGGGCAGCGCATGAGATCGAGGATGTGTCGACCTCCGCGTCTATGCCGCCTCCGGGTCGACGTACGGCGCGGCCATCACCTCGTCTTCCGGTGAAAGGGGCTTTGCCGGACGGAAGCGGCGCTGTGCCAGGAGAAGGACCGGGATGAGCGCGGCGCTGGCGAGGAGCGAGGCGAGCAAGGGCCCCTCGGCGCGTAGCGCGTAGAGCTGGCCAGAGAGAATCGGCGCGGAGGAGAAGGCCGCCCCGCCGGTCATCTCGCTCAGGGCGAAGGCGCGCGGCCGAATGCGGTCGCTCGGCACGCTATCGCCGATGACCGCGATGTAGAGGCCCCAGGCCGACCAGAGGCCGCCCCGCCCGATGAAGGCGATGGCGATCAGCCAGATGAGATGCGTCGCCAGCACCGTCGCCAGCGCGACCATCACCATGACCATAGCGATCACGACCCCGACCAGGGCATGCCGGTGCAGCCACTGGCTGCGGGCGATCGCCAACCCGTAAATGACCGCCCCTGTCGAGCCGATCCCGCCCATGATGGCGACCACCGCCGGCGAGATGCCGCGCATGTCGGCCAGGAAGGTCGGCAGCAGCGAGATGCCGAGCGAGAGCGAGAAGATCGTGGCGAACTGCAGGCCGAGCAGCGGCTTGACGCCATCGTGGGCCAGCGCCTCGCGATAAGAGGAGCGGGGGCGCTCGCTCGGCGGCAGGCTGCGGTCGGGCGGTGAGAGGCGGCTGAAGAAGTAGAGCGAGAAGGCGGTGCACGCGCCGGCGAAGAAGAACGCGGCGCGCATGTCGAAGCGGGCGATCAGGATGCCGGCGATCAGCGGCGAGATGCCGAAGGCGACCGCCGGGCCGACGTTGAAGACGAGCGTGAAGGCGCGCACCCGCTGCTCGGCGGCGTGCAGCGCCAGGTGCGCCTGGATCAGCGGAAAGACGATCTCGCCGATCGCGGCGCCGATGACCATCGGGATGAGTTGGGTCCAGTGGGTGGCCAGGCCCGCGCTGACCAGGGCGACGGCGGTGATAGCGCGCGCGCCGATCATCAGCTTGCGTGGGTCGAAGCGCTCGGCCAGGGTTGCGCTCGGGGCGAGGATAACCAGGCGCAGCAGCCCCGAGGAGCTGAGGACGAGCCCGACGATCGTGATCGGCGCGCCGAGCGCCTCGATCCAGAGGGGCCAGATGCCGGTGTAAGCGCCGAAGGTCGCCTCGACTCCGAACATCGCCCAGAAGATGGCGCCGAGCTCCGGTCCCAACCCGAAATGCCACGTTAGACGTCGCCCGCCCGGCCACCGCATCGAAATCCGACCCTCATCCTCCCGCGCCGCGCGATCCCCGGCATGCCCGCCATTGTACGGGCGACCGGCGACCTACTCCCGCATTTCCCGGCCGACCTGAGCCGCGACCGCCGCCTTCCCCGGCATCGCGATCGGCGCGCGATGCTGTACCGTTGACGGCAGGAGCCGACGCGGAGGAGGAACGAACCGGCGTGAACCCGTATCTCGCGACCGCGATCGCGATGTGTGTCATCGTCCTGTTTTCGCTGGCGGGGACGGCCTATCTCGCGGCGGTAATGAACCGCCGTGCCAAGAGCGACCTGCAGGCGCGGCTCGAGCCGCTGGCGGCGGCGATCGGCGGAACGGCCGATGTCGACGAGGCGCGCGTCGAGGGGCGCTACGAGGGGCAGATCGCCATCGGCCGCGTGGTGAACGCGCCAGGCGGGTTTGGTCGCCTCTTCCACGTCGAGTTGGTCGATGCCGCCGGCGGCGAGCCGTGGGAGTGGTCGTCGCTGCCGCAGAAGAAGCTCCCCGATCCGGTGCGGACCTTCGAGGGGGATCCTCGGCTGCAGGAGCGGCTGGGGATCGACTTCCCGGCAGCAGCGGCTGATGTCGTGCCGGAGGACCACACCCAGCGCTTCGGCTTCCTCTACGATCCGGCAGCCGGCATGATGCGGCTGACGCGGGAGATGCGCACCCGGCTCGATATCCCCGACGCTGAGACGTTCACCCGGCAACTGGCGTCGTTGCGGCGGATGGGCGAGGCGAACCGGCGCGCGCAGGGGGCGAGCGATGAGTGATCCGCCTGGCACCGCGGCGGGTGCCTTCCCCCCACGGGCGATCGATTCGATCCGGGTCGACAGCGAGGCGGAGGAGTATGCCTACATCGCCGCCTGGCCCCCCGCCAGCGGTGGCGTCTGGTCGATCCGCGGCTGGGCGTTCGTCCCCGGGATTCCGAGCACGCAGAAGCGGGTGGTCATCACCACCCCGGAGGGCGCGCCGTCGGTTGTCCACTTCCTGGTCGGCTCGTACCACGGCGGCCGGCCGAAGCCGGTTCCCGCCCCGGGCGAGCGGCTCTCGGCCGCGATGCGCGCCGGCCACGAGTTGGCAAAGGCGGAGGGCCCGCTCCACCCGGGCACGATGCCGCAGTATCCGGTCCCCTCGGCAACGCACGCCGGCGCCGTGGCGGTGCCGCTGCCGATCCTGGCCATCGATGCCGGCCAACGCTGGCTCTACGCGCCGCCGCGTATCGCGGTCGTCCGCTGGCCCTCGGCCGAGGCGGTCGGCGTCGGCGATGCCGCCGGCTTCGACCCGGACGACTGGCCGCCGGCGCGCCTCGGCGAGTGGCCGCCGGCGACGGTGCGCGCGTGGGACCAGAGGCGCCTGGCCGGAGCGATCGACCGCTTCACCGCGATCTGGACGCGCCTGCTCGATGTCTGGTTCGGCGGCGACCGATACCCGCAGCTCGACGACGAGCGGCTGGAGGCGCTGCTGCTGCTCGCCCTCCTCCTCCCCGCGCCGATGCTCGATATCTACGCGGACCTCAACCCCGACTTCTGGACCTGGCTGCGGGAGGACCAGCGGCAGGACGCTGGCTGACGGGAGCGAC
>JADYYO010000254.1 GCA_020853615.1 Thermomicrobiales bacterium
ACGACCTCGCCCTTCAGGTTGAGGAGCGGCCCGCCCGAGTTGCCGTGCCAGATCTGGGCGTCGTGCTGGATCATCGTGGTGAGGCCGCTTTCGTCAGGGAAGGCGCGGTTGACCGCGTTGACGGTCCCCTCGCTGACCGTGTTCGGGAACGAGCCGAGCGCGTTGCCGATGGCCACGACCTCGTCGCCGGCGCGCAGCGAGTCGGAGTTGCCGAAGGCGATGACGCCGGGGACCTGAGTACCGGCCGGGAGATCGAGCTTGATCACCGCGACATCGAGCAGATCGTCGCGGCCAACGAGGGTGGCCGGGACCTCGGTGCCGTCGGTCAGCGTCGCCTTCAGCTCCTGCGCGCCATCGACGACGTGCGCGTTGGTGATGACGTGGCCGGCCGTATCGACGATGAAGCCCGAGCCGGAGCCGATCGGCACCAGCGTGTCGCCGCTTGTCGCGTCACCGATCGGCTGCCCGCCATTCGCGCCCGGAAGTTGGTCGCTCGGAATCTGGTCCGAGCCGGGGATCTGGCCGCCGGGGAGATCGATGCCTGGCATCGCCGGCATGCCCGGGATGTCCGGCATGCCCGGGATTCCCGTCATACTGCCAGAGGTCGCCGCGCTCAGCGGCTGCAGATTGAGGACGGTGACGACCGCGGGGTTCGCCGCCTCGGCGACATCGGCGACTGACTTGTCAGCCGCGCTGGCGAGATTCGGGTCGACGAACTCGGTGCAAACGCCGCTGTTCACGACCGACGCAGCCGCGGCGGGGGAGCCGGCATGCCCAGGATAGACGCCAAACGCGGCCATGCCGGCGGCGCCGAGCACCAGCGCCGGCGTCAGGATGCCGGTCATTGCCGCCTTGCGCAGGCGGCTTCCCTCGAAACTCGTCATTGGATGCGCTCCCTCATTCACCTGGGAACGAGCGTTCCCTGTCATTTGACGTGGAGGGATCGGGCCGGGGGCGGATTGGCCCGCCCAGCACCGCCCCCGGGACCGATCTCGAGAGAGAGTATGGGGATGTGCGCTGAATTCCCCCTGAACGCTCCCTGAGGGTTTGCTGAAGGTTTTTCGGGGCGCCGCGCTAGCGGTGGAGGGCATCCTTGATGGCGCCGGGCACCGCCGAGGGGCGGTCGACGACGCGCACACCAGCGGCCTCGAGGGCCGCCATCTTCTCGGCTGCCGTGCCCGATCCGCCGGAGATGATCGCCCCGGCGTGGCCCATCCGCTTGCCCGGGGGCGCTGTGCGGCCGGCGATGAAGCCGACGACCGGCTTGGTGACATGCTCCTGGATGAACTGCGCTGCCAGTTCTTCGTCAGAGCCGCCGATCTCGCCGATCATCACGATGGCTTCCGTCTCCGGGTCGGCCTCGAAGAGCCCGAGGACGTCGATGAACGACGTGCCGATGACCGGGTCGCCGCCGATGCCGACGGCCGTGCTCTGGCCGATCCCCGCGCGGGTCAGCGCGTCGACGACCTCGTAGGTGAGGGTGCCGGAGCGGGAGACGACGCCGACCGGGCCGGGCGTGTGGATGAAGCCGGGCATGATGCCGACCTTCGCCTGACCGGGGGTGATCAAGCCGGGGCAGTTCGGGCCGAGCAGGCGCGATCCGCGCTGACGCACGTGGGCGTAGGCCGGCACCATGTCGGCGACCGGGATCCCCTCGGTGATGCAGACGACGAACGGCACGTCGTTGTCGACCGCCTCGTAGATGGCGTCTGGGGCGAAGCGGGCCGGCACGAAGATGATGGAGACGTTCGGCTGGGTCTCGGCCATCGCCTCGGCGACGGTGTCGAAGACCGGCGCGCCGGCGACGCTCTTGCCGCGCCCGCCCGGCGTCACGCCCGCCACGATGTTCGTGCCGTACTCAACCATCTGGGTCGTATGGAAGGAGCCTTCTCTCCCGGTGATCCCCTGGACAAGCACGCGGCTGTCGCGATCGACGAGGATGCTCACCGAATCAACTCCTTCTCTCTAGCAAACGGGATCACGCGGCTCGTGCCGCCTGAACGGCCTGGGCAGCCGCTTCGTCCATGCTCGTGGTGGCCGCGAGGCCGTTCTCGGCGAGGAGCTTGCGCCCCTCCTCGGCGTTCGTCCCCGAGAGCCGGACGACTATCGGCACCTGCACATTGACGCGGTCGAGCGCTTCCGCGATCCCCTGCGCGACGATGTCGCCGCGAGTGATGCCGCCGAAGATGTTGATGAGGATCGCGCGCACGTTCGGATCGGCCGTGACCAGCCCGAACGCCTTGGCCACCTGATCGGCGCTGGCGCCGCCGCCGACATCGAGGAAGTTCGCGGGCTCGCCGCCGTGCAGCTTCACCGCGTCCATCGTCGCCATGGCCAGCCCGGCGCCGTTGACGATGCAGCCGATGTCCCCCTCGAGCTTGACGAAGGAGATTCCGGAGTGGCGCGCGTCGAGCTCGGTGGCGTTCTCCTCGTCGAGGTCGCGCATCGCCTCCAGATCGGGGTGCCGGAAGAGGGCGTTGTCGTCGATCGTCATCTTGGCGTCGAGCGCCAGCCACTCCCCCGCGCCGGTGAGCACCAGCGGGTTGATCTCGGTGAGGGTCGCGTCCTCGGCGATGTAGGTGTCGTAGAGCCGCTGCACGATGGCGGCGAAGCCGGAGATCTTGTCGGGGTCGAGACCGAGCTCGAAGCCGATCTGCCGCGCCTGCCAGGGGTGTACGCCGAGCATGGGGTCGACGAGGGCGCGAATGATCCGCTCCGGCCGCTCGCGCGCGACCTCCTCGATCTCCACGCCCCCCTCGGCGCTGGCCATGATCACGTTCTGGCGGCGAGCGCGGTCGAGGGTGACGCCGAGGTAGAACTCGCGGGCGATGTCGACGCCCGGGGCGACGAGCACCTTGCGGACGATGTGTCCACGAATATCCATGCCCAGGATCGTCTCGGCCGCCTCGCGCGCGGCCTCGGGCGTGCGCGCCAGCTTCACCCCGCCGGCTTTGCCGCGGCCGCCGGTGTGCACCTGCGCCTTGACGACGACAATGCCGCCCAAGTCGCGGGCGATCGCCTCGGCCTCGTCCGGCGTCGTGGCGATTTTGCCCGCGTTGGTGCGGATTCCGTGGCGGGAAAAGATCTCTGCCGCCTGGTATTCGTGCAGATTCATGCCCCGATCCTCGCGTGATTCGCCGGCGCCAGCGGCGCGGGCGTCGACCCCGGGCATCCTATCACAGCGACATTTTGCCGCGGGGCAATCGGCGAGCCGCCAACGTGAAGCGGTCGAAATTGGATGTCCAAACCGCTTGACAGACCGCGCCATGTTGCTATATTGAAGTCTCGGACGATTCCCTGCGCGCGCGATCGTCGAGCCAATGGTCGGCTCTGAAACGTGTCTCGTTCCGCCGGAAACGTCTCTGGTCATTTTCTTTTTTTCGTTCGGTGCCGCGGCGATGGTGACGCGGCGGAGGGTTCAGGCGGAATGAGCGATCGCACGCTCACCTGCCGCGATTGCGGTCAGGCGTTCACGTTCACGGCCGGAGAGCAGGCATTCTATGCGGAGCGGGGGTTCAGCGAGCCCCAGCGATGCCCGTCGTGCCGGTCAGCACGGAAGGCGCAGCGCGCCTCGCAGGGGTATGACTCGGGCTACGGCGGCGGTGGCGGGGGCTACTCGTCCGGCGGCTACGGCGGCGGGTCGTATTCGTCGGGCGGCGGCTACGGTGGCGGGTCGTACTCTGGCGGCGGTGGCGGCGGCGGCTACTCGAGCGGGCCGCGCCAGATGTATCCGGCGATCTGCTCTGAGTGCGGACGGGAGACGGAAGTGCCGTTCCAGCCGCGCACGGACAAGCCGGTCTACTGCCGCGAGTGCTTCCAGTTGCGGCGGTCGGCAGCGCCCCCGCGCAACTACAACTACTAGGCGGTTCGGGCAACAAATCGAACGCGGGGCGGCTTTCGGGCCGCCCCGTTGTCGTGTCGCTTCTGATTGGCGCGGTCGCGGGACGTCGTCGACCGTGTCCTTGACCTCGGCATGGAGCCAGGCGCGCATCGGGAGACGGCGGACTCCCGTTTCCGTACGCAGGGCGTTACGAGTCTGCAGCGATTGCGCCGCCAGCGCCCAGCTCTGGCCGCGACGAGCGGGCCAGGCGCGCAAGAGCGGGCGAGGGGGAGACGGCGAGTGACGATGTTGCGAGGCGGCAAAGCGACGAGCGAGCGACCACGGTTCCAGCCAGAGGACCTGCTGAAGCAGGCGCAGATTCAGGATGTAGCGCTCTCCCCCGACGGTACGACCGTCGTCTACAGCCGGCGCGTCATCGTCGATGAGAAGCGCTACGCGACGAACCTCTGGCTCGTTCCCTGGGAAGGCGGCCCGGCCCGCCAACTGACGCACGCGGTCGCTACCGAGCGATACCCCGTTTTCGCGCCGGACGGGCGGACGATCGCCTTCATTTCGGATCGTGGCGGGCGGAAGCAGGCGTGGCTGCTGCCGCTCGACGGTGGCGAACCGCGCGTCGCTGTCGAGATTCCGGGAGAAACGAGCGGCGTGTGTTGGTCGCCCGATGGCTCACGACTCCTCCTCCTGGCCTCCAGCGGGATCGAGCGGCTGACCGCCGGCGACCCGGACGACCCGACCGCGCGCGTGATCGACGACTTCGCGTGGCGCCTCGATGGGCAGGGGCTACGAAATCAGTACGTCAGCGCGTGGGTGGCGTCGTGCGATGGGGGAGAGCCGGCGCGGGTGACCGACCCGGCATGGGAGATCCTCGATGCGCGGTGGATGCCCGATAGCGAGGCGATCGTCGTCGTCGCCGACGCGGAGCTGGAGGCCGGCATGCGCCGGCTTGCCGAGCGGGCGGCGGCCTGGCTGGTGCGGCGGGATGGCAGCGGGGAGTCGGTGCGGCTGGCAACGCTGCCCGGGGGGATTGCCGCGGCGCGGCCAAATGCGAAGGGTGATCGGCTGACGGTGATCGGCAAGGAGCACCCCGGCCAACCCTCCTGGGCGGACAATCACCTCTTTGTGACTGACGACGATGGCGTGCGTCGCCTCGGCGCGGAGCTCGACCGCCCGGTCGAAACGGTCACGACCGGCGATCTGATGGTGCGCGGCAATCGTATCGCCTGCGAGTGGCTCGATGCCGCCGCCATCGTGGCGCAGGTCGGTGTCGAGGGGCGAGCGCTCCCCTACCGCTTCGACGTGGAGAGCGGCGAAGCGACGCCGATAGTGATTGCCGAGATCGTTTGCAGCTCGATCGCGGTGGCCGGATCGCGCGTGGCGATGGTTGCGACCAACGCCGGCATGCCGACCGAAGTCTATGCGCTGGAAGCTGGAGACATGCGCCGGGTCACGACGAACGGGGCCGAGTGGCTGGCGCCCTTCCGACGCGACCCCGTGCGGCATCGCATCGCGCACCCTGAGGGGCACGAGATCGACGTCTGGCTGATCGAGGGGCGCGACGCGCCGAACCCGGGGCCGGCCATCGTGCAGATCCATGGTGGGCCGCATGGCGCGCATGGTCCTGCTCCCTGGCTGGAGATGCTGGCGCTCGCCGACGCGGGATTTCACGTCCTCTACCCGAACCCGCGGGGATCGAGCGGCTACGGCGAGGCGTTCGCTCGCGCCGCCCATGGCGAGTGGGGCAGGGCGAGCAGCAGCGATATTCTGCGCGTCGTCGAATGGGCCGTGGCACGCGGGCTGGCCGATCCGGCTCGCGCCGGAGTGATAGGCCTTTCGTTCGGCGGCTATCTGACCGCCTGGCTCCTCGGGCATCACCCTGGCCGCTTCGCGGCGGCGGTGAGCGAGAATCCGGTCAGCAACTTCGTCTCCTGGTTCGGAGGCTCGGATCTGCAGGGCTACACCGATGAGCGCTTTGCCGGGCTCGGCCGGCTGCCGGAGGATATCGACCGCTTTCTGGACGCCTCCCCCTTCATGCAGATCCACCGCAACCGCGCGCCGCTCCTCCTGCTCCAGGCGGAAGGGGATCTGCGCTGCCCGCCCGAGCAGGCGGAGACGCTCTTCACGATCCTGCGCCAGCGAGGGATCCCCACGCGGATGGTGCGCTACCCCGGGGAGCCGCATTTCCTGGCTGGCATCGGCCGCCCTGATCGCCGCGTCGACCGCATGCGGCGGATCGTCGAGTGGTTCCGGGAGTATCTGTAACAGTCAGCCACTCGACACAATGCGCCCGCCGCGGAGAAGGCGTGATGTATCAGCGCGACCTTGGAGAGGCTACGGGTCTCGGCACATGCCGAGACCCACTTTGGTGGACCGCGTTAGCGCGTGCCGGTCTACTCGTCGTCGGCGGCGCTCCGTGTCGCCTCCCGGATCAGCTCGACGACGCCGGTGTCGGCGAGGGTCGTCGTGTCGCCGAGCGGGCGGCCGACGGCGATGTCGCGGAGGAGCCGGCGCATGATCTTGCCGGAGCGCGTCTTGGGCAGGTCGGGCGTGAACATCACCTGCCGCGGCCGCGCGATCGGGCCGATCTTGGTCGCGACGTGCTGCCGGAGCTCCTCACCCAGCTCCGGGACCGCATCGACCCCCGACTTGAGGATCACGAAGCAGAAGATCGCCTCGCCGGTCAGCTCGTCCTCGCGGCCGACGACGGCCGCTTCGGCGACGCGCTTGTCGTCGACAAGCGCGCTTTCGATCTCCGTGGTCGAGAGGCGGTGCCCCGAGACGTTCATCACGTCATCGACGCGCCCCATCAGCCAGTAGTCGCCATCCCCATCGCGGCGCGCACCGTCCCCGGGGAAGTACATCCCCGGGAACCTGCTCCAGTAGGTCGCCTTGTAGCGCTCGGGGTCGCCGTAGATGCCGCGCAGCATCGAGGGCCACGGCTTCTTGAGGACGAGGTAGCCGCCTTCGCCGACCGGCACCGACTCACCACGGTCGTTGACGACATCCGCGTCGACGCCGGGCATCGGCTTCGTCGCGGAGCCGGGCTTCGTGGTGGTGATGCCGGGCAGGGGCGAGATCATGATGCAGCCCGTCTCGGTCTGCCACCAGGTGTCGACGACCGGGCAGCGCCCACCGCCGATATGATCGTGGTACCAGATCCACGCCTCGGGGTTGATCGGCTCGCCGACCGTGCCCAGGAGCCGCAGCGAGGAGAGGTTGTGCTGCTCGGCGTACTTCGGGCCCCACTTCATGTGGGCGCGGATGGCGGTCGGCGCCATGTAGACGATGCTGACGCCGTAGCGCTCGATGATCTCCCACCAGCGGGCGGGGTCGGGCCAATCGGGCGTTCCCTCGTACATCACCCCGGTGGTGTGGTTGGTCAGCGGGCCGTAGACGATGTACGAGTGGCCGGTGACCCAGCCGATGTCGGCCGCGCACCAGTAGATGTCGTTCTCCTTGATGTCGAAGACCTGGCGGTGCGTGCTGGCCACCCCGGTCAGGTAGCCGCCGGTCGTGTGGAGGATCCCCTTCGGCTTGGCGGTCGTGCCGGAGGTGTAGAGGAGGTAGAGCATGTCCTCACTCTCCATCCGCTCCGGCTCGCACCAGTCGGCCTGCCGCGGCACCAGGTCGTGCCACCAGAGGTCGCGGCCGTCGACCATCGTGACGTCCTGGCCGGTGCGCTTGACGACGATGACGTGCTCGATAGAGGGGGTGTGCGCAAGGGCCTCGTCGACGTTGACCTTCAGCCCGCTCGCCTTGCCACGGCGATAGCCGCCGTCGGCGGTGATAACCACTCTCGCCTGGGAGTCGTTGATGCGGTCGGCGAGCGAATCGGAGGAGAAGCCGCCGAAGACGACGTTGTGCGGGGCACCGATGCG
Organism: Thermomicrobiales bacterium; assembly: GCA_020853615.1. Classification (GTDB taxonomy): domain Bacteria; phylum Chloroflexota; class Chloroflexia; order Thermomicrobiales; family UBA6265; genus JACCXM01. The sequence continues at coordinate 7,717 of JADYYO010000254.1, forward strand.
CGTGCAGGCGAGCATCGCGATCGGGAGCTCGGGGATCATCGGCATGTAGATGGCGACGCGGTCGCCCCGCTTGACGCCGAGCGCCTTCAGGGCATTCGCGGCGCGGTTCACCTCGTCGTGAAGATCGCGATAGGTGAGCGTCTTCCGGTCTCCCGGCTCGCCCTCCCAGTAGTAGGCGACCTTGTCGCCGCCGCCGGCCTGCACGTGCCGGTCGAGGCAGTTGACGGAGACGTTGAGCTGCCCGCCCTCGAACCATTTGGCGAAGGGAGGATTCCACTCGAGGACTGTATCCCACGGGCGATACCAGTCGAGCCGCGAGGCCTCCTCAGCCCAGTAGCCTTCGAGATCGGTCGCCGCGCGCTCGTAGACGGCGGGGTCGTTCACGTTCGCCTGCACGGCGAATTCCGGCGGCGGCGGAAACTCCCGGTGCTCGAGCATCCACGTCTCGATCGCGGCTCGCGTCTTCGCTGCCAGATTTGCGGTATCGCTCATCTCGCTCCCTCGTCTCAGGGACCGTCGCTGGTGGCGCGGTCAGGACGACCGCCGGACAAGCCCTGTCAACCTCGATGCCCCGAGTATACCGCCGCTTCCGGAGAAGTCGGCGGGGCTCTAGGCGCGCGCTGGCCGCGTCGAGAGGCGAGCTTGCACCCAACCCTCGGATCGGGCATACTACCCTACCGGGGTACCCTATCTAGAAAGTCACGATGGAGGAAGAAGATGTCTCCCAGTGTCTCCCAGCTCGATCAGGAGAGCCGGGATCAATTCCAGCAGCGGCTGAAGCGGATCGAAGGGCAGGCGCGCGGTATCCAGCGCATGATCGATGAGGGGCGCGACTGCGTCGCCATCATCGATCAGATCGCGGCGGCGCGGGCGGCGATGAACTCGCTCAGCGCCGACATGATCGAGACGTTCGCGCTCTACTGCCTGAACCATCCGGATGACTTCGCAACGAATGAGGCGGCTGTCGCTCAGGCAGTCAAGGCGATTGTACGGAGCGGCCGTTAAGCGAGACGCAGCGCGCGGCCGGATGTTCGACAACGACGAGAGGTTCTGGAACGACGATGACGATGGTGGAAATGGGGACGCGGGTTTCGAGCGGGGAGCTTGCGGAGCGGCTCGGCCGCGTGACGGTGCTCGATGTGCGCACGCCGGGGGAGTTCTCCTCGGTGCACATTCCGGGGAGCTTCAATCTCCCGCTGGATCGGTTGCCGGAGTATGTGGATGCGCTTGGCAATGCGGTCAACAGCCCGGTCGTACTCGTCTGCCGCTCTGGCCAGCGGGCAACGGAGGCCGAGCGCGGGCTGCAGGCGATCGATCTGCCGGGATTGCACGTCCTCGACGGCGGCCTTGGCGCGTGGGAGCGCGCGGGGTTGCCGGTTGTGCGGGGCAGCGGGCGCTGGAGCATGGACCGCCAGGTGCGCGGTGTTGCCGGAGCCCTCGTGCTGGCTGGGCTGCTCGGCGGTCTCGTCGCGCCGCCCCTGCGGCTCGTCTCCGCGGTCGTCGGTGGCGGGTTGTTCTTCTCGGCGATCACCGACTCCTGCATGATGGCGCGCCTGCTCGCGAAACTGCCGTACAACCGGGAGGCGGCAACGTGCGATATCAGCCGCATCGTGGAGGAGATCGCGGAGAAGCAGCCCATGCCGATGGCCGCCGACTAGACGCGGGGTGCAGGCATTGGGTTCACGTCACTGTTCCGGAGAATGATGATGGAGTTGACACGGTTCTATACGCCGGGGCTGGCGCAGGTCGCCTACGGCGTCGCCGATCCCGAGATGAAGCAGGCCGCGATCATCGATCCGCGGCGAGATGTCGATGAATATCTGGCGTGGGCCAGTGATCGCGGCTACGAGATCGTCGCGATCCTGGAGACGCATGTTCACGCCGATTTCGTCAGCGGCGCGAGGGAGCTGGCCGAGGCGACAGGAGCGCCGGTCTACGCCGGACGCATCGGCCAGACGGCGTTTCCGCATCGGCCGCTCGACGATGGTGACACCGTCCCCGTGGGGCGGTTGACGCTGCAGTCCCTCTGGTCTCCGGGGCACACGCCGGAGCATATTTCCTATCTGCTCTTCGATCCTCGGCACGGGGATGCGCCAGTGGCGCTCTTCTCCGGCGATGTCCTCTTCGCCGGCGAGGTCGGCCGGCCCGATCTCCTCGGAGAGGAGGCGCAGCAGCGGCTGATCGGGCAACTCTACGAGACGGTCACCGACCGGCTGGCCACGCTGCCCGAAAAGTTGGTCGTCTATCCGGGGCACGGGGCGGGCTCGCCCTGCGGAAAGAAGATCGGCGACGCCGCGCAGACGACGATCGGACAGGAGAAGCGCTTCAACTACGCGTTCAACACTGGATCGCGCGAGGCGTTCATCGATGCGATCATGGCCGGGATGCCCCGCCCGCCCGCCTACTACCCGACGATGAAGCGCGTGAACAAGGAAGGGCCGGCGCTCCTGCGCGATCTGCCGGCGGGAGAGCCCCGTACTCCCGAAGAGGTCGAGGCGCGGCAGGCGGCCGGGGCGCTGGTCATCGACGCGCGGGATGCCGCCGAATTTGCCGCCGGGCACATCCCGGGCGCGGTCAATGTCGGCCTCGGCGCCAACTTCGCCATCTGGACCGGCTGGCTCACGCCCTACGATCGGGAGGTCGTCCTCGTCCTGCCGGACGATGCCCTCTACGAAGAGGCGCGAACCGATCTGCGCCGCATCGGCATCGACAACGTCGCGGGCTATCTTGAGGGCGGCATGGCCGCCTGGCTGTCGAGCGGGCGGCCAATGGCGACGGTCGCGGAAATGTCAGTCGCGGAGCTCGCCTCACGGCTCGAGCAGGAGGACAACAATCTGCAGGTTCTGGATGTCCGGGACGCCTCGGAGCGGGCCGACGGGCAGATCCCCGGCTCGCGCCACCGCTTCGCCGGGGCGCTAGCTCAAGGGGCGGCGGCGGGAGTCGACGCGGCCGAGACAGTCGCCGTGATCTGCGGCACGGGCTATCGCTCGTCGCTGGCGGCCAGCCTATTGCAGAGGCAGGGGTTGAGGAGGGTGATTACCGTGCCCGAGGGCATGGCGGGATGGCAGGCGGCGGGTCTCCCGGTCGCGCGTCCCTGATCGTGGAAATGGCTGAACTGTGGGAGTTGCTGGACGATGAACAAGCCGCGTAGTGGCGCTGGGGCGGCGCACGGAGCGCCGGAGATCACGGTTGCCGACTATCTGCGCGACGTTGCGGGAACGGGCGCGCAGATGGTCGACGTGCGCGAGCCGGACGAATGGGTCGAGGGGCACATTCCGGGGAGCGTCCTCATGCCGATGGGGGAGGTTGTGCTTCGCCTGCGGGAGCTCGACCCGAAGCGACCTGTGATCACCGTCTGCCGCAGCGGGCGGCGCAGCCTCTACAGCGCGGAGGAGCTGCTGGCGGCGGGCTTCCGCGATGTGAAGAGCCTCGCGGGCGGCGTCATCGCCTGGGCCGAGGCGGGACAGCCGCTGGAGCGCTGATCGATGCTTGCTCTACTCGATCTCTCCCAGGTTTCGCCGCTGCAAGGCGCGCTCTCGATCGTCTTCGGGATCGTCATCGGGACGTTGCTGGGGATCGTCGGCGGCGGCGGCTCGATCCTGACCGTGCCGATCCTCGTCTACGTTATCGGCCTGAGCGCCCAGTCGGCCACGGCGACCTCTCTGGCGATCGTCGGCGCCTCGGCTCTTGCCGGAGCGGTCCCGCACGCCCGGGCCGGGCGGGTCAACCCGCGGGTGGCGATCCTCTTCGGTCTGGTCGGCATTGCCGGGGCGTTCGCGGGAAGCTGGCTCAATCATCAGGTCTCCGGCCCCTGGATTCTCCTCCTCTTCGGGTTGCTCATGCTCGGCGTTGCCGTGCGCATGTGGCGGCGGAGGCGGCCGGCGGCGGAGACGAACGAGACGGAGGCCCGGATCGGGTGGCGGGCGCCGGCCGCCGGGCTGGTCGTCGGTCTGTTGACCGGCTTCTTCGGGGTCGGCGGCGGCTTTCTGATCGTGCCGGCGCTCGCTCTGGTGCTTGGCATGCCGATGGCGCTGGCGGTCGGCACGTCGCTCGTCATCATCGCCATCAACTCGGTGTCGGGACTGGCCGCTCATCTCGGGAGCGGCGGCTTCAATGCTGAGGTCGCGCTCCTCTTCATCGCCGGCGGGCTCCTCGGCGGGCTGGTCGGCGGCCGGCTGGCCGGGCAGGTCGACGAGCGCGCGCTCTCGCGCGGGTTCTCGGTGCTGGTGGCCGCTGTCGGCCTCTATCTCTTCGTCGTCAATGGGTTATTGGTGATCGGCGGCCAGGCGTGACCTGGCCACACATTGGAGGAACGACCATGACCAGTTCTCCATCGCTCGGTTTCGCCGCGACGATCGATGCGCCACTCGATGAGGCGATCGAGCGGACGAAGGAGGCGCTGAAAGCAGAAGGCTTCGGCGTGCTGACGGTGATCGATGTTCGGGAGACCCTGAAGCAGAAGCTCGACGTTGAGATGGAGCCGTACGTGATCCTCGGCGCGTGCAATCCCGCGCTCGCCTGGAAGGGGCTGCAGGCCGAACCCGATCTCGGCCTGCTCCTCCCCTGCAATGTCACCGTGCGGCAGTCAGGTGACGAGTCGACGGTGATTGCCGTCGATCCGGAAGCAATGCTGCGCGTGGCGGGCGAGCGGCCGGAACTGCAGGCCGTGGCGACCGAGGCGGCGGAGCGGCTACGGCGGGTTGCCGCCTCGCTCGAGGGCTCTCGCACCTGACGTGCGAGGCTGTTTGCCCGCGTCCCCGAACTCCGCGCTAGTCAGCGGGTGGCGGCGGCGCGGGCGACGGCCTCGGCGTGCGCCATTGACTCGATCGTGTCGGGGAGCGGCTCGAGCTGAACATCCCCGCGCCGGCGTGCCAGGGCGCGCTCGACGAGCCAATCGGCGAGGGCCGGATTCTTCGGCAGCAGCGAGCCGTGGAGGTAGCAGCCGACGGCATTGCGGTACCGCGCGCCCTCGGTGCCGTCGCGGCCATTGTTCCCGCGGCCGACGCGCACCCTCCCCATGGGCGTCGCGGTCGGACCGAGGGTCGTCAGGCCGCTGTGGTTCTCGAACCCGACCAGTTCGCCCCATTCGCTCTCGACGATGACGTTGCCGATGAACCGCTCCGGCCCGGCTGTGCTGACCGCGTCGAAGAGGCCGACGCCGGGTTGCGGCGCGGCGTTGTGCGGCCGGTATTCGTGCCCGAGGAGCTGGTAGCCGCCGCAGACGGCGAGGAGCGACGCTCCATCCTCGATGGCCGCCCGCAGCGCCTCGCCTTTCGTCCCCTGCATGTCGGCGGCGACGGCCGCCTGCTCCTGATCCTGACCGCCGCCCCAGAAGAAGCAGTTGACGTCCTCGGGGATGGGGTCGCCGATGCCGATCTCCCGAATCTCGACTCGGATCCCGCGCCATTCGGCGCGGCGGTGTAGGGCGATCACGTTGCCGCGATCGCCATAGATGTTCATGGTCGATGCATAGAGCCAGCCGATGACGAGCTTCATCGCGGTCGCCTCACTGTTCCCAGAACTGCTCGACCGCGCCGCGATCGGCGAGAACCTGCCGCAGGCCGAGGAGCGCGGTGTAGGTGAGCAGGACGTAGCCCGGCGCGCCGGCCGGCAGCGCATCGACGAAGGTGTCGAGGCCGGTGGCCAGGTCGGCATCGAGGGGATAGATGCGGTTGGCGTGTAGCCCGGCGTACTTCAGCCGGTTGGCCATGTCGGCCGCGCGAATGCCGGTCGTCGACAGAGGCGCCGTGCCGTCGGCCAGCAGTTCGAAGTCGACGTCCCAGAGCCACGAGACGTCGCGCCCATCGGCGGTCAGGTCGTTGATGGCGATCAGCGTCGGCGCTGCCAGGCCGCCGGTGGCGATGGTGAGCATGCGCAGCGTCTCGTTGAAGCCGACGGGATTCTTGACCAGAGCGAGGGTGAGGAGGTGCCCCCGGTACGTGACCCGCTCGATGCGGCCGAAGGCCGAGCGGTAATCGCCCAGCGCCGAGGCGATGGTCCCCGCCGGAATGCCGATCGTGGCGGCTCCCGCCGCGGCGGCGACCGCGTTGTAGGCGTTGTAGAGGCCGGGGATCGCCAGACGCAGCGACAGCGGGTGATCCGGCGACGATGCCCGCGCGACATCGAGGTCGAGGGCGTCAACACCATGCAGCGCGAGATTCGTCCCCGCGAAGTCGAGCGGCGGCCGCGTGGCGCCGCACTTCGGGCAGCGCCAGGCGCCGAGGTGGGCGCTGTAGAGACGATCGTACGTCAGGACGTCGCCGCATGTGCGGCAAACCTTGGCGTCGGCGGCATGCGGGATGGCGTCCAGGAGGTAGCGCGGATTGCGGTCGTCGAGGCCGAATGTCACCCGGCGCGCCGGGATCGCTTCCGAGAGCGCCGCCAGCGCCGGGTCGTCGGCGTTGACGAGGAGGGTGGTCGTTTCCGGGAGGCGCTGCAGCGCGGGCCGCCACAGCGAGGCGATGGCATCGAGCTCGCCGTAGCGGTCGAGCTGGTCGCGGAAGAGGTTGTTCAGGATGACCAGCGACGGCTGCACCTGGCGCGCGATCTCGGGGAAGGCCGCCTCGTCGCTCTCGATGACACCGATGTCGGCGCGCGGGTTGCCGAAAAGGTCGGCCTGGCTGGCGAGTGCGCTGGCGACGCCGCGCGCGAGGTTCGACCCGGAGCGGTTGTGCGCCACGCGCAGCCCATGAGCCTGCAGGATGTCGGCGAGCATGCGCGAAACGGTCGTCTTGCCGTTGGTCCCGGCAACGACAATGGCCCCGGACGGCAGGCGCCGCGCGATCTTGCCGAGGAGCGAGGGATCGATGCGCTCCGCGACGAGCCCTGGGGCGGCGGTGCCGCCGCCGCGGCCGGCGCGCCGAATCGCGGCGCTGGTCACTTTCGCCGCGGTCAGGGCGGCGATGAGCCGGGGGTCGCGGCGGGTGATGGTCTCAGGAGCCATCGGTGAGCACGACCGTGATGACCTCCAGGCGCTCGAATGCCACGAGGGGGATGACCGGGGCGGTCTTCGTGTCCCCCTTCGCCGAGCTCGGCGGCGCGTCGCCGACGCGGCCGACGATCAGGCCGCCGGGAACGCGCGCGGTGCGCAGCGTGGGGCTGTCGGTCGTGAGGACCAACTCGCCGGGGGCAGGTTGCGCGTCGCGGTCGAGATAGCGAAGCTCGAGGCGCCCGCCATTCTGCCAGACGCCGAAGACGACGCCGTCGCCGCCATCCTCCAGCCGGGCCCCGACGCGCTGGCTGACGTCGATGATCAACATGACGCGGGAGGAATCCTCCCAGACCTCGGTCACCTGGCCGATGTAGTTCGGCCCTTGGGCAACGACTGCCATGCCGACCTCGACGCCGTTTCTGGCACCCTTGTCAATGGTCAGGAACTTCTGCTGGTCAGTCGGGTCGGGCGCCTGCACGCGCGCCTGCAGCATCTTCCAGGTCGGCCGGTCCTGCTGCAGCTTCGCCTGCAGGCGAAGCTGCTCGACCTCGCGCACAGCCGCCTTCAATTGCGCGTTCTCGGCGGCAAGCTGGTCGCGCTCGGCCTTGACCGCGGCGATCTCGCGCTCCATCGCGGCGTCGCCGCGCGCACCTACGTGGCCGACCTGGCTGGCGACCGGCCCGACGATGCCGCGCATCGCGTCCTTGACCGGGTCGAGCGCGCGGCGACTATCGAGCTGGATGAAAGCCAGGCTGGTCACCACGAACAGCACGACCAGGAAGATCGTCTGACGGGTATTCAGCGTCGTCAATGGCGAACCTCGTGGGGGCAGCGTCGTGCCGGAGACCCATCAGAACCATCCCCCTGGGACTCCGGACGGCGAAAGATACCACGCGCGCCGACCGACCCTCGACAGGCGGGCGCGCCGGGGCGATCGTGCTAGCTCGCCGTGCGGCGGATCTCCGACCCGCTGGCCAGCGCCCGCTCGTACAGATGCAGCGCCTCGGCGACTCTTCCCGTCCCTCTGGCCACACAGGTCAGCGGATCGTCGGCGCGGTAGACGGGCATCTTCAGCTCGGTCTGCAAGCGGCGGTCGAGGCCGAGC
>JADYYO010000255.1 GCA_020853615.1 Thermomicrobiales bacterium
CTGCTCCTCCTCTTCGCACGCGACGCCTCCCCTGCCTAGAATCCGCGCATGAGGAGAACGCGCCGCGCGTGGCGGCTACCGACATTCGACTCGTGGCGCCTCGCCCTCGCCATCGTCCTGCTGGCCGCCCTCGCCGTCCGGCTCTACGGGCTCGACTGGGACGAGGGCGCCGACCTGCACCCGGACGAGCTCTTCGTCGCCAGGATCGTCCTCATCGACCGCATTCACCTCGACTGGCCGCCCGATCTGGCGACGCTCTTCGATCCGGCCCGCAGCGGGCTGAACCCCCGCTCGGCCGACCCGGCCACCGGCCAGTTTCGGGAGTTCGCCTACGGGGCGCTGCCGTTGTGGGTGACCGACGCGGTCGCCTGGGCGCTCTCCCGCCTCACCGGAACGAACTGGAACGCCGCCGACCACGCCTACCTCGTCGGGCGCGCGATCTCGGCGCTCCTCAGCGCGCTCACGATACTCCCGATCGCCGGATTGGGGACGATGGTCGGCGGCCGCGCCGTGGGGCTGCTGGCGGCGCTCTTCGCCGCGCTGGCGCCGATGTCGATCCAGCTCGCCCACTTCTTCACCACCGATAGCTGGCTCGCCTTCTTCGTCGCGCTCTGCCTCCTGCTTGCCGCCCGTGCCGCCAGAATCGGCACGACTCGCCGCTTCGCCGCAGCGGGCGCTGCCATGGGGCTGGCGATGGCAACGAAGGGGAGCGTCTTTGCCCTCGCCGCACCGATCGTCGTCGCCGCCGCCATCGACCTCACCCGGCGGCTGCAAAGCGAGCCGCGCCTCGCCGCCCTGCGCGCCGCTGTCGCGCGGGGTATGATCGCCGCGATCTGCGCGTTCGTCGCCTTCTTCGCCTTCGAGCCGTACGCCCTGCTGCGCCCCGATGTCTATCTGCAATCGCTCGGGACACAGGCCGACATCGTCAGCGGCCGCTTCGACGTCCCTTTCACCCGCGTCTACGTCGGCACGACGCCTCTCCTCTATCAGCTCGAGCAGTTCGTCCTCTGGGGCTACGGGCCGGCGACGGGCCTGCTGGCGGTAGCCGGCGTGGTCCTGCTCGGCGTGCTCGCGCTGCGGCGCTCGTCGCCGGCGGCGCTCGTTCTGTTGAGCTGGCTGGTCGTCTATGGCGGCGTGCTGCTCGTCGCCGAGGTGAAGTTCCTGCGCTACCTCGAGCCGCTGGCGCCGGTGCTGGCGGTCGCCGCCGGGCTAGCGCTCGTCACGACCGTTCGCGCGCTGCGCGGGCGCTGGGGCGGTTGGCCGGCCCGGCTGATCGCGCCGGCGGCGGTCGCGCTCGCCCTCCTCTGGAGCGCCGCCTTCCTCTCTATCTATGCCCACGAGAACACCCGCGTCGCCGCGACGAAGTGGATCTACAGCGAGCTCCCGGCCGGCGCGACCCTGACCGCCGAATTTTGGGATGATTCACTGCCGCGCGCCCTTGACTACGCGCTTTCTCCACCGGCCTTCGGGTACGGCATGATCATCATCGATTCGTATCGCGACCTCCCGCCAGAGGAGGCCAGCGCAACGCTCTTCGATGCGCTCTCCCGCGCGGATTACGTCGTGCAGTCCTCGACCCGTGTCGAGGCGGCGGTCGATGCCGCGCCATGGCGCTACCCGGTGCAGGAGCGCTTCTTCGACCTGCTGCGTATGAGGCGGCTCGGATTCACGCGGGTGGCGGCGTTCGACCGCGCGCCATCGCTCGGCCCCATCGTGTTCGACGATCGCCGGGGCGACGAGTCGTTCATCAATTATGACCACCCGCGCGTGACGATCTACGAGCGCGCCGGGCCCCTGTCGCGCGCCGACTACGAGGCGGAGATGTCGTGGGCGCTGCAGCGGCCGTGGGAGCCGGCGCGCCACCCCGCGAGGCAGACGCTCCTCCTCGACACCCCCGTCGGCGAGAACCCCTCGGTCGACGATGCGCGCTGGTCGGCGGCGCTCACCGGGACGACGCCCGGCGCGGCAGCTGTCTGGCTCATCCTCCTCGTCCTCCTGGCCGTCGCGGGCGCGCCCTGGACGCGGCTGGCGCTCGGGCGATTTCCGGAGCGCGGCTTCGGCTTCGCCCGCATCCTCGCGCTCCTCGTCGCCGCCTGGCCCGTCTGGCTCGGCGCCAGCCTGCAGCTCTTTCGCTACCGCGCCGTCTGGGCCGCGCTCTCGCTGGTCGTGACCGCCGCGCTCGGCTGGTGGCTGGCGGCGAAGTTCGCGCCCCAGGAGCAGGTGGAGACGGCCCCATGGCGCTGGCGGCCCGCGCTGCACGCCGAGGTCGCCTTCTGGGCCATCTTCGCCCTCTTCCTCGCCTTCCGCCTGATCAACCCGGATGGCTGGCATCCGGTCTGGGGCGGTGAGAAGCCGATGGAGTTCGCGCAGATCAACGCCATCGGACGCAGCGCCTACTTCCCCCCCTACGACCCCTGGTTCGCCGACGGCTACATCAACTACTACTACTACGGCTTCTATCTCGTCTCCTGGCTCTTCAAGGTGACCGGCATCCCCGCCGAGCTTGGCTTCAACCTCGCGCTGCCGACGGTGATGGGGATGCTCGCCAGCGGCGTCTACTCGGTCGTCGCGGCGCTCTCGCGCGGGGTGACCCGCTCCCGGGCCTTCGCCCTCGCCGGCGGCTGGATCGGGGTGCTCGCCGTCTGCCTCCTCGGGAATCTCTCGGCCCTGCGCACCCTCTTCTCGGCGGCGCGGCCGGCGCTCGACTCGTTCGTCCTCTGGACCTGGAACGGGAGCCGCGCCATCGACTTCGCCATCACCGAGTTCCCCTACTTCAGCGGGCTCTACGCCGACCTCCACTCCCACGTCGTCGCGCTGCCGATCACGGTGACGGCGATCGCGCTCTGCGCGGCCATCGCCACCGGGGCGTACGGCCACGCTCGTCTCGACGCCTGTGAAGTGAGGCAGCAACGCGCCGCGACGGCCACGCGTCTGGCGCTCCTGGCACTCACCCTCGGCGCCCTGAGCGCGACGAACGCCTGGGACGTGCCCGTCTACGCGCTCCTGGCGGTCACCTCGATCTTCATGGCGACAGCGCGCATAAAGAATGTTCGCCGGCGGATCGTCGCCTTCCTCGCGGGCGCGGCGGCGGTCGCCGCCGGCACCTGGCTCCTCTTCCTCCCCTTCCACGCCCACTTCGTGGCGCTCTTCGGCTCGCTGGCGCTGGTGCACACCCCGACCGACCTGGCCCAGTTTCTGAGCCACCTCGGCGGCATCATCGCGGTGGCGAGCATCGGGCTGACGACGCTCCTCCTGCCGCGCGCCCGCCGGGAGCGCGCGATGCCCTGGCCCTTGCTGCCGCTCGCATTGGCGGCCGCCGGCTTCGCCCTCTTCGCGCTCTGGCCGGGGAGTCTCGGCCGCACGGTAGCCGCGCTCCTCGTCGGCGCGGCGCTCGCCGCGCCGCCCCTCGCTGCCGCCTGGTCCCGCCTCGCCCTCCTCGGCCAGAACGAGGCCTGGGCGCGATTCGCCGCCTACGGCGTACCGGTGTCGGGGCTGGCGGCCGCCGCTATCGTCGCCAGCGGGCGGGCCGTGCTCGGGCTGCTGCTGGCGCTCGGGGTTGCGGCGGGGATCGGCTGGCTGGCGCTGCGCCGAAGCGCGGAGCGGTTCGCCTGCCTCCTCCTGGCGGCGGGGTTCTTCACGGCGGCGGGCGCGGAGGTTGTTGTTGTCGCCGACGACCTGATCGGCAGCGACTGGTACCGGATGAACACGATCTTCAAGTTCTACAACCAGGTCTGGGTGCTGCTCGGGGTCGCGGCGGCCACGCTCGTCGCGCTCATGCTGCGCGATGTCGTTGCCGCGCGCGCGCGCGCGTCGAGGCGTGTCATGCTGACGAAGGAAGCATCTCGACTTCACGGTGACGCCATGCCCGTAAGCCGAGATCCTGAGCAAGCTCAGGAAGACACGAGCGCTTCATGGCGCGATGGCGCACCGGCCGCAGGGCGCCTTGGCTGGGGCCAATTTGGCGTGGTGATGGCAGCGCTCGTCTTTCTTGGCGAGTTGACCTACCCCGCGCTGGCAACTGGCCCGCGCCTGGCGCAGCGCTTCGCGCAGCACCCGCCGGTCGGGACGCTCGACGCGGAGGCGTGGATGGCGGAGGGAACCGTACCCTCGTTTGGGAACGGGGAGGATGGCGAGATCGGCTACGCGGGGGACGCCGACGCCATCGCCTGGCTCTGGCAGAACGTCCACGGCAGCCCGGTGGTGGCCGAGGCGTCGATCGGGCCGTACCGTTGTAACGGGTCGCGCATCTCCGCGGCGACCGGTCTGCCGACGATCATCGGCTGGGAGCGCCACGAGCAGCAGCAGCGCTACCCGGCCGACCTCCCCCCGCGCGTCGCCGACGTGCGCACCCTCTACACCTCCCCCGATCCGGAGGAGAAGGCGGCGATCCTGCGCCGCTACAACGTCGAGTATGTCGTGGTTGGCGACCTCGAGCGCCGCTACCCGATCGCGGACAACACCTGCACGCCGACCGGCTCGGCCGAGGGGATCGCCGCCTTCGACCAGATGGTCGGGAAGACGCTCGAGGTGACGTTCAGCTCGCGCGGGACGACGATCTATCGGGTGCTGCCGGTGAGCGGCTCATGAGCGGGGAACGACGGATGCGTTGGCCGTCACCGCCGACACGCGAGAAACCCTCACCCCCAGCCGCCACCCCGTGGGTGGCGGCTGGGGGTGAGGGTCGTTCGGGGGTCAACGACGACCATTCCTGCCAACATCTCCCCACGAAGACAGCTCCCGTGTGGCCTGCGTCGGTATGCATCCAGGCTCGACCGTGAGTTGGCTCGAAGCGTCCGTTCGCTGGTACGCGGTGCTCATCGCCCTCACCTGGGCGCTGGCTCCCCTCGCTCGCTGGCTCGGCAGCCGCCTGCCCGATCGCGGCGCGACGATCGCCCGGCCGCTGGCCCTGCTGGCCGCCGTCTTCCCGGCCTGGTTCCTCTCCTCGGTCGGCGCGATCCGGTATGGCGTGACTCCCGTTTGGGTAACGGTCGCCGTCGCCGGAGTCGCGGGCTGGGGTTGGCTGATCTGGCGGCGTGCGCTCGACCGCGACTGGTTACGCGCCTTGCTCGCCGTCGAGGCGGCCTCGCTTCTCCTTTTCGCCGCCTACGTCTGGCTGCGCGGCTTCACGCCGGAGATCTCCGGCACCGAGAAGCCGATGGACGTCGCGTTCCTCGCCAGCAGCGCGCGGACGGCCATCATGCCGCCGCCCGACCCCTGGTTCGCCGGGGAGCCGATCAACTACTACTACCTCGGCTATCTCCTGCAGGGGACGGTGGCGCGGCTGGCCGGCATCGTGCCCTGGATCGCCTTCAACCTCGCGCTGGCGACCATCTTCAGTCTCGCGGTCGTCGTCGCTTTCGGGATCGGCTGGAACGTCTGCCGGCCGTGGCTGGGTCGGCGCACGGCGGCCGCAAGCGGGATCCTCGCCGCCTTCCTGCTGGCGATCGCCGGCAACCTCTACGCACCCTGGCGGCTGCTGCAGGACGCGCGCGCGACGATCGACGCCTCGTGGTGGGACAGCGCGACCGGCATCGGCTGGCGGTCGAGCCGCATCGTCTGCGATGGGCCACGCGTCGGCAACCTCTGCCCGTCGCCAGCGACCGAGACGATCAACGAGTTCCCCGCCTTCAGCTTCCTGCTGGGCGACCTCCACCCGCACCTGATGGCGCTCCCCTTCACCCTGGTCGCCATCGCGCTCGCCTGGAACCTGGCGCGGCAGTGTGCCGCGGAGTCTCGTGCGATCCCGGCCGGGCTCCTAGCCCGGGTCGCCGCGACCGGCGCGGTCGCTGGCGCGCTCTACGCGACGAACGCCTGGGACTTCCCGACCTTTCTCCTCATCGCCGCCATCGGGCTCTGGGCGGGGATGCGCGAACGGCCGCGCGTGACGATTGTCGCCTTCGTGGCGCTCCTCGCCGGCGCGCTTATCCCCTGGCTCCCCTTCTTCCTCACCTTTGTCCCCCCGACGCCGGCGGCGGTGCTGCCCGGCTGGCTCGGCGCGCTGCCCATCCTGCCCCGCCTCCTCTCCGCCTTCGCCATCTACACCGGCGAGCGAACCTCGGTCGTCGAATACCTGACGCAGTTCGGCATCCCCTGGCTCTGCGGCATCCTCCTCGTCGCCACCGGCTTCGCGGAGCGGGAGCGCGCGGAGACGGATGGGATGCGGCGGGCGCTCCTCCTCTCGGCGGTGCTGACGCTCATCCCTGGCGTCCTGCTTGCGGCTCCAGTCATCCCTCTCTGCGGCATCCCGCTCGGCGTCGCGCTGATGCAGGTCCGCGACGCCCGCGTCGTCGCTCCCCGCCAGTTCGCCCTGGTCGCCTTCGCCGCCGCCTGGGCCCTCTCGATCGTCGTCGAGATCGTCTACATCCAGGACGCCTTCTCCAGCCGCATGAACACCCTCTTCAAGTTCTACTATCAGACCTGGACCCTTTACGCGGTCGCCGCGGCCGTCGCGATCCCATTGCTCTGGTCGCTGGCCCGTGGGCGTTCGTGGCAGCGGCCGGCGCTGGGCGCGGCGGTCATCGTGGGGCTCGTCGCCGCCTCGGCCTACCCCGTCGTCGCGGCCTACCAGTGGACGGACCATTTCCAGCAGTGGCAGGGGCTGGATGGCCTGGCGTACGGGGAGGCGACCGACCCCGGCGACGTAGCCGCGATCGAGTGGCTCGCCGCGCACGCCGCGCCCGGCGAGGTCGTGCTCGAGGCGGCGGGCTGCGCCTATCGCCCCTTCGGCCGGCTCCCCTTCAACCGCATCTCGGCCTTCACCGGCGTGCCGACCATCATCGGCTGGGGCGACAACCACCAGCGGCAGTGGCGGGCGGGGCAGCCCGATCTGCTCGCCGAGATCCGGCAGCGGCAGGAGGACGTGCCGGCGATCTACGCCGATCCCCAATCGCCGCTCATCGCGCAATACGGCATCGACTGGATGGTCGTCGGGGAGTACGAGGAGGGGAACTGGCAGGCGGACTGTCCGAGTGCCGGGCCCTACGCGGGAGTAAACGAGTTCGGATTTCCGGGCAAGGGGTGGAAGGAGGTCTTCCGCTCCGGGGCGACCCGCGTCTATCAGCGCGCGGTTTGACGGGAGCGCCGGGACGCATCGAGGCGCGAAGGGCGCTGTACCGTCTTGCGGCCTGTGATCACCCGCCGTATTCTCGCCCGGCAGTGGCCCGACCCCCATCCGCCCCGGAGGCTCACCCGTGTTCGACCTCGTCAAGGAACTGACCGAGTTGCCCGGCCCAACCGGGCTCGAGGATCGCGTCCAGGACTGGATCGCCGATCGCTGGTCGCGATTCGCGGAGACGCGCCGCACTCGCGTCAACAACGTCCTCGCCCACGTCGGCGGCAGCGGCCCCCGCCTCGCACTCGTCGCCCATGCCGACGAGATCTGCCTGATGGTCAAGAGCATCAGCGACGAGGGATTTCTCCACATCTGGCCCTACTACGCCGATCAGCGCGGCAAGCCGCCCCGCTGGTTCACGCCGGTCAACCAGCCGGCGCTGATCATGACCTCCTCGGCAACCATTCCCGGCGTCTTCGCCACGGCCAGCGGCCACGTCGTCGGCGGCCGCAACAGCCAGCAGGAGGAGGTCGGCTGGAACGACTGGTTCATCGATGTCGGCGCTCGCTCGCGCGCCGAGGTCGCATCGCTCGGCATCGGCCCCGGCGCCCGCGCCATCTGGAACCCGGAGACGCGGCGCATCCGCCAGAACATCGTCGGCAAGGCGATGGACGACCGCGCCGCGCTGGCGATTGCGACCGCCGCCGGGGAGCGCCTCGCCGCCCGCGACGATCTCCCGTTCGAGCTCTGGCTGGCCGCGACGGTGCAAGAGGAGAACGGGCTCCTCGGCGCCTCGAGCCTCGCCGACGAGATGACCTTCGACCTGGCGATCGCGCTCGACGTCGGGCTGACCGGCGACATCCCCGGTCCCGACAAGCGCGATTTCCCCGCCTGCCTCGGCGCCGGCCCGATCGTCGTCTATCAGGACGCGACCTGCCACTACTCGGTCCGCTTGTCCGACCGGCTGGTCGCCACCGCCCGGGAGCGCGGCATCCCGGTGCAGCAGGCGGTTTTCCAGAACTACGGCAGCGACGGCGCGGCCCTGATTCGCCGGGGCGTCGCCACCGCGCTGCTGACCTATCCGACGCGGTACACGCACTCGCCGATCGAGACGGTGCAGGAATCGGACCTGGCGCAGGCTGTCGATCTCCTCTGCGCCTTCATCGAGGCGGGACCTGAACGAAAGGAGGAGCCGCGATGACCGACAGGCTGCCGCCGGCGCCGGAGACGCTGCGCGCCGTGCAATCGGTCGACCCGGACGCGTCGCCCGACGCGGTGGCGCGCTACATGGCGGAGATCGCCGAGGTGGAGGCCGCGCTGGCGCGAGTCGATGTCGAGCATCAGCCGCTGCCGTCCGGCTACTCGCCGCGCTGGACGACGCGAGAGGAGAGTGGATCGTGACGGAGAGCCGCCTGCTCGATCTTCCCATCCGGGCGATCGCCGAGGGCTACTGGCGGCGGGAGTGGTCGCCAGTCGAGATTGTCGCCGCATCGCTGGCGCGCATCGAGGCGATCGAGCCGGTCTTGCACGCCTGGGCTCTCGTCGATGCAAACGGCGCGCTCGACGCCGCCCGCCGCGCGCAGGAAGCGATGGGTGACGGTGCCGACAGGGGCCTGCTGTACGGCGTACCTCTCGGCATCAAGGACATCTTCGATGTCGCCGGGATGCCGACGCGCTGCGGCTCAGCCGCCCGCGCGGATGCTCCGCCCGCCCAGGAGTCGGCGGCTTCGGTGCAGGCGCTCGTCGACGCGGGCGCGGTCATCCTTGGCAAGACCGTGACGCAGGAGTTCGCGGCCGGCGTCGTCAGCGCGCCCGCGCGCAACCCGTGGGACCCGGAGCGGATTCCCGGCGGCAGCTCTGGCGGCTCCGCCGCCGCGATCGCCGCTGGCGCCTGCCCTGCGGCCATGGGCTCCGATACCGGCGGTAGCATCCGCATCCCGGCAGCGGCTTGCGGTGTCGTCGGCTTCAAGCCGGCCTTCGGCCAACTCGACGTCAGCGGCGTCTACCCCCTCTCCTGGTCGCTCGACACGATCGGCCCCCTCGGGCGCACCGTCGACGACGCCTGGATCATGTGGCAATCGCTCCTCGGGGAGCCGGCCCCGCCTCCCGTCGAGCCCGTATTGGCTGGCGCGCGCATCGGTATCCCGCGCGAGTTCTTCTACGAGTGGCTGCAACCGGACGTCCTCCGCGTTACCGAAGAGGCGATCGCGGCGCTGCACGAGTGCGGAATAACGGTCGTGGAGACCCCCTGGCCGCTCGCGGCGGCGGCCCGCGCCGCCGGGTTCGCCATCAACCGGATCGAAACGGCTGGCGTCCACGACCGCGTCGCCACCGCGGAGCAGGAGCGGTTCCGCGCTTATGGCCCCGATCTGCGCTTGCGCATCGCGGCCGGCCGCACCCTCTCCGCTACCCTCTACATGCAGGCGCTGCGGGTACGGGAGGTCGTACGCGACTCCGTGGCCCGCCTCTTCGCCGAGCACCGCCTCGACGCGCTGCTGGCCCCGACGCTGCCGACGACGGC
>JADYYO010000256.1 GCA_020853615.1 Thermomicrobiales bacterium
CTGGTCGACGCCGACGGGCGCCGGTTGCACGCCAGCGACGATGAGAACGCCGACCTCTTCTGGGCGCTGCGCGGCGGGGGCGGCGGGAATTTCGGCATCGCCACCGCGTTCACCTTCCGCACTGTCCCAGCCGGGAACGTCCTCCTCTGCGCCATCTCCTGGCCCTGGGAGGATGCGCCGGAGGTCCTCGACGCCTGGCAGCGCTGGGCGCCCTTCGTCGATCCCCGCCTCACCTGCGGCTTCGCCATCGGCCCGCCGAGCGACGGCGTCATCTCGGCGACCGCCCTCTTCACCGGCGCTGCCGGGGAGTTAACGTCACTCCTCGCCCCGATCCTGCGGGCCGGATCGCCGGGACCGCCGCAAGTCTGGCCGGCAACCTGGCTCGACGCCACCCGCTACCTCGGCGGCCCGGGCGGCGCCCACGCCCGATTCAAGAACGCCTCGGGCTTCGCCAACGCCCCGCTCCCCCCCGCCGCCATCACGACGCTCGTCGACTGGCTGCGCGCGGCTCCGGTCGGCCAGGATCTGGTTGGCTTCTTTCCTCTTCGAGGGGCGATTGCGGCGGTCGATCCCGCGGCCACCGCCTATGTCCACCGCCGCGCCCTCTTCGACCTGCAATATCAGGCCTACTGGTGGGATGTGGCTGATGCAGCGGTCGGCATCGCCTGGACGCGCGGCATCCGCGACGCCATGCTCCCCTACACCGCCGGCGCCTATGTCAACTACATCGACGCCGATCTCCCCGATTGGGCGCGCGCCTACTACGGATCGAATCTGGCAAGGCTCACCCGCGTGAAGGCGGCGTACGACCCCGACAACCTCTTCGCCGCGCCGCAGACCATTCCTGCCGCTCTCGGCAGCCGCTAACGGGAGGATGTCCGCCTGAGCCTGTACCATCCCGGTAATGAGTAACGCGCGGCGCATCGAAGAGTACGCGCTCCTGAGCGACCTGCAGGCGGCCAGCCTCGTCAGTCTGGACGGCTCGGTCGATTGGGCCTGCTTTCCCCGCTTCGACTCCGGCGCCTGCTTCGCGGCGCTGCTCGGCACGCCCGACAACGGCCGCTGGCTCCTCGCCCCGGCCAGCGAGGGCTACGCAAGCCGGCGTTGCTACCGGCCCGGCACCTTGATCCTGGAGACGACGCACAAGACTACCGAGGGGAGCGTCCGCGTCATCGACTTCATGCCGCCACGGGGCAAGCTGCCCGACATCGTCCGCATCGTCGAGGGGGTCAGCGGCCAGGTCCCGATGCGCTCCGAGCTGGTCATCCGCTTCGACTACGGCCACATCGTCCCCTGGGTGCGCCGCCTCGATGGGGACCGGTTGGCGACGGCCGGCCCGGACGCCCTCTGCTTTCGCACGCCGGTCGAGGTGCATGGCGAGAACTTCACCACCGTCTCGGAGTTCACCGTCGGCCCGGGCGACCGGGTCCCCTTCGTCCTCACCTGGTACCCCTCGCACGAGCCGCCGCCCGAGCGCGTCGAGCCGGATGTCGCCCTCTCCGACACGGAGACGTACTGGCGAGAATGGCTCGAGTCAAGCCATCTCCACGGTAGCTTCCAGGACGAGATCCGCGAGTCACTCGTCGTCCTCAAGGCGCTCACCTACGCCCCGACCGGCGGCATCGTCGCCGCGCCGACCACGTCGCTCCCGGAGCAGATCGGCGGCGTGCGCAACTGGGACTACCGCTTCTGCTGGCTGCGCGACGCCAGCCTGACGCTGCACGCCATGCTCGCCGCCGGCTACCGCGAGGAGGCGCTCGCCTGGCGCGAGTGGCTCCTGCGCGCGGTGGCGGGCGACCCGGCCGAGGTGCAGATCATGTACGGCGTGGCGGGCGAGCGGCGCCTCGAGGAGCGCATCATCGACTGGCTCCCCGGCTTTCTCGATTCGCGCCCGGTGCGGGTCGGCAATGCCGCCTCGCACCAGCTCCAGCTCGACGTCTACGGCGAGGTCCTCGACGCCGCCTACCAGACCCTCGCCCACGGCGTCGACGGGTCGGAGCATGGCTGGGATCTCTACCGCAAGCTCCTCTCCTGGCTCGAGGAGGGGTGGCGGCAGAAGGACGCCGGCATCTGGGAGGTGCGTGGCCCGCTGCGCCACTTCACGCACTCGAAGGTGATGGCGTGGGTCGCTTTCGACCGCGCGGTGCGCATGCACCAGGAGTTCGGGCTCGATGGCCCCGTCCACCGCTGGCGCGAGCTGCGCCGGGAGATCAAGGAGCAGATCCTGCGCTGCGGCTGGAGCGAGCGGAAGCAGGCGTTCACGCAGTCATACGACTCCGACGCGCTCGACGCCAGCATCCTGCAGATGCCGATCGTCGGCTTCCTGCCGGCCGACGATCCCCGCTTCGTGTCGACCGTCGCGGTGATCCGGCGCGAGCTGAGCGTCGACGGCCTCCTCCTCCGCTACCGGGACGTGGGGGAGGTCGACGGCCTGCCGCCGGGCGAGGGGGTCTTCCTCGCCTGCTCCTTCTGGCTGGTCGAGGTTCTGGCGCTGCAGGGGAAGCCGGCGGAGGCGAACGCGCTCTTCGCACGCCTCCTGACGCTGCGCAACGACCTCGGGCTGCTGAGCGAGGAGTACGACCCGCACGCGGGAATCCAGCTCGGCAACTTCCCGCAGGCCTTCACTCACCTCGCGCTCGTCGAGGCCGCGTTGACGCTGAAGCAGACCCACGCCACCGGCATCGACGAAGAGCGGGTGTGAAAAGGCGATCGCCGCCTGGATGTTGCGTGTCTTGATTCCCTTTTGTCCATTGGGGAAGTCCGGCCTTGCCGCCTGAGGCTAAAGACCTCAGGCTACCTCACGAAAGCCCGCTGAAGCGGCCTGGAGAAGATCACGAGTGATCTTGCTACAGCGGCGTGCGCAAGACGTGTCATGCTGAGGCACGAAGCATCTCGGCACAGGGGAGACGGGGTTGCCGGGAGCCGAGATCCTGCGCTGCGCTCAGGATGACACCATTTCCGCACGGCGCTGTAGTCTCATGATGGCGGTTTACTTGATAATCTTTCCACCACTCGCAGGACCCTTCAGGGTCCTTTTCACTCCTTGATAACCTGAGGTCTTTAGC
>JADYYO010000257.1 GCA_020853615.1 Thermomicrobiales bacterium
GATTCGAGCACGTCCGCAAACCGTGTGGCGTCCATCGCCGCGACCGGTCCGATCCGGCCGCCTGCCGCGCCGGAATCGACGAGGTAGTAGCCGGCCGGGTTGCCCGACGCGCGGTCGATGAGGAGCGCGCCGGTTGCCCCTTCGCGGAGCCAGCGGTCGAGATCGGCGCGGCGGCGCACGCCACGCACGGCCTTATCGATGTCGCCGATGGTGTTCATCACCGCCTCGTCGTCGGGGCGAAGGGGAACCTGCTCGAAGGGGTTGTCGAGGGCGGGCGTCGTGACCGCGAGATCCAGCGCCCGCCAGATCACGTTCGGCGCCTGCAGCGTGAGGCCGAGACGGAAGTAGCGAGCGAGCGCGCGCGGATCGTCGGAGGCTTGCACCGTCAGGATCGTGCAGCCCGCCTCGCGAGCGGCGCGCTCGAGCGCCTGCAGAAGCTGGCCGCCGACTCCGCGCCCCTGATGCTCCGGGGCGACAAAGAGGCTCTGGATATGCGCGTGCCGGCCGCGAAACGCCGCCGAGGTTGTGCCGATCACGCGGCCGCCCGCGAGCGCGACCCAGGCCTGGTGGGGATCTTCGGCGTGGAGGAGGCGCAGCCGGCTTTCCGTGTCGGCCTCTCGCATCGCCAGAGCCGGGATCGCGGCTCGGACGAGCGGATGCGCGCGATCGAGCTCAAACGTGTCGACATGGGCGTGGATGGCGGCAGCGGCGGTCAGGTCGGCCGTCTCCGCGGCCCGCACAATCAGGGCAGCCTGCGGAGGGCTCGGGGCGTAGCTGTCGGCCGTACGCGGGTGCGTCATAGGCCGCAAGGATACCGCGCGGTAAGCGATCGCCGGGACGATTCGGCGTCATCACGCCCGTTCCGGGCTCCATCTCGGTATACTGTCGAGGCCGAACACAATTCGTCAGTGGAGACGAGAGGAGACGAATCCATGACAGACGACGCGCGCCTCCAGCAGATGCCGCTCGCCGGGATCCGCGTGCTCGACCTCGGGCGCCACCTGGCGGGGCCGACGTGCGCGATGCTGCTCGGCGATCTCGGCGCGGATGTCATCAAGATCGAGAAGCCGGGCATCGGCGAGGACGGGCGATCGGCAGGTCCACCATTCTTCGAAGGGATCAGCGCCTTCTTCCTCTCCGCGAACCGCAACAAGCGCTCCCTCACGCTCGACATCAAGCGGCCGGAGGGGCAGGAGGCGTTCCGCCGCCTGGCCGACACTGCCGACGTCGTCGTCGAGAACTTTCGTCCGGGCGTAATGGACGCGCTCGGCATCGGCTACGCGACGATGAGCGAGCGCAACCCGCGGATCATCTACTGTTCGATCTCCGGGTTTGGTATCGATGGGCCCTATGCCGGTCGGCCCGGGCTCGACCAGATCATCCAGGGTGTCTCCGGGCTGATGAGTGTGACGGGGTTCGAAGGGGGCGAGCCGGTCCGCGTCGGCATTCCGATCGCCGACCTCCTGACCGGGCTTTATGGCGCCTACGGCGTCCTGGCCGCGTTGCAGGCACGGGAGCGGACCGGTCGGGGACAGGTCGTCAATACGTCCCTTCTCGAGGCGATGGTCGGCACGATGGGGTTCCAGGCCGTTCGCTATCTGAATGGCGGCGAGGTACCTCCGCCCGCCGGCAACCACCACCCGATCAACGCCCCCTATGGCGTCTTCCGGGCGAAGGACGGCTACCTGACGATTGGCGCGTCGGCAGAGAAGCGCTGGGAACAGCTCTGCCAGCTTCTCGGCGCCGAGGAGTGGATCGAAGACCCGCGCTTCCAGACGAACGGCGGCCGCTTTGACCACCGGCTCGAACTCGAGTCGATGATCAACGAAAGGCTGCAGGCCCGCCCGGTTGCCGAGTGGGAGTGCATCTTCAACGACGTGGGCATCCCGGCCGGACCGGTCTACGCCATGGATGGCGCGCTCGACCACCCACAGGTGCGGCACCGCGAGATGGTCGTCGATCGCCCGCATCCGGTGTTGGGCACGGTCTCTCTGCTCGGCCTGCCGGTGAAGTTCAGCGAGACGCCGGGCGACGTGCATCGGATCCCGCCAGGGCTCGGTGAGCATACCGAGGAGATCCTGCGCGAGGTCGGCATGACCGACGACGACCTGAGCCGATTGCGCGAGCAGAGCGTCATCTGACGGCGGCAAAACGCCGTGTCTTGCTGACGAAGGAAGCAAGTCGACGCTGCTGCATCGCGAGATCCGCGACGACGGAGACGCGAGACTTCGGTGTAATGGGCGCTGATGTCGGCATGGGCATAGTCGCCCGCCGCGCCAGAGGCTGAAAGCCTCTGGCTACCGAACGGAAGCCCGCTAAAGCGGGCTGAAGAGCGTGCGATGCGAGATGGTAGCCCCATTTATGGGGCTTTTCGTCAGGTAGCCAGAGGCTTTCAGCCTCTGGCGCCACCTCTACTCGCCCCCCAACTGCTTCCGGTAGATGCGCGCCCGCTCCTGGTAGTGGCTGGCGCCCTCGGCGATCTGCTCGCGGTCCTTGTCGGTCAGCTCACGCACGACTCTGGCCGGGATGCCCATGATCAGCGAGCCAGGCGGGTACTCCTTCCCCTCCGGAACCACGGCTCCGGCGGCGACGATTGAGCCCGCGCCGATGGTCGCGCCATTGAGCACGATCGCGCCCATGCCGATCAGGCAGTGATCACCGATCTGGCAGCCGTGCAGGATCGCCCCGTGGCCGGTGACGACGCCCGCGCCGACCGAGCAGGGGAAGCCGGGATCGGCGTGGAGAATCGCGCCGTCCTGGATGTTCGAGCCGGCCCCGATCGAGATCCGCTCCGTGTCGCCCCGGAGGACAGCGTTGAACCAAACGCTCGAGTCCGGGGCAAGCAGGACGTCACCGATCACCTGCGCCCCATCGGCCACGTAGGCGGTGGCATCGATCGTTGGCCGACGCTCCCCGAGCGTGTGAATGGGCATCTGCGACCCTCCTTCTCTGTGGCCATCGGCAATGCGCCCCATCATCACCGGCGGCCGTTGGTTTGACAATCGTGGCAGCCTTCCTTATGGTGCCCTGAAGTTGCCGGGATCGCGTCCGGCTTCTGGCAGTCCCACGAACGCTGCGAACCCATCAGGAGGAAGGCGCTTGGCAGGGCCGCTCTCGGGGTACCGGGTACTCGATCTCTCGCGGATTCTGAGCGGTCCGTACTGCACGATGATGCTCGGCGACTTCGGCGCCGAGGTCATCAAGGTCGAGCGGCCCGGCGTCGGTGACGATACGCGGCAGTGGGGGCCGCCGTTCGTCGCAGGCGAGAGCGCCTACTATCTGAGCATCAACCGAAACAAGCGGAGCATCACCGTCGATTTCGGGCAGGAGGCGGGGCGCGAGATCATCTACGCCCTGGCGCGCACGGCAGACGTCGCCATCGAGAACTTCCGGCCGGGCACCGCCGACCGGATCGGGATCGGCTACGAGCGATTGCGCCAGGAAAACCCGCGCATCGTCTACTGCTCGATCTCCGGGTTCGGTCAGGCGGGGCCGTATCGCGACTACCCGGGGTACGACGCGCTTGCGCAGGCGATGAGCGGCATGATGTCGATCAGCGGCGAGCCGGACGGAACGCCGATGAAACACGGCATGTCGATCGCCGACATCGGCGCCGGCATGTGGGCAGCGTTTGCCATCGTCTCGGCGCTTTTGGCGCGGGAGCGGACCGGCGCGGGGCAGGCGATCGATATCTCGCTGCTCGACGCGCAGATTGCCTGGCTGACGTACGCGGCCGGCAACTACTTCGCCACCGGCGAGACCCCGGCGCGGTTCGGCTCCGCCCACCCGAGCATCGTCCCCTATCAGCCATTCGCCACCGCCGACGGCTACCTCATGCTGGCGGTCGGCAACGACCGACTCTGGCAGCGCTTCTGCGACGTCATCGGCGAGCCGGAGATGGCGACGCAGCCCGGCTACGCGACGAGCGCCGAGCGGGTCGTCAACCGGGAGGCGGTCATCGACCGCATCGCGGCGATCATGCGGAAGCGGACGACCGAGGAGTGGCTGCGGATGCTCGGCGAGGCGGGGATCCCGGCCGGGCCGATCAACACCGTGGCCCAGGCGCTGACCGATCCGCATGTGCTGGCGCGCGAGATGGTGGTGACGCTCGAGCACCCGACCGCCGGCCAGGTGCGCGCCACCGGGATCCCGGCGAAGCTCTCGGCGACGCCGGGAGCGGCCCAATCGGCGCCCCCGCTGCTGGGGGAACATACTGACGAAGTGCTGGGCTCGCTCGGCTACAGCGAGAGCGACATCGCGCGCCTGCGGGAGCAGGGAGTCATCTGAGCCACGACGAGCGTGGCAGCCGCGAGAGTGCGGTCATGTAGTGGAGGCAGGGAGAGACGGATGGTGACGGCCGATCCGAGTGGCGAGATCCTGTTCGAGGTCGATGGCCCGGTCGCGACGATCACATTCAATCGCCCGCAGGCGATGAACGCGATGACCTGGAACATGTACGACCGGCTGGTCAGCTATTGCGACGAGCTGGACGAGAATGACGACATCCGGGTCGCCATCCTGAAAGGAGCGGGGGACCGCGCTTTCGTCTCCGGGACCGATATCAGCCAGTTTCAGGCCTTTTCCGACCCTCAACACGCCATCGACTACGAGCAGCGCACGGGGGAGGTCACCGATCGGCTGGAGCGGGTGCGCAAGCCGACGATCGCCATGATCCACGGCGTCTGCGTCGGGGGCGGTGCCAGTATCGCGCTCGCCTGCGATTTTCGCTACACCGACCCGAATCTTCGCTTTGGCATCCCCATCGCCCGCACCATCGGCAACTGCCTCTCGATCCGGGGCTATGGCCGCCTGGTCGATTACGTCGGGCCGGCCAAGGCCAAGGAGCTGATCATGCTGGCCAAGCTCCTCAACGCCGACGAGGCGCTCGGCCTCGGGGTGGTGACCGAGGTCGTCCCGGCCGATCAACTCGAGACGCGGGTGGCCGAGGTGGCGGACCGCCTGGCGCACCTCGCGCCGCTGACCCTCGCGGCCACGAAGGAGGCGATCCGGCGCATCCTGGCCGATCGCGCGCTGCCGAGCGAATCGGGGGAGGACCTCATCCTCTCCTGCTACATGAGCGACGACTTCCGCGGCGCGGTGCAGGCGTTCGTCGAGAAGCAGAAGTACGCCTGGACCGGGCGGTAGCACCGGGGCGGATGGAGCACGTGCCCCATTCGCCCCGGTGCTACTCCTCCCCCCCCGCGAACTGCAACTCGCCCGTGTTGCGGCGGAGTCCGCCGGAGCCGCCGGGGGTTCGCGTCAGCGCCTTGCGCGCGAGCGGCCAGAGGAGCGCCAGCAGCGCCAGCACCATCAGCGCACCCGAGACGGGACGCGTGAAGAAGATCGACCAATCCCCGTGCGACAGGGTCAACGACTGGCGTAACGATTTCTCCGCCAGCGGCCCCAGCACGAGCCCGAGGATCAGCCCCGCCGCCGAGTAGTCGAGCCGCTTCATGGCGAAGCCGAGGAGGCCGAAGGCGACCATGATGACGATGTCGAAGGGGTTGTTATTGAGCGAGTAGGCGCCGAGGATAGCGAAGAGGACGACGAAGGCGGCCTGGATGCCGTAAGGGATCCAGAGCATGCTGGCGAAGACGGGGATCGCGAAGATATTGAGGAGCACCAGCATGATGTTGCCGATGTACATGCTGGCGATCAGGCCCCAGGCGAATTCGGGGTTCTGCGTGAAGAGGAGCGGTCCCGGGCGCAGGCCCCAGAGGAGGAAGCCGCCGAGGAGGACAGCGGTCGTGCCAGAGCCGGGCACGCCGAGCGTCAGGAGCGGGATCATGGCGCCGGCGGACGCGGAGTTGTTGGCCGATTCCGGCGCGGCGACGCCTTCGATCGCCCCCTTGCCGAACTCCTCCGGATGTTTGGAGGCGTTCCGCTCGACGCTGTAGGCGATGAACGAGGCGAGCGTCGACCCCGCGCCCGGCAGAATCCCGATGATGAGCCCGATCAACGTGCCGCGGACGATTGCCATGCGCGAGCGCGCCCACTCGGCGGCGGACGGGATCGAATTGCGCCAGCTCAATGAGGTCTTGATGATCGGGTGGCCGCCAGGGAGCATCATCCCGTCAAGGATCTCGCCGATGCCGAAGACCCCGATGGCGACGACGATGAAGCCGAAGCCGCCGAGGAGCCAGTCGTAGCCGAAGGTGAAGCGGGGGCGACCCGACATGATGTCGAGCCCGATGGTCGAAATGAGCAGGCCGAGGACGACGGAGGTCAACCCTTTGGCCAGTGAATTGCCGGAGACGGCGCCGAGCGCCGTGAAGCCGAGCAGGACCAGCGCGAAATACTCGGGCGGTCCGAACTGCAGGGCGAAGTTGGCGAGGATGGGGCTGAGGAGCGTGACAACGATGACGCCGAAAGTGCCGGCGATGAAGGAGCCGATAGTGGCGATGCCGAGCGCTTTCGCCGCCCGCCCCTGGCGCGCCATCTGGTAGCCGTCTAGGGTCGTGGCGACCGTTGCCGACTCGCCCGGCATGTTGATCAGGACGGAGGTGATGGTGCCGCCGTACTGCGCGCCGTAGTAGATCCCGGCGAGCATGATGATGGCGGTGGTCGGGTCCATCCCGTAAGTGAGCGGCAGCAGCAGCGAGACGCCGACGACCGTGCCGATGCCGGGCAAGGCACCGATGATCATGCCCGCCATGACGCCGGCGAAAGCGAACATGAGGTTCGTCGGGGTCAGGGCGACGCTGAATCCGTGCGCCAGGTTTTGCAGTACGTCAAACACGCGATTGGCTCTCCTGGGCTTGCGGTGACCGACTGCTGAAATTCGCGAGTTCCGGTGAACGCCTCAGAAAAGCGTGCCCGGCCCCAGTGGAAACGGCACCATGAGAAAGCGAACGAAGCCGATGTAGAGGAGGATCGGCGTGGCGATCGTCAGCGCGATCGTCGCGAGCCAGCTCTGCTTCGCCACCCAACGCATTGTCACGAACATGAACAGCGCGATCGAGAGGAAGAAGCCGAGGTGGTCGAACAGCACCGAAACCGCGACCGTGCTGATGAAGAAGACCAGCCAGGGTCCCAGGGCGCCGGGCTGGAAATCGAGAAACGGCGCGGGCTGATCCGCATCCGAGCCGGCGCTCCGTGCCGATTTCAGGGCATTCCAGAGAAGGAAGAACGACAGGATGACCAGCGTTACGCCAAGCCAGAAGGGGAGGAACCCCGCGCCGGGGCCGAACTTGGCGTTGTACGGGAGTTGCCGGGAGAGCGCGATGGTGATGACGCCCGTGAGCGTCACGCAGAGCGCAGCGACCGTATCCGCTACACGCACGATGCTTCTCCTCGCTCGGGCGGAATGGTGTCCTGAACGGCGCTGGCGGGGGAACGTTCCCGGTGATGGCGCGGCCCCGATCAGGCGCGACTGCGTTCGTGCCTGACCGGGGAAGTGCCGATCGTGCGAGAGACCATGCGCCGAGCAGGATCCCAGACCCGGCTTATCGAGCGGCCTACGACTCCGCGGTAAAGCCCATCTCGTCGAGGAGCGCCTTCGTCTTCTCGGTCTGCTCCGCCATATGCTTCGCAAAGTCCTCAGGGCCGAGGTAGGCGTCGTTGAGCATGTTCTTGTCGAGATACTCGGTCTTCCACGTCTCGGTCTCGCTCATCGTCTTGAGCGCGTCCGCCCAGAACTGCGCGACCTCGGGATCCATTCCCGGAGGGCCGACGACACCGCGATCCTGCTGGTAGAGGACATCGAAGCCCTTCTCCTGCAGCGTCGGCACGTCCGGAAGCTGCTCGAGGCGCTTGTCGCCAGCGACCGCCAGCGGCACCAGTTCGCCAGCCTCGAGCTGGCCGATGACCTCGTTCGGGTTCGCCGACGCGACGTCGATGTGGCCGCCGAGGAGGGCGACCTGGACTTCGCCGCCGCTCTCGAAGCTGATGTAGTTGAAGCTGCTGTCGCTCGCCTGCTCGAGTTGCCCGAGGAGAAGGCTGTCCTCGCCGCCGAGGCCCGTGCCGCCCCAGCTCACGTCATCCGGGTTGGCCTTCGCGGCCTTCATCAGGTCGTCGATCGTCTTGTACGAGGAATCGGCTTTCACCACGATCAGCAACTGATCAGCGGCCAGCCGGGCGATCGGCGTGAAGTCTTCCCAGTTGTGCTCGAGGTCGAGCACAAGCGGCTCGGTGACGAGCCCGGAGGTCATCGTCATCAGCGTATAGTTGTCGCCCTCCTTGCTGGCGACGTACGCCTGGCCGATCGACCCGCTCCCGCCCTCGCGGTTGACGACATTGATCGCGCCGTCGACGATGCCCTCCTTCTCCATGACGGAGGCGATCATCCGGGCGAAGTTGTCCGAGCCGCCGCCCGGTGCATACTGGACGACGAATTCGATCGGCTGATCGGGATAGTTGTCGGGTAACTGCCAGGCGCCGGCGGCGCTGCCGCTCCGGCCCGTGAACGCCATGCCGACGGCCAGCAGCGCGACGAGGGGCATCACCCAGTTGCGAAGTAGGGAAGGTTTCGTCGTCATCGTCTCGACCTCCTGCTCGCGCCGAACCCGTTCAGCCACGAGATATATTTGGTTGGACCGGAATGTTTGCCGGAGTCTATCGACCTGCCTGAATCGTGTCAATAGGGAAAAATGGCGCGGCGTCTGTCTGAATAGCAATAGCAGGCTGAGTTCCCACGCACACCCTCGGCAGCGTCCTCGAATTTGGCGTGTTCGTGCCGAATGCGTCGTCGCTATGTCGCCATCGATTGGCCCGGGCCGCTGCGCGTCGCGCGGACAACTGTCCGCTGCAGGTAGTGGCCGTTGACGTAGTCGAAGGCGCCGCCGCAGGTGATCAGGGTGAGGCATTGGTCGGGGGTCGGGCCGGCGACCTCATCGAGCGGCATCGCCGTCGAGTCGTACTGACGGACCCACTCGACCGTGAAGGGGTAGCGCTTGCCGTCGTCGCCGCTCACGACGATCGGATCGCCCGGCTGGACGTTGGCCACGTTGTAGAAGACCGACGGCCCGACATTCCAGAAGTCGATGTGCCCCGCCATGACCACGTTGCCGGCCTGCCCGAGGGAGCCGAGGTTCTCGTACCAGGCGACGACCCAGGGCCCGGTCGGATCGGGCATGTCACCATCGACCACGCGCAACCGTTCGATCCCGGCGTCGACCCCGGCGCTGGGAATGGTC
Source organism: Thermomicrobiales bacterium (assembly GCA_020853615.1). Taxonomy (GTDB): domain Bacteria; phylum Chloroflexota; class Chloroflexia; order Thermomicrobiales; family UBA6265; genus JACCXM01. Next base: position 9,135 of record JADYYO010000257.1, read on the forward strand.
AGGCCGACCGGGGCTACGACGGGCGCGGAGGGGAGCTCCTGCACGCGGCCGGCCGGGCCGGGTCGGCTGCCGCCAGTGCTCGGTACAGGTCCCTCCCGGGTCGATCGAATCGCCCCGATGCCTGCCGGAGGCGTCCCGATGACCGCCGGCGTCGCGGCCTCACCCTCCTGCGCAACGACCCGGCCGAGCGGGCGCAGGCGGGCGACGCCGAGCGCAGCGGCCGCCGCGCTCACGACGATCGCCCGGCGCGACACGCGTCTCATGGTTCCGGTCTGTAGCATCGTGGCACTCCAGCGTCTCGCGGCGTCCGCGTCAACTCCTCTACAGGCAAAGACGCGCGCCGGATCGGAACCGTATCACGTCTCGCGCGCGATCTTCCGGTCGATGTAGCGCGCCATCTGGGCATACGCGATGGGATCGAGCCTCGCCGCCGGCTGGCGCACACGCGCCGAGGCGATGATGCCGCGCCGATGCAACTCCTGCTTGGCCGTCGTCACCGAGTGGTCGATTGACTGCATCGACCAGAGGGCGAACGGGACCCCCTCGTCAAAGAGGGTCCACGCCCCGTCGCGGTCGCCTGACTCCCAGCGCCGCTGCACGTCGGCGAAGAAGCGGGTGAAGTTGGGCGCGGGCATGTTGCCGACCGCGCCCCGCTCCAGTGCATCGAGGAGACTGAGACCGCCCCAGCCGCAGAAGAGGCCGAGACGGTCGCCGCAGCGGCGGCTCGTCTCGGAGATCGCCTCGCCCTGCGGCGTTCCCTCGACCTTGACATAGCGGATCAGGGGCGAGGCATCGGCCATCCGCGACCAGAGGGCCGGCGACATGGGCACCCCGGTCAACTGCGGCGCATCCTGCAGCATCACCGGAATCTGCGCCGCCTCGGCGATGCCGGTGTAGTAGGAGACGAGCGCATCCGGCCCCGGCTTCACGAAGTAGGGAGGGAGGACCATCAGCGCGTCCGCTCCCAGCCGCGCCGCGCGCCGGGCGCGGTCGATGGCCGGTGCCTCGCCCGGTCCATCGGCCGAGGCGACGACTGGCGCGCGTCCATCGACGTGACGTACCGTCGCCGCGATGATCTCGTCCCGCTCCGCCTCGGTCAGCTTGTACCCCTCGCTGGCGATCGCCAGGCAGGCGACGCCGCTCGCTCCCTCGGCAATGACCCAGTCGATCTCGCGTTTCAGGCTCTCCAGATCGACCGCGCCGTCATCGGTGAATGGCGTGACCAGGATCGGGACGCAACCGCGTAACATCGTCTCGTTTGCCATGATGCGTCAGGCCGTCTCGTCTACCGCGGCGACGCTCGCGTACTCGCCCTCGCGGCGCTCCCAGCCCGGCGCGAAGAGGGGGAGGAAGTTCGAGACCTGGTATGGGTGCTTCTCCGCCTCGGCCCAATTGACGTCGATGCCGAGCCCGGCCGCGTCCGGAATCTGGATGCGGCCATCGACCACCTCGACCGGCGGCGTGACGATCTCCCGCTCCCAGTCGACGTTGAACTCGTCGAACAACTCCTGGATGAGCAGATTCGGCGTGCAGGCGCCGATCTGCACGCAGACGGCGGTGGCGACCGGCCCCTGCGCCTGATGCGGCGCGACGACGCCGTAGTTGGCATCCGCCATGGCGCAGACCATCCGCGTGCGGAAGATGCCGCCCATGTTCGATGGGTCGGGCTGCAGGATGTGGACGCTGTTGTACTTGAGCAGCTCGGCAAACTGGTGCGTGGTGTAGAAGCTCTCGCCGGCGGAGACGGGGACGGTGATACGGCGGGCGACCTCCGCCGTGGCATCGATCTTGGTGTGGTCGGTCGGCTCCTCGAACCAGGTCGGGTTGAACTCGGCGATCCGCTCGCCGAACCAGATCGCCTCCGAGACGCTGAAGCGGCGGTGCCCCTCGATCATGATCTGGATATCCGGGCCGACCGCCTCGCGCAC
>JADYYO010000258.1 GCA_020853615.1 Thermomicrobiales bacterium
CACCTTGGCGCAGGGGACGCGATAGTCCGGTGAGCCGAGATCCTTCGCTTCGCTCAGGATGACACGAATTCCGCATGCCGCTGCAGGACGAGGGAGTGATGCCGAAGATTGTCCTCTTTCCCGGTGACGGCGTCGGTCCGGAGGTGGTGGCCGAGGCGGTGAAGGCGCTGCAGGCGGTCGAACGCGCCTTCGGCGACCGCTTTGCGTTCGAGACGCTCGCCATCGGCGGCGAGGCGCTCGATCGCTACGGCGTCCCCCTGCGGCCGGAGGAGATCGCGGCCTGCCGGCGCGCCGACGCGGCGCTCCTCGGGGCGGTCGGCGGGCCGAAATGGGATCGAGTCGAGCCCCCGCTGCGGCCGGAGCGAGGCCTGTTGCAGATCCGGCAGGCGCTCGGGCTCTTCGCCAACCTGCGCCCGGTCTCCGTGATGCCGGCGCTGGTCCCCGAGTCGCCGCTGAAGCCGGAGATTGTCGCGGGGGTCGATCTGCTCGTCGTCCGGGAGCTGACCGGCGGCATCTACTTCGGCAAGCCGTCCCGCCGCTGGACAAGCGCGCGTGGGCGCGCGGCAGTCGACACGCTGCGTTATCGCGAAGACGAGATCGCGCGGGTCGGCCGGCTGGCGTTCGGCCTCGCGCGAGCGCGGCGTGGCCGGCTCGCTAGCGTCGACAAGTCGAACGTGCTGCAATCGTCACGCCTCTGGCGCGAGATCATGGACGAGTTGAGCGCGGGCTATCCCGAGGTCGAGCTGGAGCATGTGCTGGTCGACGCGATGGCGATGCACCTCATCAAGAGCCCGGCACGGTTCGACGTCATCGTCACCGAGAACATGTTCGGCGATATCCTCACCGACGAGGCGTCGGTCCTCCCCGGGTCGATCGGCGTCCTCCCCTCGGCCAGCCTGAGCGCGCGCGGCGGCGCCGGTGAGGGGACGCGCTTCGGCCTCTACGAGCCGATCCATGGGAGCGCGCCCGACATTGCCGGGGAGGGCAAGGCGAACCCGGCGGGAACGATCCTCTCCGCAGCGATGCTATTGCGCTGGTCGCTCGGCAAGGAGGAGCAGGCTGCGGCCATCGAGCGCGCTGTCGCCAGCGTCATCGCTGACGGCGTGCGTACCGCCGACCTGGCGCCTCGCGGCGCGGCAGCGGCCTCGACAACCGCATTCGGCGACGAGGTGGCGCGCCGGGTCGTGAGCGAGGCGAATGGCTGACCCGTTCAGCCTTCGAGCGGGATGACCGCGTAGGTCTCGAGGTCGGGATAGGCGAGGGCGGGGTCGAAGGTGACGATCTCGACCTCGCTCACGCGGAAGCTGTCGAAGATGCGCGCGCGCCACGGCTCGATGGCGGCGATCGCCTCGGCAGGTGATGCCGTGCCGTCGTAATGGGCGACCGTGCAGTGGGGCAGATAGGAGAAAGCTGGCGCTACCGGGATCGCGGCCAAATCGAACAGCTTCTCGTGGAGGCGTGCCACGGCCTCGCCGCCGCCGACCTCAAGAAAGACCGCGTCCTCGAAGGAGTTGGCCGGGCCGAGGGAGATCGCAAAGGATGGCGTGGTCGAGACGGGCTCGATCGCCGACTGGGCGAACTCCTCGAGGCGGGCCGGGCTGATCTCGCCCGATCTCGCGGGATGGTCGACCAGAAAGCCGAGCTCCTGCAGCGTGATGTGGAGGTAGCCGGAGGGGTGGACGCGCACGCCCCGCACCTCCGCCAGCCGGCGCTGGAGATGCCCGAGATCTGGCTCGAGGTCGGCCGCGGGGACGCGAATGATGCACGCCGCATAGGCTTCGGCGCGCGAGCGCCACGCGTCGGTGTCGTGCCGGCCGTCCGCCGTCTCCCGCGCCTGCAGAAACGCGGACCAGACGCGCTGGTAGGCGCGCGCGTATTGCGACGGAGGTTGGGGGACGGCCTCGCGCCCGCTCATTCCTCGATGCGGAGCACGCGCAGGCGCATCGAGCCCCGTGGCGTTTCGGCCACCCCCACTTCGCCGGGACGGAGGCCGAGGAGCGCCTTGCCGACCGGCGACTCGTTCGAGATGCGACCCTGCGCCGGCTTGGCCTCGATCGCGCCGACGATCGTGTAGCGCTCTTCGTCCCCCTCGACGTCGACCACGACGGTCGAGCCGATGTGGACCACATCGCGGCTGGTCGGCATCTCCTCGATGATGCGCGCGTTGCGAATCATCCCCTCGAGGTCGGCGATCCGCTTCTCGGTCATTGCCTGATCGTGCTTGGCCGCATCGTAGCCGGCGTTCTCGCGCAGGTCGCCGTGCGAGCGGGCTTCGGCAATCGCCGCGACGATGGCCGGGCGGCGGACCTCCTTCAGCTCCTGCAACTCCCGCTCGAGCTGCTCGAGCCCCTCGCGGGTGACGGGAATCTGGTTCGTGTTCGCATTCACGTGAAATCTCCACCTGGGAAAGCGAGCACGAGGGATGGAACGCGATGACCGCGCGGCACGCGCGCTACGCGAACTCCATCGTGCATTCGATTTCGACCGGAATCTGGTTGGGCAGCGCGACGAAGCCGACCGCCGAGCGGGTGTGGCGCCCGGCCTCGCCGAAGACCTCGACGAGCAGATCGGAGCAGCCGTTGATCACCTGCGGCTGTTGCGAGAAGTCGGGCGTGCAGTTGACCATGCCGAGCACCTTGACGACGCGCACGACCCGATCGAGGCTGCCCAGCGCGTCCTTCGCGGTGGCGATCAGTTGCAGCCCGACCTCGCGGGCGGCCGCGTAGCCCTCCTCGACTGACATCGTGCTGCCGAGCTTACCCTGCTGGGTTTCTTCGCCCGGGCCGGTGCCGGCGATGTAGAGGTGATTGCCGCTGATGACCCAGCGGACATAGTTGGCCTTGGCCTCCACCGGCGGTGGAAGCACGATGCCCAGCTCCTGCAGGCGTTGTTCGGCGCCCATCGTCTCGATGTCCCCCCTGGTTGCGAACTGGGTCAGGCCGAGCGCCGGCCGAGAAGATCGCCAAGCCGCTCGACGGTCGCCTCGAGCAGATCGTCACTCGTGGCGAAGGAGAGGCGAACGTGCCCCTCTCCGGCCGCCCCGAAGGCGACGCCCGGGGTAACCGCCACGTGCGCCTCCTGCAGGAAGCGGTCCGCCGCCTCGGATGACGACATGCCGGTGCCCCGGACGTCGGCGAAGGCGTAGAAGGCGCCCTCGACCAGCGGGCAGGAGATGCCGTTGACGTTGTTGAGGCCGTCGGTGAGATTGCGCCGGCGGCGGTCCCACGCCTCGACCATCTCGCCGATGAACTCCTGCGGCCCGGTCAGCGCGGCGACGCCGGCCGTCTGTACGAACGAGGTCGCGCAGGTGACGGAGTGGCTGTGCACCTTGGCGACCTGCTTCATGTAGGCCGTCGGGCCGGCGGCATAGCCGAGGCGCCACCCGGTCATCGCGTAGGCCTTCGACAGGCCATTGAAAATCAGCGTCCGCTCCGCCATGCCAGGGAGGGTGGCGACGCTGGTGTGTCGGTGGCCGTCGTAGAGGATCTTCTCGTACATCTCGTCCGAGAAGACGAGGAGATCGTGCTTCGCGGCAATTGAAGCGACCGCCGCCAGCTCGGCGTCGTCGAGGACGCGGCCGGTCGGGTTGTTCGGCGAGTTGATCAGCAGCACGCGCGCGGCGGGTGTCACCGCCGCTGCCAGCTTCTCCTCGGTCAGCCGCCAATTGTCATCCGGATCGAGCGGCACGCCAACGGGCCGGCCGCCCGCGAGCTCGACCATGGGACCGTAGGAGACCCATGCCGGCTCGGGGATCAGGACGTCGACGCCCGGCTCGACGAACGCCAGAATCGCCTCGAAGAGCGCCTGCTTGCCGCCCGGGGTCACGACGACGCCGTTCGGATCGACCTCGACGTTGTTGTCGGCCAGCAGCTTGTCGGCGATCGCCTTGCGCAGACCCGGCAGGCCGGCGCTGGCGACGTAGTGGGTGTTCCCCGCGTTCATCGACTCGATCGCGGCATCGCGGATGTGCTTGGGCGTGATGAAGTCGGGGTCGCCGCCGCCGAGGTCGATGACGTCAATTCCCTGCGCCTTCAACTGCCGGGCGCGATCGGAGACGGCGAGCGTCGGCGACGGGGCCAGATTGCGCACGCGGTTGGCGACGAAATCGGACGGCGCGCGCTGAGTCTGTGACGACACGCAAGAACCTCCCACGAGTGAACCGAACCGGGAGCGCGTCCAGATCGTTCACGGTACGGCGTGAATTTCGAGCGACGCTGCAGGATTCTAGCATGACGCCCCGCCGCGACTTCCTGCGCTGGGCGACCAATCCCCGGCCATGGGCGGCCGGACGGCAGTCCGTGTTAGCACTCACCCTTGCAGAGTGCTAACGATGCTGGTAGGCTTGCGGGTGGTAATTCGCCCGATCCTCAGGCGAGGCGGGCAAGGCGCGGACGATCGTAGGAGGTAACGGAGACGTGGCAAAGGGTAACGGGACAGCGACGGCCGTGAAGCTCGAGCCGCTGGGCGATCGCGTCGTTGTGCAGCCGCAGTCGCGCGAGGAGACGACGAAGTCCGGCATCGTGATCCCCGACACCGCGAAGGAGAAGCCGCAGCGCGGCACGGTCGTCGCGGTCGGCAAGGGCCGCCGGGACGAGGATGGCGACCGGGTCGAGATGGACGTCGCTGTCGGCGACACCGTCCTCTTCGCGAAGTACGCGGGCACGGAGTTCAAGCTCGAGGACGAGGACTACCTGATCCTCTCCGAGAAGGACATCTTGGCGAAGATTGCCGAGTAAGCGGGGCGGCTCGGCCGTCCTAGTCTGCCGATCGTTTCTGACCATTCTGGAGGACTCACGTGGCAAAGGTCATTGAATTCAACGAGACCGCGCGCGGCTCGCTCAAGCAGGGCGTCGACACGCTGGCGAACGCGGTCAAGACGACGCTCGGGCCGAAGGGCCGCAACGTCGCGCTCGACAAGAAGTACGGCGCGCCGACCGTCACCCACGACGGCGTCACCGTGGCGAAGGAGATCGAGCTCGAGGATCCCTTCGCGAACATGGGCGCGCAGCTCCTGAAGGAGGCGGCGACCAAGACCAACGACGTGGCCGGTGACGGCACCACGACGGCGACGGTGCTGGCCCAGTCGATCGTGCACGAGGGGATGCGCAACGTCGCCGCCGGCGCGAACGCGATGCTCCTCAAGCAGGGGATCGACCTCGGCGCGAACGCGCTGGTCGAGAAGCTGCAGGACATGGCGACCCCGGTCACGGGCAAGGACGAGATCGCCCAGGTCGCCGCGATTTCGGCGGCGGACAAGGAGATCGGCCAGCTCATCGCCGAGGTGATGGAGAAGGTCGGCAAGGACGGCGTCATCACCGTCGAGGAGTCGAAGGGCCTCGAGTTCGAGACCGAGTACACCGAGGGGATGCAGATCGACCGCGGCTACCTCTCGCCCTACTTCGTCACCAACCCGGAGCGGATGGAGGCGGAGCTCGACGACCCGTTCATCCTGATCACCGACAAGAAGATTTCCTCGATCCAGGACATCCTGCCGGTGCTGGAGAAGGTCGCGGCGGCCCGCGCCCCACTCATGATCATCGCCGAGGATGTCGACGGTGAGGCGTTGGCGACCCTGGTCGTCAACAAGCTGCGCGGCACCCTCAACGTCCTCGCCGCCAAGGCGCCGGGCTTCGGCGACCGCCGCAAGGAGATGCTGCGCGACATCGCGGCCCTGACTGGCGGCCAGGTCATCTCCGAGGAACTGGGCCGTCGCCTCGACAGCGCCACGCTCGAGGATCTCGGCCGGGCGCGCCGGGTCGTCTCCACCAAGGACGACACGGTCTTCATCGAGGGCGCGGGCGACAAGGCGGCGATCGACGCGCGGATCAATCAGATTCGCTCGCAGATCGAGACGACGACCTCCGACTTCGACCGCGAGAAGCTGCAGGAGCGGCTGGCGAAGCTGGCGGGCGGCGTGGCGGTCATCAAGGTCGGCGCCGCCACCGAGACCGAGCTGAAGGAGAAGAAGCACCGCGTCGAGGACGCGCTGAGCGCGACCCGCGCGGCCGTCGAGGAAGGGATCGTGCCAGGCGGCGGCGTGGCGCTGCTCAACGCCCTGCCGGCGCTCAACAGCGTCCAGGCCGAGGGCGACATCCAGACCGGCGTCAACCTGTTGCGGCGGGCCCTCGAAGAGCCGATGCGCGGCATCGCGCAGAACGCGGGCAAGGACGGGGCCGTGGTGGTCGAGATGGTGCGCCAGCAGCAGAAGGAGCAGGGCGACACCAATATCGGCTACGACGTGATCAATGACCAGTACGTTGACATGCTCAAGGCCGGCATCATCGACCCGGCGAAGGTCACTCGCTCGGCGGTGGAGAATGCCTCGAGCATCGCGGGCATGATCCTGACGACCGAGGCGCTGGTCACCGACAAGCCGGAGGAGAAGGCGGCTGCCCCGGCGATGCCGGGCGGCATGGACTACTAGTCCGAGCCTTCATTCCGAAGGAGATAACGGGGGCGGCCAACCGGCCGCCCCCGTTTCGTGTGTCGAACGGCCCTCACCCCCAACGCAAACCCTCACCCCCAGCCCTCTCCCACCGAAGTGGGAGAGGGCTGGGGGTGAGGGCCGGCCGTGGCAATGCGGCGGTGATTCCCGGATTTCCCGCGACGGCCATTTCAGGGCGCGGCGCAGCCCATCTCCGGTAGGACCATGGTGCAGGCGAGGAGGGGCGTTCCGCTGACGTCGCGTGGCGTTGCCTTCCAGGCGTGGCCGTCGGGTTCGAGCGTGAGGAAGCCGAAGGAGGAGAGGGTCTCGGCGGTCGCCACCTCCGGATCGCCGAGTTGGCCGGCTGTCGGGCTCGCGGTCGGGATCTGGTCGAGCGCCGTGCCGGAGTTGCCGCCGATGATCTGCAGCGGCCGGCCCGAGCCCGGGGCGAAGGCGAGCGCTTCCGAGAGGTGGATGTGCCCGGAGAGGACGAGGCCGTAGTCGGCGCCGAGCGCGTTGCCGGTGGCGGCGGTGTAGGTGGCGTTATCGACTTCGAACTCGCCGGATTTCCCGCTCAGGATGCCCCAGACCGGGCGATGCGTCACCAGCCAGGAGCCGGCCCGCGCCATCTCCGCCAGTTGCGCGAACTCCCGCGCGTATTCGGCGGTCTCTTCGGACGACTCCTTCGTGTCGGCGGCCTCGGCCGAGTCGATGACGGCCAGGGTCAGGCCGTTGAGTGGCGCGACGTAGGGATCGGTGAATCGCTGACAGGCATCCTGGAACGGCCGGGGATCGAGATAAGCGAACCAGCCTTTCGCGTTCCGCTCGCACGTCTCGTGGTTGCCGCGCATGAAGACCCAGGGCGCGCTGCCGAGGAGCGAGGCAGCGGGGGTGAAGAAGTCGGCGTTCCAGGTGTCCCACGTGTCGCCAAAGGGGCTGCCGGCGCACCCCGCGTCCCCCTCGGGGCAGGGGGATTCCCGATAGAGGTAATCTCCGACGTGAATGATCAGGTCGGGCTTCCAGGCCGCGACCGAGGCGGCGACTTGCGCGAAGGGCCAGGCGCGCGGGTCGTTGCACGCCTGGAATTCCTTGCCCCAATCGTCCAGACGGCAACCGGTGTCGCCGATGACGGCGATCCGGGTGAAGGGACCGGCGGGGATGGGGAGCGCCTGCCCGGCGATCGACGCGGCCGTCACGCCGAAGGGGACGACGGCCTCGCAGGCGACGACCGGGAAGGCGGGGGCGGTCTCGGCGCGGCGCGTCATCGGGGCATTGACGCCGTCGAGGGAGATGGCCGGGCAGGCGCCGGCGACGATAACCCGGGCGAAGAGCTGGCCGCCGGGGCCGAACGCGAGCCACGCCGGCGGGAGGGGAGATGCCGCGACCGGGAAGGCGACCGGCGTCGCCGTCTGCAGTGCTGTTGCCGGCGCTGAAAGGAGGGCGAGCAGTGAGACGGCGATGACCGCCACGAGAACCCCGAAGCGCGGGCGATTCCGGACGCGCGACCGTTCCATCCGCTCCCCCTCCGTCGTTAGTGCGGTCCGCGACTCCCCTGCTCCTGATTCCGGCTCTCGCGAGTGAGCGACGTGGCCGATTCAGGCCTCGTCGCGCTCCTCGTCGTTCGTGGTCCCGAACATCGGCGCGAGGATCGTCGGATAGACCCGGCGCCCGAACTGCTCGATGATGATCGCCTGCGTCGGGCAGGCGCGCGCCCCGGCCCAGAGCTGCTCCATCGTCGCCTCGTCGGGATGCGAGATGACGGCGACGCCCGTCTCCTCGTCGATGACGTAGACGCCGGGCGCGACGGTGGTGCACTTGCCGTTGGCGATGCAGCGGGCGGGATCGATGTAGACCCGGGTCGGGCCTTTGGTGACATCCATGGACATGGCGGCGATGACTCCTTCCTGATTGCCTGTCGATGGTACGACAGCAGGGAGGAGAGCGGGGGGTGTTTCGCACGCATCAGTGGCACTTGGCAACGGGTTGGGGGTGAAGTTCGCGCGGGGAGCCATCGTCCGGAACAGGTCCGTCAGGGCGCGGGGTGGATTGCCGGCGGCTCCAGGCCCTCCGTCCGCTTCTCAAGCAGATCGAGGATGACGTTCTGCTGCGTGTTGATCTCGTGAACCGCGTTGACGAGGGTGTGGATCGCCGTCAATGTCTCGTGGTCGGCCTGCGCCCGGGCCTCGCTCGATGCCGCCTGCACATTCTGGCCGACGATGATGATCGGCAGCAGCACGAGCTGCAGGAACGTCTGGGCGATCCACCCCACGATGATGATCGGGTCTCCCGAGTGCAAGGCGTCTGGCAGCGAGAGCAGGGCCAGCGCGGCAAAGGCGTAGGCGCACCACATCGAGCCGACGGCGACGGTGATCCAGACCGCCACTTTGGTGTTGAAGCGGCCGACGGGGCCCGCGCCATGCACTTCTTCATGAGCCCGTTCACGATGCACCAATTTCGGCTCGTGCGCCTTGGCCCACTCGTGGAGATCGCTCAGCTCGCTCGCCATCTGTCGCCCCTCTCGTCGGCTGCCGCGCCCGGCGCCACGCGGCCGGGCCCGGCAGGATGATACGAGGGCAAACCAGCGTCAACGCGGCCTCGACCGGGGCCGCCTTGCTCGCAGCGTGGCCGGCGTTACGGCGCTGGCGTGCTCGCCACCGGCGTCCCCGCTGTCTCGGTCAGACCCTGCGTCAGGAAGAGGAGGACCGTCGTCTTGTCGCCATCCTGGTGCAGCCAGGCGACCCCGGAGTAGCCGGAGTTGTTGCGCGCGTGCATCGGCACGGCCAGATCGCGCCCCTGCTCCGGCATCTGGCCGGTGATGTCGCCACAGGCGATGGAGGCCTCCATGTGGCTCGTGCTCTGCGCGACATCGACGGCGTGCGGCGAGGCGAGCAGGTCGGCGAGCGTGACGTTCACCGTCGTCTCGCTCATCTCCACCGGCAGCACCGCCGGATGCTCGCGGCGGATCTCCTGATCCACCTTCCTGATCTCGTCGAAGGCCTTGCCGACCAGCTCCTCGGACTTCTGGGCGACGGCCTTGACCGCGTTGCCCACCTCGTCCGCGCCGTGCGTCACGTCGGCGATTACGCCGCGATGAACGGCCCCGAGTGGATGGACGACCGCGCCGAGATCGGCGCACGTTCCGGAATGAAGCTGCGCCGGGAAACCGTGCTCCGTCTCTTGCGCCGCCGCGTTCGTCAGCCCGCTCAACGGCAGCGCGAGAACCGCGACGAGCCCCGCGGTCGCGATCAACCGGGTTCCAATGCCTGCCATGGTGATGTCTCCTCTTCTTGACACCGCTATCGCGCGTGCCACATTGGCCCGGATGCGCGCTATCCGCGCGATCGGCTGGTGGAGATGGGCACGGCCTCCGTGCGATGGAGGCGAGGAGAAGATCGCATCGGGCGTGCCACTGGCGGCCACGGCCGACAGCCCGGCGACGGCGGCGCAGGCGCCGACAATCGGGTGCGGACGGCGGGATTCGAACCCGCACGAGGGTTGCCCCTCAGCGGTTTTTAAGACCGCGGCGTCTGCCTTTCCGCCACGTCCGCCCGCGCGCGTCCGATCATAGCCGAGGACCCGCCGCACGGCACAAAAAAGCCCGGGCATCGCCCGGGGAACTGGAGCGGAAGACGGGATTCGAACCCGCGACCTTCTCCTTGGCAAGGAGATGCTCTACCACTGAGCCACTTCCGCATCGATTCAGCCTCGGTATGATAGTCACGCGCCCGGACGGCGTCAAGCTCGGGCGCGTGAACCGCAAGACAAGGAGCTAGTGGCCGTGGATGGAATCCTCCCCGACTCGCTGGTCAGCACCGCGTGGCTGGCCGATCACCTCGATGCGCCCTCGCTGCGCGTCGTCGACATTCGCGGCTACGTCGATACCACCGACCTCGGCAATGGCCGCCAGCAGGCGGTCTATCGTGGCGCCCCGGACGAATATGCGCAAGGGCACATCCCCGGCGCCGTCTTCGTCGACTGGACGACCGACATCGTCGACCCGGACAACCCGGTCAAGGCGCAGATCGCCCAGCCTGAGGCGTTTGCGAAGGCGATGGCGGAGTGCGGTATCGGCGACGAGACCGATGTCGTCATCGTCGACCACACGGGCGGCCACTTCGCGACCCGCCTCTGGTGGGCGCTAAAGTATCACGGCCACGACCGCGCGGCCGTCCTCGATGGTGGCTTTCGCACGTGGGCCGCCGAGGGCCGGCCGGTCGATCAGGAGACGCCCGAGGCGCGCGAGGCGGTCTTTACCACGCGCCTACGGCCGGAGCTGCGCGTCGAAGCAGGCGACGTTCTGCAGCTGGCGACGGCGGGGGGCGGCCGGATTGTCGATGCTCGTGATGCCGCGCAGTATTCGGGCCAGGTGCGGCGCGGCAGCCGGGGCGGCCACATCCCGACGGCGGTGCACATCCCGGCGAAGTCGCTCGTCAATGCCGATGGGACGTGGAAGCCGCTCGAGGAGCAGCGCGAATTGCTCCGGCAGGGAGGGGTGACGCCGGGCGAGCGTGTCGTCGCCTACTGCAACGGGGGCGTCACGGCGACGGCCATCCTCTTCGCGCTCGACCGCACCGGCCATCGCGACTACGCGAACTACGACGGCTCGTGGAACGAGTGGGGTGAGCGAGAGGATCTGCCGGCCGAGACTTCGAAATAGGGGCGCGGCGATCGTTAGCGCATGTGCGTGGTGGTGCCAAGGAGCAGACTCGAACTGCTGACCGCACGATTTTCAGTCGTGAGCTCTACCAACTGAGCTACCTTGGCGTCGCGCCGATCGGGCTGATGGGCGATAGAGGGCTCGAACCTCTGACATCCACGGTGTAAACGTGGCGCTCTTCCAGCTGAGCTAATCGCCCGTGGCTGGCGTGCTTCCGGTGCCCAGGAAAGGATTTGAACCTTCACGCCCTAAACGGGCACTAGCCCCTCAAGCTAGCGCGTCTGCCAGTTCCGCCACCTGGGCAAGCCTCACGATCGGCACCGCGCGATTATAGGGATCGCTGGAGCGCGCCGTCAACCGGAGTATAGCATCTTGCGGGGCCGGATTTGGAGAACGACCCTCACCCCAACCCCTCGCACAGGGCGAGGGGTTGGGGTGAGGGTTGCTCCGGGACCGGGCTGAGGGTCGTTCGGGAGTGAAACCCGACCGGAGACCGGCGCTCCCTCCCGCGCAACCCCCCGGCCCTCACCGCGAAGGCGTATCCTTTCCTCTCAATGACGGATGGCTCGACATCCGGGCTCGGCTGCCCGCGTGTCGCAGAACGAACAGGGGAGGGCGATGGTGACGACGCGGACCGGACATGCGAGGCCAAAGGTAAGCGTCATCGGCGCGGGGATGGTCGGTGGCGCGGTCGCGCAATACCTCGCGCTCCGCGACTACGCGGATATCGTTCTCGTCGATATCGTGGAGGGGTTGCCGCAGGGCAAGGCGCTCGACCTCGCCGAAACCGCGCCGGTCCTCGGCTACGATAGCCGCCTCAGCGGCGCGAACGACTACGCCGCGACGGCAGGCTCCGATATCGTCGTCATCACCTCCGGCATCGCCCGCAAGCCGGGCATGAGCCGCGACGACCTGCTGCGGACCAACATGGGCATCGTCCGCTCGGTCACGGAGCAGGTGGTCGCGCAGTCGCCCGACGCCATCCTCATCGTCGTCTCCAACCCGCTCGATGCCATGTGCCACGTCGCCTTCGCCGCCGCCGGGCTCCCGCGCGAGCGAGTGATCGGGATGGCCGGCGTCCTCGACTCGGCCCGCTTCCGCGCCTTCATCGCCGAGGAGGCAGATGTCTCGGTCGAGGACGTCAGCGCGATGGTCCTCGGCGGCCATGGCGACACGATGGTCCCGATCTCCCGCTATTCGACCGTCGCCGGGGTGCCGATCACGCAGATTCTCGAGCCGGGCGTCGTCAAGGCGCTCGAGGACCGAACTGCCAACGGCGGCGCGGAGATCGTCTCACTCCTCAAGACCGGCAGCGCCTATCAGGCCCCGGGCGCGTCGGTCGTGGAGATGATCGATGCGATCCTCCTCGACAAGCGCCGGGTCCTCCCCTGCAGCGTTCATCTGGAAGGGGAGTACGGCATCGATGGCCTCTTCGTCGGCGTGCCGGTCAAGCTCGGGCAGGGGGGCGTCCGCCAGATCATCGAGCTCTCGCTGACGGACGACGAGTCGTCCGCGCTGAAGAAGTCGGCCGGCGCGGTGCAAGATCTCGTCGCGGCGATGGACCGCCTCGCGACGGAGGCCACGGCGGGCTCGTAGGCCCGGCGCCATGCCCGAGCCGACGACGCCGCTGGCGGAGCGCCCCTGGGAGGCGGTCGAGCGGATGCTCGATGTCGACGCGGCCCTTGCGCGCGTGCTGGCCGCGTTCCGGCCCCTCCCGGTGGAGGAGGCGACCCTGCTCGATGCGTGTGGCCGGATCCTGGCCGAGGATGTCGTCGCCCGCAATAGCGTGCCGCCTTTTCGGAACTCTGCGATGGATGGCTATGCCGTGCGGGCGGAGGATGTCTCGGCGGCGACGTGGGATGCGCCGGTCGAGCTGGACGTGAGCGCCCGCGTGGCGGCGGGGCAGGGCGGGGTGGTCGCCTGTCAGCCCGGGAGCGCGGTCAGGATCATGACCGGCGCGCCGCTGCCGGCGAGCGCGGATGCTGTCGTCCGCTTCGAGGAGACCGACGAGGGGCGCGGCAGCGGCGCGCCGGAGCGGCAGACGGTCCGGATTTTCCGGTCTCCTGCCGTCGGCGACAACGTGCGCGAGGCGGGCGAGGATATCGCCGTCGAATCGGTGGTCGCGCGTCGCGGGCAGCGGCTCGGCCCGGCCGATCTCGGGCTGCTGGCGTCGGTCGGGTGCGCGGCGGTCCCGGTCCATCGCCGGCCCGTGGTGGCGATCCTTTCGACCGGCGACGAGGTCGTCGCGCCGCACGAGCCGCTCTCGCCCGGCAAGATCCGCGACAGCAACGCCGTCGTCCTCGCCGCGATGGCCCGCGCCTGGGGTGCGGAGGTGCAGATGCTCGGTGTCGCCCGGGACACCGCGCCGGACCTCACGGGCCGCTTGGCGGCGGGCCGCGCGGCCGATCTGATCGTGACCTCCGGCGGGGTCTCACTGGGTGACTACGACGTCGTCAAGGATGTCCTGCGCGCGGAAGGCGAGGTCTCCATCTGGCAGGTGCGGATGAAGCCGGGCAAGCCGCTCGCCTTCGGCCGGATCGGTACAACGCCGCTCCTCGGGCTGCCTGGGAATCCCGTCGCGGCGGCCGTCAGCTTCATCCTCTACGGGCGGGCGGCGATCCTGCGCCTGGCCGGCCATGATGAGGTCGGCCTGCCGACGATCGAGGTGGTGACCGCGGAGTGCCACGACAATCGGGGACAGCGGCGGCACTTCGTCCGCGTCCGGCTCGAGCGGCGCGACGATGGAACGATTGTTGCGCGGAGCGTCGGCGAGCAGGGGGCGGGGGTGCTCAGCTCGCTGGCAGCGGCCGACGCACTGCTGGTGATTCCGGAATCGCGCGATCGCGTCCCCGCGGGAACGCGTCTGCGGGCCATACCGTTGCAGTGGTAGCGGGAGCGACAGGACGTTTCCGCGCGAGAGGCTTGGCGACCGGCGATCACGCGAGCAGGTGAGCCGCCCCGTCACCGGAGGATGAACCGTGCAGAACCTGGGCGCGCTCGACGCGATGCGCAACATGATGAGCGTCATTCGCGAGGTGAGCCTCGACGAGCTCCGCGAGCAGGCGGAGACGCCTCCCCGTTTTATGATCGTCGCCCCGACGGCCGAGGATGCCCGCCGGCTGGGGACGGCGCTGACCGGCCCTGAGGGCCAGTTCGGCTCGACCTATCGCGCCGTCGACGAGTCGGTCGGCTCGACCGTGCCGCTCGATGCGGCGATCGTCTGGGATCCGGACAGAACGGGCGCGCAGTCGCGCGTCGCGGAGGCGCTGCGCTTCGAATCGCCGCCCGTGCCGATCGTCCGCTTCGAGGGGAATCCGACGGACGCGGAGGCGATCGAGCGCCTGCGGACCGAGATCGTGAAGCGCGCGCCGGAGCGGGCGCCGGCCCTCGGCCGGGCGCTCCCCGCGCTGCGGCCGGCAGCCGCGAGGCAGATCATCTCCGAGACGTCGACCGCCAACGCGCAGTTCTCGCTGGTCTCGAACATCCCGGCGCTCATCCCGATCGTCGGCTCGATCGCCGCGGCCGGGGCGGACTTCATCGTCCTCACCAAGAACCAGGTGATGATGATCTACAAGCTCGCCGCCGTCTTCGGCCGCGACCTTCACGACCAGCGCGCGATCCTGCAGGAGGTGCTGCCGGTCGTCGGCGCGGGGCTGATGTGGCGGTCGCTGGCGCGGGAGGCGACCAACTTTCTCCCCTTCGCCGCCGGGGCGATTCCGAAGCTCGCCATCGCCTACGCCGGAACGATGGTCGTCGGCAAGGCGGCCGAGTTCTACTACCGCACCGGGCTCAAGCCGAGCAAGGGCCAGCTCGACGACTTCTGGCGGCAGGCCATGGAGAAGGTGCGCGGTCTCGATCTCTCGGCCCTGCGCCGCCGTGGGGGCGACAAGGACGCCGCGAGCGAGGCGAGCGCTGCGCCGAAGATCACGGTGATCCACGAGCGCTTCCCGATCCGGAAGATCGACACGGGTCGAAGCGCTGTGGACGATCGGGGCTAGCGCGCCCAGTCCCGCGACCGCGCAACCGCGCGCTGCCACGTCTCGCGCTGCGCCTCCCGCTCGCTCGCGGTCGATTCCGGCTCGAACACCCGGTCGATCTGCCAGCGCCCGGCGATGGCATCCAGCGATGGCCAGAGCCCTGCCCCGAGCCCGGCGAGATAGGCAGCGCCGAGCGCGGTCGTCTCGATGTTCACGGGCCGCATGACGGGCACTCCGAGCGCATCGGCCTGCAGCTGCATCAGCAGATTGTCGCGGGATGCCCCGCCATCGACCCGCAGGCTCGTCAGGGCGATGCCCGAGTCGGCGCGCATGGCGTCGAGCACGTCCGCCGTCTGCATGGCGATCGCTTCCAGCGTCGCGCGGGCGATGTGGGCGGCGGTCGTGCCACGGGTGATGCCGAGGATCGTTCCCCGCGCGGCCGCGTCCCAATAGGGAGCGCCGAGGCCGGTCAACGCCGGCACGACGGTGACGCCGCCGCTATCCGGAACCGACGCCGCGAGGGTCTCGACCTCCTCGGCCGCTTCGATGATGCCGAGGCCGTCGCGCAGCCACTGGACGGCCGCGCCACTCACAAAGACGGCGCCCTCGAGCGCGTAATCGAGGCGGCCCGGGAGCTGCCAGGCGATCGTGGTCAGCAGTTGATGGGCCGATGGGGCCGGCCGCGCGCCGACGTTCATCAGCAGGAACGAGCCGGTGCCGTAGGTGTTCTTGGCGTCGCCGGGCGCGAAGCAGGTCTGCCCGAAGAGGGCCGCCTGCTGGTCGCCGGCGATGCCCGCGATCGGGATCTCCTCCCTAAAGAGCTCTGGCGCGGTGCGCGCGGCGATGCCGGCGCTCGGCACGACGCACGGCAGCATTTGGTGTGGGATGGCGAGGTCGGCGAGCAGCTCCGGCGACCAGTCGAGCGAATGGATATCGAAGAGCATCGTACGAGAGGCGTTCGTCGCGTCGGTGATGTGGGCCGCGCCGCCGGAGAGGTTCCAGACGAGCCAGGAGTCGACGGTCCCCGCGAGGAGCTCCCCGGCCCCGGCGCGAGCGCGCAATTCCGGCTGATCTTCGAAAAGCCAGGCGAGCTTCGCCGCGGTGAAGTAGGCGTCCGGAATGAGGCCAGTCCGCTGTTGATAGGTTGCGGCCATGCCCCGCGCGCCGAGCGCGTCGACCTGCGGCTGGCTCTGCCGGCTCTGCCAGACGATGGCGGGGTGGACCGGCTGCCCTGTGCCCCGCTCCCAGACGACGAGCGTCTCCCGCTGGTTCGCGATCCCGACGGCGGCGACTTCCTGACCGGTCACGTTCGCGCGCGCCATGGCGTCACGGGCGGTTTTCAGCGTCGTCTCCCAGATCTCGACCGGGTCCTGCAGCACCCAGCTAGGGCGCGGAAAGTGCTGCGTGGTCGGCATCTGCGCCGACGCGACCGGGCGTCCATCGCGGTCGAAGACGAACGCGCGGCTCGACGTCGTTCCCTGATCGAGCGACAGGATATGGGTCGGTTCTGGGGTCACGGGCACGACACTCCCTGCTACAGCCCCGTGCGGACCGGCTGTCATGCTGAGCGAAGCGACGGATCTCGACTCCGATCTCGACTCCTTGGAACGCCGCTTCAACAGTGCCGAGATGCTTCGTTCCTCAGCATGACACGATCCGCATGTCCCCCGTGGGGACCGGCTATCGAGAATCAGCCCGACTATACTGATCGCCCGGTCGACCGGTAAGGATGGAGGCTCCGTGGAACCGCTCTCGCGCATCGTGCTTGTCGGATTCAGTGGCACGGGGAAGAGCACGGTGGCGCGTCGCGTCGCCGACCTCCTCGGCTGGGCGGCGTTCGACATGGACGCCGAGATCGAGCGCGTGTGGGAGCGGCCGATTCCCGCGATCTTCGCCAGCGAAGGAGAAGCCGCGTTCCGCGCGAGCGAGCGGGAGATGCTCCGGTGCGGCCTGGGGCAGGACCGGGTCGTCATCGCGACCGGCGGCGGGGCGGTGGCCGAGCCGAGCGCCTGGGGCGACGATCTTCTGGGCCGCCCGGGCACGCTGGTCATTGCGCTGGACGCATCACCGGAGACGATTCTGGCCCGCATTGTCGAGCAAGCCGCGGCGCAGGGTGACGCCGTCGAGCGGCCGATGCTCGCGGGCAACGACCCGCTCTCGCGCATTCGCCAGTTGAAGGAGACGCGCCAGGCCGCCTACGACCGCGCGCACCTGACCCTCTCCGTCGACGGCATCCCGCCGGGGGAGGTCGCCAGCGAGATCGCGATGGTCGCGAGCCTCGCCGAGGGGCGCGCGTTCGAAGTCCGGCTCGACGCGGCCTCCGCCACGTCGCTGATTTCGATCGCCCCGGATCTGCTCGAGGGCGCGGGCGCAGCGACACGGGCGCAGTGGCCGAAAGCCCGCCGCGCCTGGGTCGTGACGGACGTGAATGTCGACCATTTCCATGGCGAGGCGATGGCGCGATCGCTACAGGACGCCGGCCTCGATGTCGAGCTGCAAGCGGTCGCGGCCGGGGAGGGGAGCAAGAGCCTCGCGACGGCGGACGACCTCTACGGGTGGATGTTGCGCGGCGGCATTGAGCGGGGTGACGTGGTGGTCGCACTCGGCGGCGGCGTGGTCGGCGACCTGGCCGGGTTCGTCGCGGCGACCGTGCTGCGCGGCGTCGGCCTCGTGCAGGCGCCGACGAGCCTGCTTGCCGCGGTCGATAGCAGCGTCGGCGGCAAGACCGGTATCAACCACGCCGCCGGCAAGAACTTGATCGGCGCCTTCCTGCAGCCGTCGCTCGTCATCATCGACACGGCCACGCTGCGCACGCTCCCCGAGCGGGAGCTGCGCTCCGGCTGGGCGGAGATTGTCAAGCACGCCATCATTCAGCGCGCGACCCCGGGTGGGGAGCGCGGCGATCTGGCGACCTTCCTGGAGCGCAATGCCGCGCGGCTGAAGCGGCTGGAGGAGCCGGCGCTCTCCTACCTGATCTGGCGCAACGTGGCCCTGAAGGCGGCGGTGGTCGCGGCGGACGAGCGGGAGTCCGGCATCCGCGCCTATCTGAACTTCGGCCATACCCTCGGGCACGCAATCGAGGCGGCGGACTACCAGCACCTGCACGGGGAGGCGGTGGCGATCGGCATGTGCGCTGAGGGGGAGCTGGGCCGGCTGCGCGGGACCTGTTCGGCGGAAGAAGCGGAGCGGATCCGACGCCTCGTCGCGCGCTTCGATCTCCCGATGGCGACGTCCGTCGACCCCGGCCGCGTGCGCGCCATGATGCAGACTGACAAGAAGCGGGTGGCCGGTCGGCAGCGCTTTATCCTCCCGCTCGACGGCGGCGGCGTCGTCGTACGCGACGACGTGCCGCAGACGGAGGTCGACAAGGCGCTCGCGTTCGTCAACCGGCCGATGGCTACGGTCTGATGCGGGAGCGAGACGCCATGCTATTCTCCGGAGATTGCGGCGCGGTTTCGCGGTGGAGGCCATAGCGTTCATGGATTCGGTTGGCGCGCCGGCCCGACCCACGATCGTGATCAGTGGGTCGCTTGCGTACGATCACATCATGACGTACCCGGGGAGCTTTCAGGACCACATTATTCCCGGCAAGGTGCGGGTACTCTCGGTCAGCTTCCTCTTCGATTCGTTCAAGAAGTACCGGGGCGGCGTGGCCGGGAACATCGCCTACAACTTCGCGCTCCTCGGCGAGCGGCCGGCGCTGGTCGGCGCGGGGGGGAGCGATTTCGGCGACTACCGCGCCGCGTGCGACCGGCTCGGCATCGACACCTCGCATGTCGTCGACGTGCCGTCCGAGATGACCGGCTCCGCCTTCATGACGGCGGACCTCGCGGGGAACCAGATCGCGGGGTTCTATCCTGGGGCCTCGGCGATCGCTGAGCAGCTCTCGGTCTCAGATCTCGGCAGGGACGCGGTCTTTGGCATCGTCGGGCCGACGACTCTGGAGGCGATGCGCCGGCACGCGCGCGAGTTCGCCGACGCCGGCTGCCGCCTCGTCTACGACGCCTCGCAGCAGGTCGTCTCCCTCTCGGAGGAGGCGCTGCGCGAGGGGATCGACCGCGCGTGGGCGGTGATCGGCAGCGACTACGAGATGGCGGTCATCGGCAAGCGGACCGGGATTTCGGTCGAGGATCTCGTCGCCCGCGTGCCATTCGTCGGCGTCACCCTTGGTAGTCAGGGGTCGGAACTCTATTGTGGCGGCCGCCAGGTCGTCATCCCCGCCGCGCCCGCCGATCCGACCTGCGAGCCGACGGGGAGCGGGGATGCCTATCGCGCCGGCGTCTTCAAGGGGCTCATCCTCGGTCAGCCGCTCGAGGTCGCGGGCCGCATGGGCTCGCTCGCGGCGACGTACGTGATCGAGCAGCACGGGACGCAGGAGCACGCCTTTACCCCCGAAGCGTTTGTCGCGCGGTTCGATCGCGTCTTCCCCGACTACGCGGGCGCGGTCGACGCGGAATCGCTGAAGACGCCCGTCGCACGAGAAGTTGCCAACGCGCGGCTGGAGCAGGCCGCGAAAGGAGCGTAATGTCCATGGTCGAGTCACCGCCGAGCCGGCGGCCATTTGATATCAAGGACCCGAGCCTCGCGGCAGATGGCCACCGCCGCATCGATTGGGCCGCGCGGGAGATGCCCGTGCTGGCGCAGATCAGGGATCAGTTCGCGCGGGAGCGTCCGCTCGAGGGGATCCGCATGGTCGTCTGCGCCCACATCACGACGGAGACCGCGAATCTGGCGCGGGCGCTGCAGGCGGGCGGCGCCCAGGCGGTCCTCTGCGCGAGCAACCCGCTCTCGACGCAGGATGATGTCGCGGCGGCGCTGGTCGAAGATGGCATCCCGGTCTTCGCCATCAAGGGCGAGGACAACGAGACCTACTATCGGCACATCCGGACGGCAATGGACCACGGGCCGCAGATTATCGTCGACGATGGCGCCGATGTCGTCACGCTCATTCACAAGGATCGCCCGGACCTCCTGCCCGACGTCATCGGCGCGACCGAAGAGACGACGACCGGAGTGATCCGGCACAAGGCCCTGGCCAACGAGGGCCTGCTGCGGTTCCCGGTGATCGCGGTCAACGACGCCGAAACGAAGCACTTCTTCGACAACCGCTACGGGACCGGCCAGAGCACCATCGACGGCATCCTGCGCGCGACGAACATCCTGCTTGCGGGCAAGACCGTGGTGGTCGCTGGCTACGGCTGGTGCGGCAAGGGGATCTCAATGCGCGCGCGTGGCATGGGCGCGCGGGTGATCGTGACCGAGATCGACCCGGTGCGCGCGCTGGAAGCGGCCATGGACGGCTTCATGGTCACCACCATGGACCGCGCCGCGGCGCTCGGCGATCTCTTTGTCACCGCCACCGGGAACATCAACGTCGTCGATCGCAACCACTTCGACCAGATGAAGGATGGCGCGATCCTCGCCAACTCGGGGCACTTCAACTCCGAGATCAACATCACAGCGCTCGAGGAGATGTCGGGCGAGGGGCGGCGCACGCTGCGCCCGTTCGTCGAGGAGTTCGTGCTCGGCCCTGACCAGCGGGTAATCCTCCTTGGCGAGGGGCGGCTGATCAACCTCGCCGCCGCCGAGGGACACCCGGCCAGCGTGATGGACATGAGCTTCGCCAATCAGGCGCTGGCCGTCGCCTACCTCGTGCGTGAGGGGAAGGCGTTGCAGCCGGGCGTCTACCGGGTCCCGGAGGATATCGACCGCGAGATCGCCCGGCTGAAGCTGGCGGCGATGGAGATCGAGATCGACCAGCTCACCGAGGAGCAGGAGCGCTACCTGTCGTCCTGGGAGGGTGGCACGTAATCGATGCGGGCGGATCGAGCCGGAGACGCAGCGCAGGCGAGGGGATCATGAGCAGCCACGGCGATAGCTGGATGACCGCGGAGAAAACCTACTTCACGTCCGAGTCGGTGACCGAGGGGCACCCCGACAAGGTCTGCGACCAGATCTCGGATGCGGTGCTCGATGCCATCCTCGCGGAAGATCCCGAGGCGCACGTCGCCTGCGAAACGGCGACGACCACCGGGATGATCCTCGTCTTCGGCGAGATCACGACCAGAACCTACGTCGACATCCCGGCCGTCGTGAGACGGACGATCGAGCAGATCGGCTACACCCACTCGCGGCATGGCTTCGACGCGAAGACCTGCGGGGTGATGGTCTCGATCAAGGAGCAGAGCCCTGAAATCTCGGACGGGGTCGCCGGCTCGATCGAGGCGCGGTCCGGGCAGAGCAGCGATGCCTTCGATCGCATCGGCGCCGGCGACCAGGGGATGATGATCGGGTTCGCCAGCAACGAGACGCCGGAGCTGATGCCGCTCCCGATCGCGCTGGCGCATCGGCTCGCCCGGAGGCTCGCCGAGGCCCGCAAGAGCGGGGAGATCGCGTGGCTGCTGCCGGACGGGAAAGCCCAGGTGACGGTCGAGTATCGCCGGGGGAAGCCGGTCCGCGTCGACACGGTCGTCATCTCGACGCAGCACGCGAGCGACGTCAGCAACGAGCAGATCGAGCGCACGATCACCGACGAGGTGATTCGGCGGGTGATCCCGGCTGATCTGCTCGACGAGGCGACGAAGATCTACGTCAATCCGAGCGGCCGGTTCGAGATCGGCGGCCCGATGGCCGACGCGGGGCTGACTGGGCGCAAGATCATCGTCGACACCTACGGCGGGATGGCGCGGCACGGCGGGGGAGCGTTCTCCGGCAAGGACCCGTCGAAGGTCGACCGTTCGGCGGCGTATGCCGCCCGCTACGTGGCGAAGAACGTCGTCGCGGCCGGGCTCGCCGACCGGTTCGAGATTCAGGTCTCGTACGCGATCGGGAAGGCGCGGCCGGTGTCGATCATGATCGAAACGTTCGGGACCGGAAAGCTTCCGGACGCGGAGATCCTGCGCCTGATCGAAGAGCACTTCGATCTGCGGCCGGCGGCCATCGTCGAGGCGCTCGACCTCAAGCGCCCGATCTACCAGCAGACAGCCGCGTACGGCCACTTCGGCCGGGATGATCTCGATGTTCCCTGGGAGCAGACAGACAAGGCGGATGCGCTGGCGCGGGCAGCCGGATTGACCGTCGGAACCGCGGCCTGATACGGAATTCGGGTGATCACTGCCGCGTTGCCACCGCCTGCCCTCACCCCCAACCCCTCTCCCAGCGCACTGGGAGAGGGGAGGGTTGCCGCACGATAGCATGCCAGAAGTAACGCTCTAGCCCGCAGGGAGGAGAAAGCCTTGCAGTCTGTCGCGAACTTCCGCGAACACGCTCCCCTCGCCCACCGCACTGGGAGAGGGGCTGGGGGTGAGGGCAGGCCGCGGCAAGACGACGGTGATGACCCGAATTCCGTATGAGTAGCCCGCTTCAGGCCACGAGAAGGTCTAATTCCAAACGATGACTGCTTGCCGCGCCCGGCCTCGAGGCCGGGCGCGGCGCGTGTGCCGCTAGTTCAGCGCGCCGACCGGCTCCAGATCGGCGGTGTACTCCGTGCTGTAGCGGACATCGGGTTCGAGCATCGGCGCGAGGAGTTGCTGCAGGGCCATCACATGCGCGCAGGTGCCGAGAGCGTGCGACGAGAACGCGTGGCAGGAGCAGCTCCACTGCCCGTCCTGGAGACCGACCCGGTAGTCATCATGGCTGCCGTGGAAGGTCGTCTGCAGCGAATCGATCCTGACGCGCTCCGGCTCCTTCGCGTAGCGATGGGCCTTCTCGATCTTGCCGATCATGCTCGAATTCATGCCTGCAGCACTCCTTTCCACCGACGGACGCCCGCGGCGTCCTGGTCGATCTACAGGCTCCCGGAACCGGGAGCCGAGGGGCCAGAAACAAGAACAGCACCCCGGCAGGATCGCCAGAGGTGCTGTCCGCGGCTCGTGCGGTGTATTGTGCAAAGATCCATGGGCGAAACTCCTGCGATGGAGTAGACCCTGGCCGCGGGCGCCCCGGCGCTTCCGATTGGACTGGCAGTATAGTGCGCTCCATGAACGAACGCCAACCATCCGCTCCAGGCAGACCTCGGGCAGCGATGACCGAACAGGACGCGCCTCGACCGCTGAGCGCGGCGGTCCTCGCGGGGGGCATGAGCCGGCGCATGGGGCGCGACAAGGCGTTGCTGCCGCTGGTCGATGACGGCCCGGCGATGCTGGAGATCGTGCTGCAGCGGTTGAGCGAGGTCGCCAATGATCTCCTCGTGGTGGCGAATGACCGCGAGCGATACGCGCCGTTTGGTGCTCGGGTCGTTCCCGACGCGTTTCCCGGGATCGGGGCGCTGGGCGGCATCCACAGCGCCCTCGCCCATGCGCGGCACGAGTATTGCCTGGTCGTGGCCTGCGACATGCCGTTTCTCAACCCGGACATCTTGCGAATGATGGCGAACGAGCGGCGCGATTTCGACATCCTCGTGCCGGAGATCCCGGGCGAGAGCCGGCAGAGCTCGCGCGGCCTCGTCTTCCAGACGTTGCACGCGATCTATGGCAAAGGCTGCATTCCGCCGATCGAAGCCCAGATCGCGGCGGGAAACCGGCAGATCATCGGATTCTTCGATCAGGTGCGCGTGCGGGCGATCGGAATCGGGGAGATCACCCGGTTCGATCCCGAGCTTCGCTCCTTTTACAACGCGAATACGCCAGAGGCGCTCGCGGCGGCCACGCGAATCGACCGTGGCGGGAACATTGGATCGGGATGCAACGTTTGACGCAATGCATCGCTAGCGCGGCGAGGCGCGGCTACAGGCGAGGATGAGAGAAACATGGCGCGATCGACACCCGGATTGTTTACCGGCGCGGGGCTGCTCCTGAATGCCGGATTGTGGGATCAGGTGCGGCTGAGTTGGCGGCTGCTGCGCGATGAGCGGGTCGGCACGATGAAATACCTCTTGCCAGCGCTCGTGGCGCTCTATTTCGCGTCGCCGATCGACGCGATCCCAGATTTCTTCGTGGGCCTTGGCCAGGTCGACGACCTCGGGCTGGTGGTCGTGGCTGTGCTGCTGCTCGCGCGTTTGCTGCCGCGGCTTGCGCCGGGGCACGTTGTGGACGAGCATCTGCGAGCGATGGGCATGGCGCCATTGACGGGGCCGTATGCTGGCGGCCAGCCAGGAACTATCGACGCCGACTTCAGCGTTCGTGGATAGCCGCCAGTTTCGGAAAGCGTGGGAGCGACATTGAGCGATACAGCGAGCCGTCGATCGTCAGGTGAGCAGGCGAGCCAGCGGCGCAAGGGACCGCCGCGCGGCGGCCGCCGCGCGGCGGAAATTGCGCGGCGGAACGCGGCAGCGGCGGAGGTGGCCGAGGTGGCCGTGCCAACCCAGGTCGAGGTCGCGGCGCCTTCCCGGTCGAGGCGGTCGAGTCTGCGCTCCACGGTGCGTCCCGTGGCGCTCTCGCGCGAGGCCGAACTGGCGTATATCCGCGCCGACCTGCGCCGGCTCTACATCATCGCCGGCTGCCTCCTGGTCCTGATGCTCGTCATCCTGGTGATCGTCGAGCGCTGAGCGACCGGGGAAAACGCAACGGGCGCGGCCAGAGATGGCCGCGCCCGTTGCCGTCCACCGCAAGGATCCGCTCAGCTCAGATGCCGGTATCCTCTTCCTCGTCGATGTCCTCGCTCTCGTCGGCCTCGAACGAGTCCGTCTCGGACTCGCCTTCGGCGGCCTCCTCCTCATCGGGCTCGATCGTGACCTGCGCGGCCTCCTCGTCCTCCTCGTCCTCGTCGAAGAGGAAGAACTCCGACTCGTCGCGCTGCCGCAGCAGGTCGCGGTCGCGCAGGTAGGCGCGCGAGGTGATCTGGCGTGGGAAGGAGACGGTGGTCGCCACCGAGGGATCGCGGAAGGTCTCGCGCAGGATTGTGCGGATTGTCTGCCCGGCGAGCGCCAGCGCGTAGATCTCGTAGCGATTCCCACTCTGCATCAGATCGAGGACGCGCCGCGCCGTCTTCGGCTCGACCTCGCCCAGCCGCTCGCCGCTCGCGCGGCGCACGACCAGCCGATCATCCTCGGGCGAAAGCTGAAGCTGCTCGCCAGGCGAGATGTCGGCCAGAAGCTGGAGGTCGTCCGGATTGACGAGCTCGTCGACCCAGGTACGCCCGACCTCTTCGAGGAAGACGCTCGGCCGCGGCATCGGCCCCGGGCGCGTCGTCTCGGCGGCCTGCTTTGAGCCGTGGCCCCAGAGGACCTCGAGGCGCTGCAGGTTCCGGCGTGCGATCAGGTTCGCCGGGTCGGCGCGCAGGGCTTTCGTGTAGGCCTCTTTCGCCTCGTCGAGGTTGCCGAGCGCGATGTAGGCGCGGCCCAGCCGGTTGTAGGCTTCCGCGTCCTTCTCGAAGCGCTCGATGATCTGCTGATTGAGGGCGACGGCCTCTTCCCAGTTTCCATCGAACGCGGCCTTGCGGGCTTCTTCACCCAACTGCCGCCGCGTCATCTGCCTCTGTACCAATGATGTGTCCTTCCTCTTGTGAATGAGTAGCCAATTGACGGCACGCGCCGCGAGTCAGCGAGGATCGGAGACGGCCTCACCCATCAGGTACCAGGGCGAGGTCTTCGTCACCCGGACATCGACCAGTGTGCCGGTCAGCTCCCGGGGATCGTCGAAGTGGAGGAGGGTGTTGCCGCGCGTGCGGCCCGTCCACCGGCCTTTGGATCGCCCCTCGACCAGAACCTCGTAGGTGCGTCCGAGCTTGGTGGCGTGGACTTCGGTCTGGATACGCTCCTGAAGGCGCTCGAGCTCCTGATGTCGCCGATGCTTCTCCTCGGCGGGAATATCGTCCTCCCAGCGCGCCGAGAGGGTTCCGGGGCGCGGCGAGTACATCGCGAGGTGGACCTTCTCGCAGCGCGCCTCGGCGAGCAGGTCGTAGGTCTGCTGGAACTGCTCTTCAGTCTCGCCGGGGAAGCCAACGATGATGTCGGTCGCGACCGTGACGTCGGCCATCAGGTTGCGCGTAAGCTGGATGCGGTCGAGCCAGTAGTCCCGGGTGTAGGTGCGGCGCATGCGGCGCAGCACCTCGTTGTCGCCGGCCTGCACCGGAAGGTTCATGTGCTCGCAGACCGTCGGCAGGTCGGCCATCGTCTGAATGATCTCGTCCGACATGTATTTCGGGTGCGAGGTCAGGAAGCGCAGCCGAGAGAGGCCGGGCACCGCATCGACCGCGCGCAGGAGATCGGCGAGGTTCGGCGCGTCGGGAAGGTCATGGCCCCAAGCATTCACCGTCTGCCCCAGGAGCGTCACCTCGCGCACGCCGCCGGCGACGAGCCGCTCCACCTCGGCCACGATCTCCACCAGCGGCCGGCTCCGCTCTTTCCCGCGCCGGTAGGGGACGATGCAGTAGGAGCAGAGAAAGTTGCAGCCGTAGATGATCGGGACGAACGCGGATATCGCCGAGGTCGGCGCCTGCGGATCGGCGTAGTAGTGCGGAAGCTCCGCCAGATCGTCGCTGAATGCGGAGATCTCCGGGACGATCTCGGCGAGCTTGCCGAAGTCCGACGGATCGAAGAAGAGATCGACGTGCGGAAATCGCTGCCGGAGCTTCTCCTGCTGATTGGTGACCATACAGCCGGTCAGGACGACCGAGATCTCGGGCCGCTCCCGCTTGAGCCGGATCAGCGAGTTGAGTTTCCCGGAGACCTTGTCTTCGGCCGCCTGGCGCACGACGCAGGAGTTAAGGACGACGATATCCGCCTCCTCCTCGTGGGTGGTTGGCGCGTAGCCCGCCTCCTGCAAGGTGGCGGCGATCTTGGCGCTGTCCGCCTCGTTCATCTGGCACCCGATCGTCCAGACATGGAACCGCTTGCCATTTTCCGGCAGGCGAACGGGGGCGGCCATCGGGGTCAGCGGGATGACTCTTCGTTGCGACATGGGGTGCGCTAATCTCCGGATCGTCGGCGTGAAGTGGGTGCGGTGGCGCGAACGCCGCGGCGCCGATCGTTACACCAATCGGTAACTATACCAGTCCACCGGCTACCCGATGCGAGACTTCGGAGACACATCGCAGATGCCCGGCTCGGGGTATTCTGGCGAGCGGTGACTGATGGACAAAGGTTGGACTGGTTGGTAGAATCGGCGCCGCACCGTCGGCACTGAGACAGCCGAACCATCCAATCACAACAGCACGGCGAGACGGCTCTGGGACGCCGCCGCGCCTTTGATCTGTTCCCGTCTCATCTGCCGCACCGAGCCATAGTCCGCTGCTGGGGGAAGGCGTGGCGAAGCAGAAGTGTGGGACCTGCCGCTTCTTCCAGGAAGCTGGCCTGGCCGGCAGCGGCTGGTGCCATCATCCCGAACGAAAAACGTCGAACGGCGTCATGATCATGGTGCGGCGCAACGAGCTTGCCTGCCGCAACGAGTGGCAGCGGAGCCTCTGGACGCCGCGTGACGGCGAGCCCGGGGACGAACCAGCCTTTCAGCGCACGTCGGCGATGGGGCCAGTCGCCCCGGCGACTGCGGAGCATCTGCGGGCGCTGCTCGCCGCCGACGTCGACTCGACATCGGATGGCGAAGGGGAAGATGTCCTGCTGAGCGAGGCGCGCATCGTCTCCGAGGCGCCGAACGAGCCGCAGCCCGTCCTCGCGGCGGCGCGGCCCAGGCCACTTGCCGTGCCGGCGCCGGGGTTCGACGCGCGTTCGGCCGTCTTTCGCGCTCGGGAGGCGTATCGGGATCGCATCCGGGCCAGGTCGGTGCAGGAGCGGCCGTCGATCCGCGCACAGTCCGTCTCGCCTGAACGAGCAGTTCCGGAATCTGTTGCGGTCGCCGGTGTGGCCGACGATCCCGAGATGCATGCGGAGCGGACGGCCCAACCCGAGGAACCCCGAGTGGCAGCCCCCCGCCCCGCCATGCCTTCGTCGAGCGGTGACGACGCGCAGCCCGCGAGGCAGGCGATCGCCGGGGCACGACCTCCCCGTGCCGCCCGCCAGGCGTCGATCGAACCCGAGCGAGAGCGGGCGGAGCCCGAGAAGCCGCCGGTGCGGCCAATGGAGAATCAGGAGCCGCGTGCCGCGCCGGCTGATCGTGGTGAGCCAGCCATCTGTCCAGCCGAACCAATGGAGCTTCAGTCAGAGGCGGAACCCAGGGCGCCAAACCGGCGAGTGCAGGAGGAAGAAGAGCTGCCGGCATGGTTCCGGACCGACCTCCCGCGCATCTGCCGCGAATGCCGCGATTTCCGTCCGTCTGCCGATGGTCAACGCGGCTGGTGCGCGAATGCCTGGGCATTTACTCATCGGCGGCTGGTGCATGCGGACGATGTGGCGCCCTGTCAATCCGCGATCGGTGACTGGTGGGTTCCGGTCGATGACGTCTGGCTGGTCGCCGCCGATGTCTCGTCCCATGGGCGGCCGACACCTCTCCTTGACCGCCTTGTCGGGGGTGAGTCGCCCAGGCGGAGGCGGTCGTGACCAACGCTGCCGGCTGTGGGCTCGTTGGTTGCCCATTCGTCCTGAATCCGATAGCATGGTAGCTGGGGAGTGAGAGTCCTCGGACGACCGTGCGCCGGGGAGAGGGGAGCCGGATAGCCGCAATGGGCGTCTTCGGGGACACACTCAGACAGGCCCGCGTTTCCAAAGGTGTGACCCTGAGGGAAGCCGAGCAGGCGACCCGGATCAACCGTCACCATCTTGCCGCGCTCGAAGACGAAGATTTCGCGGTCCTGCCGCCGCTGATTTACCAGCGCGGGATCGTTCGCAACTATTCGGCATACCTGGAGCTCGACCCCGGCAAATCGCTGGCGATGTTCGAGGAGGCGCGCGGAGGCGACAGCGCGGCCGAATTGGTGGCGGCAGTCAAGCCGCTGGAGATGCCGCGACACTGGTCGCCCAACTTCGCGATCATCGCGTTCATGGTGGTTATGGGCGCGGTAATCTTTGCCTGGATCTACAGCATCTCGTTCAGCCCCGACCCCGTCGCCAGCACCGTGCCGCCAGCGATCCCGACCGTGACGCCCATCCCGGATGATCGACTGGCGCTCCCGAGCCCGACCGCGATTCCAACGGCGACTCCTGTTCCCCCGACGGCGACGGCAGCGCCAGCCGTCGCGTCAGCGGCCGTTCCGACGGCCACTCCGGCGCCGACCGTTGCGACGAATGCGGTGGCCCAGCCGACAGAGCCGCCCGCGCCTGCTGTTCAGCAACAGCAGCCAGCCGCGCCGCAGGGCGGGGCGACGATCCGCGTCATTGCGCAGGGCGACATCGAGGTAACGATCGTTGCCGATGGCGCGGTGGTCTTCTCCGGTTGGCTCGGCGCGGGCCAGGCGACCGAGTGGTACACCGCCGCGCAGTTCGCGGTGACGACCTCGGACGGCAGCCAGACACTGTTCGAGAACGCGCAGACCGGGCAGCAGTTCTACATGGGCTACGGGGCGGGCGAAACGTATTACCTCGGGGGCTGACGATACCGCGGCCCCGGGCGCTATCGCTGGCTCGCCTCGGTTGGAAGAATGACGTCGAGGGCGGCCGGGGCGACGCTGAAGTCGCGGGGCGTCCAACCTCTTGGATCGCCGTCGAGCTCGACCGCCAGCCGCGGGGACGCTTCGATCCTGATCTCGCGCGACTGGCGCCAGATGACATGGGGGGACAGTTCGAGGCGCTGGCTGCCAAGGTACGCCAGCGTCGTCGCGATTTGGGCCGGGGTGGTCGCGGTGAAGATCAGCACGTCGAGCAGGCCGTCATCGACCTGGATCTCGTCGTGGAGTTTGAATTCCGGGGTGATCGCCGAACCGCCGTTGGCCACGAGCACGAGCGGCGACCGGGCTGCGATCGTTTCGCCGTCGACCGTGACCCGAACCGCGGACGGGGCGATCCGGAGCGCGGCGGCGGCGGCTGGCAGATAGGCGGGCCAGCCGACGCGCCGCTTCCACTCCGGATTCGCGGTCTTGAAGATCTCCGCGTCGAATCCGGCGCCGGCTATATGGAGGAAGGCGCGGTCGCCGCTTCGGCCAACATCGATGCGGCGCAGGCGCCAAGGTGGTCTCAGGGCCGAGATCGCCTGATAGGGATCGGCGGGAATCCCCAACGAGCGGGCAGTGATGTTCGTCGATCCGGCGGGAATGACGCCAAGCGCCGCTCCGGAGCCGAAGATTCCGGTCGCAACATCGGAAACGGTGCCGTCACCACCAATGGCGATCACGGCGTCCGCTGCCATGGCCGCCTCGCGGGCTGCCGCCGTCGCTTCGGCCGATGATGTCACGACGACGGATCGGAACTCGACGTCGCTACCGATAGCCCACGCCAACGAGTTGACCAGCGAGCGCGCCTCGTAGCGACTGCGGCCGCTGATGACGGCGAAGATGGCGCGGACGGACCGCGGGGGGTCGTCCACTCGCGGGCCACGGCGTGCCAATGGAGTCAGGCCTCGGTCTCGCTCTCTTCCGGGCCAAACAGCCGCTCGGTGATGTAGTTGGCGAGCCAGGTCGCGGCCGCAACCAACACCAGTCCGAGCATGCTGCGCACGAGATTCCGGAGCATCGTTCTTTCCTCCTCTTTCCCGATTCGTCTCCGACCGAGTTCTCGCATGGCGGGCGTCTCAGCCTCGCCCGCGGCGGCCAGCCAGCGGCAGCGGCAGCGCCATCAGCAGGAGCGCAGCCGTAACATCCGCGAGCGTCGCCGAGCCGATCACCGCCCGTTCGCCTCCGGGAAGAAAGCTGAGGGGCAGCACGATCGGCGCGGAGAGTGAGAGTATCGTCTGGACCGTCCAGACCGTATCAGGGAATCTGAAGACGAGCACGATCGTCCGCAGCGCGATCGTCGCGCACAGCGCGGCGTAGATGGCGAGGCCGAGGCGAAGCGCCAGTTGCGACTTCGCCACCTGTGACGGACGGCGGCTCGATCTGCCCTGGTAGATCACGGAACCGGGTGTCCCCGCCGATCGAGAAGGCCGGCCGCTCGCTCGACGATCACGCGGGCCAGGTCGTCCTTTGCCATTCGCGGGAGCGCCTCGGCCGGCCGATCGGGCATGAGCAGGGTCGCCGCGCTTTCGGGCGCACCGATGGTCGCCGCCGCGTCGTTGGCGACGATCATGGCCAACCCCTTATCGCGCAATTTTTTCTCTGCATTCTCGAGCAGCCGCTCCGTCTCGGCGGCAAAGCCGATCTTGATCAGCCCGGGACGGTCGAGCATGGCGAGAATGTCCGGATTCCGCGTCAGGTGCAGATCGAGGCCGTCAAGCGCCGGCGTCTTCTTGATCTTCTGCTTGGAACGCACCTCAGGCCGAAAATCGGCCACCGCCGCGGCCATGATCAGGATGTCGGCGTCGCGCGTCGCCGCTTCGACCTCGCGCTGCATGTCGAGCGCCGTCTCGACGGCAACCACCTCGATACTCGTGGGCGGCGTGAGCGCGGTCGGACCGGTGATGAGCGTCACGCGCGCGCCCGCCTGTCGCGCCGCCTCCGCTATGGCATAGCCCATCGTGCCGCTCGAGCGGTTGCCGATGTAGCGGACGGGATCGATCGGCTCGCGCGTGCCGCCGGCGGTGACCACGACGTGGACGCCCTCGAGCGGTCCGGCCGGAGCAAGAAGGTCCTCCGCCCGCGCGGCGATCGTCGCGGGGTCGGCCATCCTCCCCGCTCCCGAGCGGCCCGAGGCGAGCCGGCCGCGTTCGGGGCCGACGACGGTAACCCCGCGCGTGGCGAGTGTCGCCAGGTGGTCCTGCGTGGCAGAATGCCAGAACATGTGATCTTCCATCGCGGGGGCGATCAGGATCGGCGCTGGCGTCGAGAGCGCGACGAGCCCGATCAGATCGTCCGTGAGGCCGAGCGCCAGGCGTGCGATCGTC
The DNA here is from genome assembly GCA_020853615.1 of Thermomicrobiales bacterium. GTDB lineage: Bacteria > Chloroflexota > Chloroflexia > Thermomicrobiales > UBA6265 > JACCXM01. Next base: position 31,798 of record JADYYO010000258.1, read on the forward strand.
ATCGCCGTGGCCGGAGCGACGATCAGGAGATCGGCGCACTCGGCCAGCGTTACGTGTCCCGAGAAGCCCGGGCCCCAGAGCGCGAAGGGATCGGTGTGGACTGGGGCGTGGGTGATGGCGGAGAAGGTGAGCGGGGTGACGAAGCGGGCGGCGGCCTCCGTCAGCAGCACCTCGACCTGGCTGCCCGATTGCACAAGCGTGCTGGCGATCACGGCGGCCTTGTAGGCGGCGATGCCGCCGCTCACGCCGAGGAGGATCGTCTTTCCTGCGAACGCGCTCATGTCGCCCCTGACCTCGCCACCGATTCGGCGGTACGATGCGCGAATCAGGATAGCGGACGGTTCGCCATCCGCGAGCCGTACTGCAGCGCCAACTGCCACGACCGGCTCGATGCTTGAGCGTCGGCTGGCACATCCAAGGAGAAAGAGTGGTATCGACTGTCGCAACCCGCGCTCCCGTGCTGGAGGCGCGCAACATCAACAAGCATTTCGGCCCGGTGCACGCCCTGAAAGACGTCAATCTCTCCGTGCGGCCGGGCGAAGTCCTGGCGCTGATCGGAGACAACGGCGCCGGCAAATCGACCCTGATCAACGTGTTGACCGGCGTGCTGCCGTTCGACTCGGGCGAGATCATCTTCGATGGTCAGCCGGTCCGCTTCTCGTCGCCGCAGGATGCGCGGGAGCATGGCATCGAGACGGTCTATCAGGACCTGGCGGTCGCCCCGCATCTCGACGCCGTGGCGAACATCTTTCTCGGACGGGAGCATCGGACTGGCGGACTGCCGGGCGCGCTCGGCTTTCTCGACAACGACCGGATGCGGAAGGAGACCGACGAGCAACTGGCGCGGCTGCGCGTCCGAGTGCCCGACATCGAGCGGCGCCTGGTCACGCTGTCGGGCGGCCAACGGCAGGGCGTCGCCGTGGCACGGGCGGTGATGTGGGCGAGCAAGGTCGTCATCATGGACGAGCCGACCGCGGCGCTGGGCGTGGCGCAGACGGCGATGGTGCTCGACCTGGTGACGCAGGTGCGGGATACGGGCATCCCGGTCATCTTCATCAGCCACAATATGCCGAACGTCTTTCAGGTCGCGGACCGCATCGTGGTGCTGCGATTGGGAGAGGTCGTGGCCGAGCTCGATCCGAAGACGGCGTCGATCGAAGATGCGGTCGGCGCGATGACCGGCTCAATGCGATTCGCGCGTGGAGAGGCGAACCAGGGTGAGTAGCGCATCAGAGGCCTATGACGAGGCGGTAACAGAGGCGCTGCCGGCGCGGCAGCGGATGCTCTCCCGGGTGTCGCAGTCGTTCACGCCGATCATCCTGCTGATCATCGTCCTGATCTTCTTCGCCTTCGAGGGGACCAAGTTCCTCAGCCTGCGGAACCTGAACGAGATCGCCATCGACTCGTCGCAATTGGTCGTCCTGACCGTTGGCACCACCTTCGTGATCATCACCGCTGGGATCGACCTCTCGATCGGTTCGGTCCTGATCCTGTCGTCGGTGGTGGCGGCGAAGGTGATGATCGCCCTCTCGGGCACACCGGAGCAGATCGCCGCGTTCGAGTTCCCGAACCAGCACATCGGCATCCCGGTCGGCCTGGCCGCCGGCGTCGTGACCGGCCTGATCTGCGGCGTCATCAATGGCTTGCTGACGACCAGATTGCAGATGCCGTCGTTCATCGTCACGCTGGGGATGCTCGGCATCGCGCTCGGGCTCGGGCAGCTTCTCTCCGGGGGGACGTCGGTGCCGAATGTGCCGCCCGCCGTGCAGGTCGACGTCGGCCTGAAGGAGCTTGTCGCCGTCGACATCGCGGGACAGCATCTGCGCATCACGCCCCCGATCGTCATCGCCTACGGCATCGCGCTGATCGCCGCGATCGTCCTCAACCGGACGCGGTTTGGCCGCTACACCTACGCCATCGGCTCGAATGCGGCGGCGTCGCGGCGGGCGGGCATCGATGTCGATCTGCACCTCGTCAAAGTCTTTGGGCTGAGCGGCCTGCTGGCGGGAGTCGCCGGGGCGATGGATCTGATGCGCTTCGGGACGGCGTCGGTCGGATCTCACCAGGCAGACAACCTCGCGGCCATCTCGGCCTCCGTCATCGGCGGCACCAGCCTCTTCGGCGGCATCGGGACGATCGGCGGCGCGGTCGTGGGCGCCTTCATCCCGACCGTGCTGCGCAACGGCCTGGTGATCGCGAGCGTGCCACCCTTCTGGCAGAACGTCGCGATCGGCGCCGTGCTCATCCTCGCGGTCTATCTTGACCAGCGGCGGCGCAAGGCGGAGGAGCGAATGTAGCGCCGTGAGGACTGGCGCCTGTTGCGATGTCGCGCCTCGATTGTTACGCTGCCGCGAGCCGCACCGATGCGGCGACAGTCGCGAACAAGGAGGCATCATGACCGAGTTGTCTCGAACCCCTGCCCGGCTGCACCGGCGAACCATCCTGCGCGCGTCGGTCCTCGCGGGAGCGGGCTTCACGCTCTTCGCGCCGCTCGGTTTTCGCGCGTTGGCGCGGCAGGAGTCGTACACCATCGCGTTCATCCAGGGTGTCATCGGCGACAACTTCTACATCACGATGGACTGCGGTGCGCGCGCCAAGGCGGCCGAGATCGGGAACATCACGATCAATACCCAGGGACCGGAGCGCTTCGACCAGACGCTGCAGACGCCGATTCTCAACGCGGTCGTGCAGAACAAGCCGAACGCGATCATGATCGCGCCCAACGACCGCCGGGGGATGATCGCGCCGATTCAGGCGGCGATCGATGCCGGCATCCCCGTCCTCTGCGTCGACACCACGGTCGAGTCGGACATCCAGCTCGGCAACGTCTCGACCGACAACGTCGAAGGCGGCCGCCTCGCGGCGCGGGGCCTTGCCGAGGCGATCGGCAAGAAGGGGAAGGTCTTCGTCGTCAACGTGAAGCCCGGCATTTCGACGACCGACCAGCGCGAAGAAGGATTTGCCGAGGCGATCAAGAAGGAGTTCCCGGATATTCAGTACCTCGGTCAGGAGTACTGCGACGACGATGCCAACATCGCGGCGCAGATCACGTCGGCGAGGCTGCAGTCGGATCCGGACCTGGCCGGCATCTTCGGCACGAACCTCTTTGCCGCGCAGGGCGCCGCCGCGGCGTTGCGGCAGCAGGGGCTGCAAGGCAAGGTCAAGCTGGTGGGCTTCGACGCCGGGCCGACACAAGTGCAGGATCTGAGGAGCGGCGCGACCGACCTGCTGATCGCGCAGCACCCTGGCGACATTGGCGAGGTTGCCGTGCAACTCCTGGACGATTACCTGAAGAACGGCACCAAGCCGAATCCGAAGAACCAGGTAACAGGGGCCACGATCGTCACACGGGATAACATCGACGACCCCGACGTGAAGCGCTACCTGTACGTGTCGGAATGCTCGGCCTACGAGCTGACGAACGCCACGGCGGTTCCGGCGGAAGAAGCGACGCCTTCCGGCGAGGCGACGCCGGTCGCCTAG
>JADYYO010000259.1 GCA_020853615.1 Thermomicrobiales bacterium
CGCTAAACTATCCGACCGACTGGTCGGTCGGTTTTTTTGGGCAAGCGGAACGTGGGCATGGCGAAGACGCAGGAACGGAGCCGATCTCGACGCCAGCGGGTGCTCGATGCCGCGCTGGCCACCTTCGCCGAGCGCGGCTACAGCGACACCGCGATCGACGAGGTCGCGCGCGCCTCGGAGACCTCGAAGGGCGGGCTCTACTTCCACTTCCCGAGCAAGCAGGCCCTCTTCCTCGCCCTCCTCGATGAGATGAGCCAGGCGCTGCTGCGACGAGTCACGGAGGCGATGGCCGCCGAGCCCGATCCGATCGCCCGGGGCGAGATCGCCCTGCGCGAGGTCCTCCGCGCGTTCGGCGAACACCGGCTGCTGGCGCGCCTCCTCCTGGTGGAGGCGGTCGGCGCGGGCCGGGAGTTCCACGCGCGGCTCAACGAGATCAACGCGGCCTTCGCCGACCTGATCGCGGGGTGCCTCGACGAGGCCGTCGCCCGCGGCCAACTCCCGCCCCACGATACACGCATCGCCGCGTACGCCTGGTACGGCGCGATCAACCAGATCGTCCTACGCTGGCTGGCAACGGGCGAGCCAGCGCGGCTGGAAGATGCCTTCCCCACTCTCCGCGATCTCTTTCTCTACGGCGTTCGCGGCGCCGCCAAGGATGGACGCTCGTGACACCGATGATGCAGCTCGCCCCCGTCGCATCGACCCCGATTGTCGAAGAGCGACCCGCCGCCGATGACCGGCCCCGGCGGATAGCTCGTCTCGTCACCCGGGTGGAGGCGCTGCGCGGGGTTCCCGACCCGCTCGCGTTCCTCGCCGCCGCCTCCGAGACGCTGGGGAGCGGTGTCTTCTGGTCTCAACGGTCGTCCGGGATCACGCTGGCCGGGGCCGGCATCGCCCTGCGCCTGACGGGTCATGGCCCCAGCCGCTTCGCGCAAATCGGCGAGGCCCTGCGTCGCCTCCGGGGATCGATCATCGGCGACGACGACGCAATCCCCTTCCCGCTCCTCGGCGGCTTTGCCTTCGATGCCGACGCGCCGCGCTCGCCCCGCTGGTCAGCGTTCCCGGACGGCGAGCTGACCGCCCCCGCCGTGCTTCTGCAGCGTTATGACGGCCTTACCTATCTGCGCGTCACGCTGCCCGTCGATATCGACACGGACATGGAGGAATGTGACGAGCAGATGCAGGCGCTCGTTCGGCAGGCCCGCGCGTGGTGCGATATGCCTCGCGGAGCAAGCCAACGCCCGTCCGTAGTGGAAGCTCGCTCCTTCCCCTCGCAATCGGCCTGGGAAGCCACGGTCGCCAACGCCATCGCGCGCATCGAGCGGGGCGATGTCGCCAAGGTCGTGCTGGCGCGCGAGGAGCGGTTGCGGGGAACAGCCCCCTTTTCACCGATCGCCGCGCTGGAGCATCTGCGCGACGCAGACCCGTCCTCGACGCACTTCGCGCTGCAAGCGGGCCGCTCCTGGTTCCTCGGCGCGACCCCCGAGCGGCTCGTCCGCCTGCAGGCCGGCCGCGTCGACGTCACCTGCCTCGCCGGCTCGATCGGCATCGGCGAAAACGCTGTCGAGCGCGCGGAACTGGCGCGGCGACTCCTCGCCAGCGCGAAGGACCGCGAAGAGCACGAGATCGTCGTCCGCTCCACAATGCAGGCATTACGGCAGGTCTGCGATCGCGTCGAGCGCGCGCCGGGCACTCCGCGCGTGGTCGCCGCCCGCGCGGTCCAGCACCTGGAGACGCCGGTGACGGCGACCCTCCCCCGCAATGGCCAGATTCTCGGCCTGGTCGAGCGGCTCCACCCGACTCCGGCCGTTGGCGGGCAGCCGAAGGCGCCGGCCGTGGCGCTCATCCGCGAGCTGGAGACGCGCGATCGCGGCTGGTACGCCGGGCCGGTCGGCTGGGTAACGCCGGATGGATCGGGCGAATTCGACGTCGCCATTCGCTCGGCGCTCCTCTCGGGCGATACCGCCTCCCTGTTTGCCGGCTGTGGCATCGTCACCGATTCCCGGCCGGCCGCCGAATACGCCGAGACCGATCTGAAGCTGCGGCCGATGCGCGCGGCACTGGGCAGCGCATGAGCGCCACGACCGGGAGCGCGAACTACCGGGCCGCCGTCGCCCTCGCCGGTGGCCTCGCCGCGTCAGGTATCCGGCACGCCGTGGTCTGCCCTGGATCGCGCTCGACCCCCATCGCCGTCGCCCTCCTGCACGAGCCGGGCATCCGCCTCTGGGTCCAGATCGACGAGCGCTCGGCGGCCTTCTTCGCGCTCGGCATGGCGCGCGAGCTGGGGGAGCCGGTGGCGCTCCTCGGCACCTCGGGCACGGCGGCCGCGAACTTCCTGCCCGCCGTCGCCGAGGCGTTCCTGGGCCGCATCCCACTGGTCGTCCTCACGGCCGACCGGCCGCCGGAATTGCGCGGCTGGGGCGCGGCGCAGACGATCGACCAAATCGCCCTCTTCGGCAGCCACGTCAAGTGGTTCGCCGACATGCCCGTCCCGGACGGCGAGCCGGCGGTCGCCCGGCAATTCCGGTCGTCAGCGGCCCGCGCGGCGCGGACCGCGCTGGCGACACCGTCGGGGCCGGTCCATCTCAACCTCCCGTTTCGGGAGCCGCTCCTGCCCGATGCGCTCCCGGAGCAGGCGGCAGAGAGCATCTCAACCGGTTCAGCGGTCGAGTCGATATCCGCGATGCAGCCCAGTCACCTGGTTCCAGACGCGGCCACAGTCGGGCAGCTCGCCGAGCAGATGGCGAATTCCCCTCGCGGCCTGATCGTCTGCGGCCCGAGCGCCAGCCCCGATCTCCCGGCAGCGGCCATCGCGCTTGCCCATGTGTCCGGCTACCCGATCCTGGCCGACCCCCTCTCGGGCCTGCGCTTCGGGGCGGGCGCGCGCGAGGGCATCATCACCGCCTACGACCCCTTCCTGCGCGTCCACCCGGACCCCGCCGCCCTCGCGCCGGACGTGGTGATCCGCACCGGCGCCATCCCGACCTCGAAGCCGCTATTGCAGTTCCTGGCGGCGCACCCGGGCGAGACGCACGCGCTGATCGACCCCGGCCCGCCGCGCGACCCCGACCGCCTTGCCACGATCGTGATGCACGCCGACGAGGCGATGACGCTGCGCGCGATTGCCGGCGCGCTCGAAGGCCGCGAGCATGACTGGAGCCGTGCCTGGCGCAACCTGTGGCGCGATCTCGATTGCCGGGCCAGCCGCGCGATCGCCGACGCGCTCGTCACCACCGAGGAGCCGTTCGAGGGGCGCGCCATCGCCGTGCTGGCGGATCTCCTCCCCGACCGCGCAACGCTCGTCGCCGGCAACAGCATGCCGATTCGCGATGTCGACGCCTTCGTTCGCGGCGACGGGCGGCGCGTCCGCATCGTGAGCAACCGCGGCGCAAACGGGATCGATGGCGTCGTCTCGAGCGCGCTGGGCGCGGCGGCGGTGGTGACGGGGCCGCTCGCGCTGGTGCTCGGCGATCTCTCCTTCTACCACGACCTGAACGGGCTCCTCGCCGCCGGTCGATTCGGCATCGCCGCGACAATTGTCGTGCTCAACAACGACGGGGGCGGCATCTTCTCCTTTCTGCCTCAGGCCGGGCTACTCGACGAGGCGACCTTCGAGACGCTCTTCGGCACCCCGGCCGGAATCGACGTCGAGGCGGCCGCCCGGCTCTACGGCGCGTCCTACGCCCGACCGCGCGATTGGCCCGCCTTCCGCTGCGCCGTCGAGCGCTCGTTGCGCAACCCCGGGCTGGATATCATCGAGGTGGTCACCGACCGCGCGCGCAACGTCGAGCTTCACCAGCGCGCCTGGCAAGCGGTCGCCGCGGCGATTGCACCCGGAGACCACCGATGAGCGCCCTGCCCGAGATGCCTGGCGACCCTGCCGCCCCGCTCCACATCGAGGTCGGCGGCGCGGGCGAACCACTCATCCTGCTGCACGGCTTCACGGGGAGCGTCGAGACCTGGGCGCCCCTTCGCGACTCCCTCGGCAGATCCCATCGCCTCGTCGCCGTCGACGTCATCGGGCACGGCGTATCGCCGGCGCCCGCCTCTCTGGAGCGCTATAGCTTCGCATGCGCCCTGGACGACATCGCCGCGGCGGTCAGCCAATCGGGCATCGGCCGCGCCGCCTGGCTCGGCTATTCGATGGGCGGCCGGCTGGCGCTGGGGATGGCCTTTCGCCACCCCGGCCTCGTCTCAGCCCTGATTCTCGAAAGCGCGACGCCGGGCATCGCCTCGCCGTCCGAGCGGATCGCGCGGGAGCGCGCGGACCACGCGCTGGCCGACCGCATCGAGCAGGATGGGATCGACGCGTTCGTGCGCGAGTGGGAGGCGCTGCCGATGTGGGAGAGCCAGCGCTTGCTTCCCGATCCCGTTCGCCAGCGGCAGACCGCGCAGCGCCTTCGCAATCGCCCGATCGGGCTGGCGAACAGCCTCCGGGGCATGGGGCAGGGTGCGCAGCCCTCCCTCTGGGACCGTCTGCCGACGCTCGACGTGCCGGTGCTCCTGATCGCCGGTGCACTCGATCGCAAGTTCGCGGGCATTGCAGGGCAAATGCAGGAAGTGATGCCCCATGCCGAGCTAGGCATCGTCCCCGACGCCGGCCACGCGGTCCATCTGGAGCGGCCCGAGCGGTTCGCCCATCTCGTCAGGCAGTTTCTCGTTCGGCAGGGCCGCGTCGTCGCGGCGAGGTAAGGAGGAGGATCGATGGCAGCAGGCTGGTCGCACGTCGGCAATTACGAGGACATCATCTACGAGAAGAGCGAGGATGGCATCGCCCGCGTCATCATCAACCGGCCCCAGGTGCGCAACGCCTTCCGCCCGCTGACCGTCTCCGAGATGATCGACGCCTTCGCCGACGCCCGCGAGGACCTCGATATCGGCGTCGTCATTCTGACCGGCGCCGGCCCCGAGGCGTTCTGCTCGGGCGGCGACCAGAAGGTGCGCGGCGACGCCGGCTACGTCGGCGGCGACAACGTGCCCCGGCTCAACGTCCTCGACCTGCAGCACCTCATCCGCTACCTGCCGAAGCCGGTCATCGCCGCCGTCTCCGGCTACGCCATCGGCGGCGGCCATGTGCTGCACCTGATGTGCGACCTGACGATCGCGGCCGAGAACGCCCGCTTCGGGCAGACGGGACCGAAGGTCGGCAGCTTCGACGCCGGCTACGGCGCGGGCCTTCTGGCGCGGACGGTCGGCGAGAAGAAGGCGAAGGAGATCTGGTTCCTCTGCCGTCAGTACGATGCGCAACAGGCGCTCGACATGGGCCTCATCAACGCCGTCGTCCCGGTCTCCGAGCTACAGGCAGAGGCCGAGCGCTGGGCGCGCGAAATCCTGGCCAAGAGCCCGACGGCGATCCGCTTCCTGAAGGCCGCCTTCAACGCCGAGACGGACGGCCTCGCCGGCATCCAGCAGCTCGCCGGCGACGCCACCCGCCTCTTCTACATGACCGACGAGGGGAAGGAGGGGAAGGAGGCGTTCATCGAGAAGCGAAAGCCCGACTTCTCGAAGTTCCCCCGCTTCCCGTAG
>JADYYO010000260.1 GCA_020853615.1 Thermomicrobiales bacterium
CCCGAGACTTTCCGCCTCAACCATCCATGGTGATGGTCCCTGCAATCAACGTCTGGCCCATTTCCTGGTCATCAATGGCTGAGGAGAAGGTGGACGGGGTCTGGGAACCCCGTCCGACCTGGAGGGTAGGGAGCCGCGCCGCTGGCGCGGGGTGGAGGGCGATCGGCCCGCGCGGCGGGCGCGATCGCGGTTGGAGCCGCGCCGGGGATGGAGGCGCGGCGCGAGAGAGCCGGTCCGGCGTTCGGGGCTGATCGTTGTCGCTTGTCCGGTCCCCCCGGGGCTCCCAGGTCGGGAGCCCCGGGGGAGCGCCCCGAACGCTCGTCCCTACTTTGCCGCATTCCGGCCCCCCTGCCTTCCCCCGATCGGGTGATTCGCAAGGCAGGGTTGCGCGCGTGTCTCACCCGTTTGGCGGATGCGCCCTCATGACCGGGGCGGCTCCGGCGCCAGGAGCGCCTGCAAGACCGGGCTCTCGAACTCGGAGGCGAGGAGGTCCATGGCGATCTCGTCCCAGAAGCGGCCGTTGTACCAGCGCGCCTCGCGCCGGCGGCCCATCTCGCGGAAACCGACCTTGGCGTACGCCCGCTGGGCGGGGATGTTGTACTCGTAGGTCCAGAGCATCACGCTGTGCAGCCCGAGCGCGGTGAAGGCGAAATCGACGAGCAGGCGCATCGCCTCGGCGCCGTAGCCCTTCCCCCGCGCCGAGGGCTCGCCGATCAGAATGCCGACCTCGGCGCGACGGTTGCGCGGATCGACCCGGTGCAGGCCGCAGTTGCCGATCGGGCGGCCGGTGGCGCGCTCATAGATGGTGAAGTGGTAGTCGCTCTCGCTCGTCGCCGCCGCGTCGTACCAGGCTGCCTCCTGCTCCAGTGTCATCGGGCGCGGCTGCACCTCCAGCATGCGCGTCGTCGCGAAGTCGTTCAGCCAGCGCAGATAGAGGGGGAGATGCTCGCGCCGCAGCGGCCCGAGCGCGACGTGCTCGCCGGCGATGTTGACGATCGGCGCGTCGATCTCGCTCATGCCGCCCCCTCCCGCTCGGCGCGGATCTCCTCCAGCCGGGCGATCATGCGCTCCTCGTCGAGATAGACGCCGAGCGAGCGCTGCAACCCGCCGATGACGAGCGCATTGATGTGGAGCGCCTGGTTCTCGACGCCCACTTTCTCTGGATGAGGCGGGGTGCGCAGGCGCATGTCGGTGGCGAGCCCGATCACGCCGTAGTAGCGACTCGGGTCGACGTGGCGAGCGAGACAATCCATGTAGCCTGACTCCCAGTTCGTTCCCGAGTCCTCGCTCACCTGGCAGACGAGGACGTTGCAGCTCTCGACTGCCGCGATGTCGACGTCGTAGACGAGTCGGGGTGTGATGTCGGTGCGCGACTTGTCGTTGGTCGGCTCGCTCTCATTTGGGCAGAAGACCTCGAAGCCGTGCTCCCGCAGCCTCGCCGCCAGCCGTAGGTTGTGCGCGGCGTCGGCCGCGGTGAACATCGGTCCGGCCAGATAGAGCTTCATCGCGCTGCCCTCCGCCACGCCGGCATCTCCTCGTCGCCCGGCTGCCGCTCACCGACCATGGCGGCCAGCGGTCCCGCCGCCTCGCTGTCGGCCGCTTCGGGCAGAAGCGCCGCGTCCGCCGCCATCTCCGCCTCCCCGATCTCTCGCTCGTCCGCCAGCGGCGGCGCCCCGGCCACGCGCTGTCGGGGCACGTCGATCTTCTGCGTCAACCATAAGGAGATGAAGATGAAGACGGTGCCGAAGAGGAAGGGGAACTGATAGCCGAGCCGCTCCCAGAGCGCCGCCCCGACGACCGGCACCACGATCGCCGTCAGGTGAGCGAGGGAGACGCCCATGGCGAGGCTGGGGACGAGATCCTCACGGCGGCATATCTTGCGCAGGTAGGTGGAGGTGCCGATCGAGAAGAGGAAGAGGAAGTTGTAGCCGAGGTAGGTCAGGTAGAGAAACCAGAGGTTGCGCGAGAGGGCGAAGCCGAGGAAGACGAGGATGTGCATGCTGTAGCCGGCGGTGAGGATCCGCTTTTCGCCGTAGCGGTCGACCAGCCGACCGACCAGCGGGCCGGCGCGCCAGTTGATCAGCGCCGAGACGATGAGGAGGCTGGTGAGGCGGACGACATCGATGCCGAATTCCTCGACGAGGACGAAGGGGGCGAAGGCGAAGTAGATCTGCTGGCGGGAGCCGTCGAGAAAGGTGAGCCAGTAGTAGAGGCCGTATTCGCGGCGCCAGGTGATGCGCGGGGCCGCCTTCGCCGCCGCGTGGGCATCCTCCGAGACAGGGAAGTGCCAGATCGCCAGGGCGCCGACGACGGCGACGATGCCGGAGACGACGTAGAGGCCGCGCAGCCACGGCCCCTGCGCGGCGGCCAGATCACCGCTGACCCGTTCGACGGTGAAGAGGATCGCCAGCACGGCGATGAGGGCGATCAGGGTGCCGGCAAAGCCGATGCCGCGAAACTTGCCGAGGATGCTCCCCTCCTCGCCCGGCTTCGCCAGCGAGAGCCCGAGCGCGTCCTGCAGCTGCAGCCAGGAGTGGAAGCCGATGCTCCCGATGAGGGTCGGCACGATGATGGCCGCGAACGAGTCGGTCGCCGCGTAGAGGGCGTAGCCGACGCCCATCGTGACCAGCGAGACGGCGGTGGCCTTCGCCATGCCGAGCCGGAGGAGCGCGGCGGCGACGAAGATGAGGAGGAAGCCCGGCAACTCGCGAATGGCGACCAGGTAGCCATTCTGCGCGCCATCCATGCCGAGCTCCTGGCGCATGAAGTTGGGGCCGATCGCCTGGGCCACGTTGAGCGCGATGGTGGCGGTGAAGGTCGTGAAGGCGAGGATTGTCAGCCCGCGCGCCAGCTCGGCCGAGGTCAGAGATCGCGGTCGGGTTGCTTCGCGCTCCGTTGGTTCACCCTCCATCCGTCCCTCGGGTTCCCATCATTGGATGGCATCGGGAAACGAGTCTACGGCACCTGCCGGAATCGGCAAGGGGTGGCGCGCGCCACCCCTTGCTTGCGATCAATTGGTTGTGCGATGCGCCGTTTGACAGCGCGGCAAACGCTCAGTGTCATCCTGAGCGAAGCGAAGGATCTCGGCGCCCCGGAATCACGCCTCCTCTGAGCCGAGATGCTTCGTTCCTCAGCATGACACAGCGGCGGGCGACGATACGCTAGGCGACCGGGGACGCCTCCGGGGTCGCGCCGGCCGTGGCCACGCCCGCCTCGACCGCGCGCTCCGCCTGGTCGAGATTGTCGGCGGTGATCAGCAACGGCTCGAGATAGGTGTCGTGCTGCTTCGGCTCCGTCTTGTCCTTCAGGTAGGCCACGAGGATGTCGATCGCCGTCGTCGCCTGCTTGCCGGGGAACTGCTCGATGGTGCCGGCCATCTTGCCATCCTTGATGGCGACTAGCGCCTCCGGCAGCGCGTCGAAGCCGATGATCGGCATGGTGAGGTTGTTCGCCTGCGCGACCTCGGAGACGCCGAAGGCCATGTCGTCGTTGGCGCAGACGACCGCATCCGGCGGCGGGTTGCCGGCCAGGGCCGACTCGAAGACGGAGACCGCTTCGTCGCGCGCGAAGTTTGCGGTCTGCGAGACGACAACCTTCACCTTGTCCTGCTTGGAGAGGATGTTGTCGAGACCCTTGTGCCGGTCGATCGCCGGGGTGGCGCCCGGCTGGCCCTGCAGCTCGTAGATATTGCCGCCGTCCGGCAGGAGCTTCAGGACGTACTCGCCCTGCAGCTCACCGCCGCGGACGTTGTCGGCGCCGACGTGGGCGAGCGTCTTCGCCTCGGTGACGTTGCGGTCGACCGTGACGACCGGCACGCCGGCGTCGATGGCCGCCTGGATCGAGGGGGCGAGGGCCGAGGCGTCGTTCGGCGAGATGACGATGCCGTTGACGCCCTGGGCGACGACCGCCTCGAGGTCGGCGCTCTGCTTCGAGGAGGAGGGAGCGCCATTCTCCTGGCCGTCGAGCTGGATCATCTCGATACCGAGCTCGTCGGCGTGCGCCTGCGCCAGGTTCATCATGTGGACGAAGAAGGGGAAGTTGAGCCCCGGCACCGAGAAGGCGATCTTCAGCTTCTCCTGCGCCCCGGCCACGTGCAGGCCGCCCGGCAGCACCGCGACCGCGCTGGCCGCCACGGCTCCCTGCACGAGGCGACGGCGGGAGAGCCCCAGGCGTCCGAGCATCGCGAGGTCATTCCTGAGCTTGTCTGACATTCGCGGGTCCTCCTTGTGTCCCCGCCCCGCGCGCATCGACGCCCGCGGGGCAGCTTCGGGCCGGCCGCCGCGCGGCGGCCGAACGCGCCGGCTATTGTCGCGCACTTCGCCCTGTGATGTTTGCGGGATCTCCGTCGCGAGCTGCATCCAGGGGGCGATTGCGGCATGCCGAACGGCCCTCACCCCGACCGCCACCCATTGGACTCCGGGATTCGTGTGCAGGGAGGGGAACTTTGTGCCCGGCGGAAAACCCTCGCCCCTGGTCCCTCTCCCTGCGCACAGGGAGAGGGGAACCTTTTCGCGAGATCCACCACAGCATCGGAATGCCGCGCATGGTGGAAGAGAGCGTCGCGGGACGGCACACCCTTGCCGTCACGAGATTTCGCTACACGCACCCTTCTCCCTGCGCACAGGGAGAAGGGCCGGGGATGAGGGTTTCTCGCGATCACGACGTCCGCGCTCGCCACGGCGCTCCCAAGCCAGATCGCGGGCAGGGGCAGGCGACGTTCGGCAAATGAACGGGTTCGGGCATCCTACGCCGCGCGCGAGCGCTGCTTGGCGAGCTGGTCGATGTAGACCGAGAGGACGATGATGGCGCCGATGACGATCTGCTGGTAGTAGGGGGAGACGTTCAGGATCACCAGCCCGTTGTTGAGGACG
>JADYYO010000261.1 GCA_020853615.1 Thermomicrobiales bacterium
GAATGCACCGGAGCCATGCCAGGCCGGGCAAGACGCGGCACCTCAGCACGGGGCCAACAGGAGTGTCATCCTGAGTGGTCATGCCGCGAGGCGGCACCACCACGGCATGAAACCCGGCGTGTTTCACGGCAGCGCAGCGAAGGATCTCGGCTCCCCCGGAAGCGTCCGTTGAGGAACCCGAGATGCTTCACTTCGTTCAGCATGCCATGGATACGAGCGCCGTGAGTCCTGGCGGATCGACGCGGCGCGCGATCTCCCCTACTGGCTCACCTGTCCCAGCGCCGTCTCCAGCACGCCGAGCGCGTGGTCGAGCTGGGCGTCGGTGATGACCAGCGGCGGCTGGATGCGGACGACGTTGCCCGCCTGCCCACCGACGCCGATCAGGACGCCCGCCTCCCGCGCCAGCCGGCGCACGGCCGCCGCCTCGGTGTTGGCCGGCTCCTTCGTGGCACGATCCCGCACCAGCTCGACGCCGATCATCAGGCCGAGGCCGCGCACGTCGCCGATCAGCGGGAAGCGCTCGGCCATCTCGCGCAGCCGCGCCATCACCCACTCGCCCTTGCGGGCGGCCTCCTCCGGCAGGCGGTCCTCCTCCATCACGTCGATGTTCGCCAGGCTCGCGGCACAGCAGACCGCGTTGCCGCCGAAGGTGGAGAGGTGCTCGCCGGGGCGCAGGCTGTCGGCGATCTCCGGCGGCGCGATCGTGGCGCTCAGGGGGAAGCCGTCGGCGATCCCCTTCGCCAGCACCATGATGTCCGGCTCGACGCCGAAGTGCTCGATGGCGAACATCTTCCCGGTCCGCCCGAAGCCCGACTGCACCTCGTCGGCGATGAAGAGGATGCCGTGCCGGTCGAGGATCTCCTTCACGCGCGGGAGGTAGGTTGCCGGGGGCACCAGGATGCCCCCCTCCCCCATCACCGGCTCGGCGATGAAGGCGGCCACGTCGCCGCTCGACTGGTAGTCGATCGCCCACTCGACCATCTGCGCGCAGCGCTCCGCGACCTCCTCCGGGTCATCCGTGCCGAAGGGGTTGCGATAGACGTAGGGCGCGGGCGCGAACGCGACCCCCGACAGGTAGGGGCCGCCGTGCGTCTTGCGCGCCTTGTTGCCGGTGATGGAGAGGGTGCCGGCCGAGCGCCCGTGGAAGGAGTGGGTGAGGGTGATGATCTCGCGCTTGCCGGTGTACGCCTTGGCCAGGCGCAGCGCCGTCTCGATCCCCTCGGCCCCGGAGTTGCCGAAGAAGCTCTTCTGCAGGCGGCCCGGAGTCATCTCGGCGAGGCGCTCGGCGAGCTGGCCGACGACGGGGACGTGGTAGATGTACGTCCCGGCGTGGACGACCTCGTCCATCTGCGCCTTGGCGGCGGCGATCACCTTCGGGTTGCGGTGCCCGGCGTTGACCACGGCGATACCGGCGAAGCAGTCGAGATATTCGCGGCCGTCCTGGTCCCAGACGGTCGACGCCTCGGCTTTGGCGACGGCGATCGGCTCGACTGCGGCGACGAAGGAGGTGGCGACGTACTCCCGGTAGCGCTCGATCGTCTGTTGATGGGCCGCCTCGCCCGCGAGCTGCTGCTCCCGCACTTCCGTTGCCATGACGCTTCCTCTCTTCGTAAACGCCGGCGCACGCGCCACCCCGGCCGATGCACCCTCGCATTGTACCGGGGCGGCAACGTCATTTCCGCGATGATCCGGCTGGGGATTCTCGCCAGCGCCTGGCCCAAACACCGTAGCCAGGTCCCCGAATATTGCGCACGCCATGGCGTGTCCCGGCCGGATCGGCGCGCGGGCGGCATTACCTGTCAGAATGCCCCTTGAATCCGCGCCGCGCGAGATGCCATCATCGCCGCATGATCACCCTCAGCGGCGGCTCGACGGTCGCCCCGCCGACTCCCGGCGCGCCATCCAGAGGAAAAGCGCCCATCGCGCGGCATCGCTCCCTCTGGGGGGAGATCTGGCGCTGGGCCGTCACCCTCGTCCTCTTCGCCATGATGGGCGTCATTGCCGCCGGGCTGGTGCTGATCGTCGCCATCTACCGCCAGGCGCGCACCGATAGTGCCCAGCCGGCCGAGGCGATCGTCGTCCTCGGCACGGCGCAGTACAACGGCTGGCCCGGCCCCGTCTTCCAGGCACGGCTCGATCACGCGCTCGCGCTCTGGCACGAGGGGTACGCGCCGCTGATCGTCGTCACTGGCGGCAAGATGCCGGGCGACGCCTACACCGAGGCGGAGGCGGCGTACGCCTATCTCACCGCCTCGGGCGTTCCCCCGGAGGCGATCATCAGCGAGAACCTGGCGAGCGACACCTGGGAGAGCATGCAGGGGGTGGCGCGGGTCCTGGCGCCGCATGGCATCCACGACGTGATCCTCGTCAGTGACGGCTTCCACCTCTTCCGCTCGCGCATGATGGCCCACGACGTGGGGCTCAATGCCACCGGCTCCCCCGCCAAGGCGAGCCCGATTCATGTCGGCGGCGGCGGCGAGTACGCCTACATGCTGCGCGAGGCCGCCGGTGTGGCCGCTCACCTCTGGGAGACGCGCTTCGCCCCGGTAGTCAAACCGGTGGCTGGGTGAGGCGAAGTGTTCCAGGGAAAAGTCCCGCTGTGCCGGCTCAATCGCCCACAGCCGCGTGCTGCGGCTCGAAGCGACGCAGCAGCCAGGGCGCCACGCGGCCATCGATGACCGCCAGTCCGATGGCGATCAGCGCCAGGCCGAGGAGGGAGCGCTCGTCGACGATTTCGCCCAGGAAGAGGGCGCCGAGCAGGAGCGCGGTCGGCGGCACGAGGAGCGTGACTAGAGAGACGTTGCTTGCCCCCGTCCGGGCGAGCAGGACGAAGAAGAGAAGGTAGCCAACCGTCGTGCTCAGGAGTCCCAGCGCCACGACCGCGCCGAGCGCGCGGGCGCTCGGCGGCGAGAGGGTCCACGGCCGATCGACGAAGAGCGCCAGCGGCGCGATCACGACCGTCGCCACGATCAATTGCCCAGCCGTCGTGACCGCCGGCGGGATATCGCGGCAGCGGCGTCCCCAGATGGAGCCGAGGGCGCAGGCGATCGAGGCGCCGAGGATCGCCAGCTTCGCGAGCGTCGCGCCGCCGGCATCGACGAGGAGCCCCGGTCCGACCATGATGGCGATGCCAGCCAGCCCGACTAGCACGCCGGTAAGCCGCGGCAGCGTGAGCCGCTCGTCAGCCGTGAGCATCGGCGCGAGGAGGACGGTAAAGAGGGAGGTGCTGGCATAGAGGATCGAGGCGAGTCCGGAGGCGATCCGGGTTTGCCCCCAGACGATCAGGCAAAAGGGGATGACGATGTTCAGCAACCCCATCACGACGATCGCCCTCCAGGGCTGGAGGCCGGTTGGCAAGCGCTGGTCGCTGGCGATGATGACCAGATTGAGGAGGAGCGCGCCGAGCAGCACCCGGCCCAGCACGATGGTCAGGTTCGGCAGATCGGCCACGGCGATCCCGACAAAGAAGAACGAGCCGCCCCAGACCAGCGCGACGAGGAGCAGGAGGCCCCACTCCAGCGCGCCCATCGTCTGCTTCATCGCCGCGGCCCCGTTCGCAATGCCTCCTCCCCTACGCCCACGCGCGCGCCGCGCTAGTCTCGCATATTGTTCGGGGCGCCGGTGATTTCCTCTCGCCGGCGCATCGCGGGCGCGCTCTTTCTCCTGATCGCGGGGGCAGGGCTCGCCGCGCGAGACGCCATCACCGACGCGCAGTGGATCGGCCTCCTCTGGCTGAGCTGGATCCCGCTGCTGGTCGCCCTCTGGCCCGACCTGCCGCCGACGGTGCCCCTGCTGGGGCGCTCGACGCTGCGCATGACGATGATCTTCCTCAGCATCATGGCCCTCTTCGCCGTCCAGCTCCTGCGCGTGCAGGTCGTGATGAGCGACAGCATCAGCCACCGTGCCGGCATCGACCCGGCGACCGGCGACGTCATCTCCAACCCGATCCTGACCGAGGCGGCGCTGACGACCCTGCGGGGCGCGATCGTGGACCGGAACGGCATCGTGCTGGCTCGCAGCGTGGTGGCGAATGGCGTGACGCACCGCGCCTACCTCGAGCCGGCCGCGGCCGAGGTGACCGGCTACTTCTCGCCCCTCCTCTACGGCGCGTCGGGACTCGAGGCGTCGTGGGACGACGAGTTGGCGGGGCGCGCCGGCGGCAACGCGATCACCCGCGCGCTCGACGACCTGCGCGGTCTTCCGCCGCGCGGCAACGATCTGCACCTGACGCTCGATATCGCCCTGCAGCGCAAGGCGCACGATTTGCTTGCCGGCCGCACCGGGGCGGTGGTCCTGCTCGATGCGCGGAGCGGAGCCGTCCTGGCGCTCGCCTCAGAACCATCGTTCGACCCGAACGCGCTCGTCGCCGTCGATGCGGCCGACCGCGAGCCGGCGATGGCCGCCTGGTCGCGCCTGACGAGCGACCCGCGCAATCCGCTGGTGCAGCGAGCGACCTCCGGGCTCTTCGCACCCGGCTCGACCTTCAAGACGGTCACGGCCGCGGCGGCGATCGAGCGGGGGATCGCCGGGCCGGAGACGGTCTACGAGGACGACGGCGAGCTGACAATCGAGGGGCACACCCTGATCGAGGCGAACCGGCCGAACGACGCGGTGACCGAATGGACGCTCCAGGACGCCTTCTCCTGGTCGCTCAACGTCGTCTTCGCGCAGATCGGCCTGCAGATCGGGAGCGGCGCGCTGGCCGACGCGGCGCGCGGCTGGGGCTGGGAGAGCGTGATCCCCTTCGATCTGCCGGTCGCGCCGAGCCGCGTCAGCGTAACGCCGGGGTTCCTCGACGCCCCGCTCGCCGTCGCCGAGACGGCCTTCGGTCAGGGGGAATTACTCGCCTCGCCCCTGCAGATGGCGCTGGTTGCCTCTGGCGTCGCCAACGACGGCGAGATCATGCGCCCCTATCTGGTGGCGAGCATCAGCGGGCCGGATGGAGGAGTGCTGGAGGAGAGGTCCCCCTCGCGCTGGCGACGGGGCATCGGGCCGGAGGCCGCCCGCCAGACCCGGGCGCTGATGGTCACGGCAGTCGAAAACGGCGCGCTGGGGGGCGCCTACGTTCCCGGCTACACGATCGGCGGCAAGACCGGCACGGCCGAAGCCGGCAGCGAGAACCCGCACGCCTGGTTCATCGGCTTCATCGGCCTCCCCGGCGAGCCGCCCCATTACGCCGTCGCCGTCATCCTCGAGTCAGGCGGCGGCGGCGGCCAAGTCGCGCTGCCGATCGGGCGGGACATGCTGGTGGAGGCGATGGGAACGTAAGCCGGCAAGAAAGACCCCTCGAACACCGCGGCAACCGCTCTCAACCGCCCGGCCGTTTGCTACTTGCCAACTTGCCGGCTCCACTTACGGTATCTCCGCCGAGCGCAATTCAACACGGGCGATCGTGCCGGACTGCATGGCATCGCCGGTGTAGGTGGAGAGCGCCAGGATCGCGCCGGTGCGCGGCTCGCCGAGGAGGCGATAGCGGGTGGCCAGGCTGGCGCTCAGCCACTCCTCGGCGTCCTGCGATGCGCTTTGCAGCGTGCCGAACTGCCAGCGCCCGGCGAGAACGGCGTCTTCCGGCAAGAGGGTGCGCACCAGATCCCTGGCGGCCTGGGGACCGGCAAACCTGCCGTTCTGGTCGATGTCGATGACGAGATCGCAGCCGACCAGCGTCAGCGTGAACCCGTCAAACGGGTAGACCTGCCCCGACTGGGCCGCGGCGCCCGGGCCATAGAGCCGATCGAGTTCCTGCCTGGTCAGGCCGAACGCCGCCGACTTCAGCCCATCCCCGAGCGGCGCCGAGACCGCGCACGGCGCCGCATTCTGCGCGGCCTCGATAGCGCTCCCCGACAGGCCGGCCACACCCACGAGCGCGACCAGGCACAGGAAGCGGAGCAGACGGGCGTTCAAGACAGAGAACCCCGACCGATCCCCGCCCCGCCCACTCATCATCGCTCCCTCACCCGTTCACCCAACCCCCATCACCCAACCCCCATCGCCCCTACTCCCCCTCGACCTCCTCCAGCGTCTCTTCCGCGCCGACCATGGCGTGGACCTTCTCGCCGGCAAGCGTCTGGGTGAGGGCCTGCGGCACCGGGGCAGGCACGTCGACGCGGGGCACGAAGCGGTCGACCAGGTCGGCGCTGCCGGCAACCCGCAGGCGCTGCATCAGGAGGCTGAACGACTGCTCCAGGGCGCCCGCGATCTGGTCGCGGGCCTCGACCGGGATGTCCCACATCTGCCGCTTGAAGGGGCCGAGGGCCCGCTTGCGCGCGCCGTAGTAGAACTGGGCGTCGGTCTGCCCCTCCTTGCGCTCGTCGGCATGGTTCTGGTCGAGATAGGTGTACATCTCGTCGCGCAGATCGCCCGGGAAGGCGGGGTTTTCGAAGATCTGGTTCTGGAACGCCGTCGCCAGGTGCACCTCGATGGCGCCGGCGTCGGCGAAGTGCCCGAAAGCCTCCTCGGGGAGGGTCGAGGCGCCGTGCTGGACCGCGCCGCCGAGCCCATAGTCGACCCGGGCGGCTTCCGAGAGCTCCTTCAGCGTCTGGAAGTCGACCGCCACATCGGCGATCGAGCCGTCCGGCAGCACGACGCCGCCGTGCGAGGTGCCGGTCTGGACGCTGATCTTGGAGATGCCGGCCAGATTGCGCCCCGCCATCCGCTCGCGGTCCTGCAGCTCCGTCATGTAGGCATTCATGAAGGCGTGCAGATCCTGCACCGTCGAGTTGCGCAGGCCGACCTCGCCGATCTCGCCGCCGATCGAGACGGTCACGCCCTCCGGCTCGATCTCCCGGATGAACTGGGTGAAGGTGGCCGTGACGTGGGCGTTCCCCTGCTGCTGCTCGGCCAGCGTTGGCAGCGACAGGTCGACGATGGTCGAGGCATCGACGTCGATGTTGAAGTAGCCGGCGGCGATCGCCTCGGTCGTCAGGTCGCGCAGGGCGTCCAACTCGCCCTCGGCGTCGGTCCCCCACTTCTTGAGGCTGATCTGGTAGTGATCCCCCTGGATGAAGACCGGCCCGCGGAACCCCTCCTTGATCGCGGCGGCAAAGACGTTGCTCGCGTACTCTCCCGGCCGCTGCTGGGTGTACGAGGTTTCGGAGCGCGCCAGCTCGAAGAGCATGATCTTGCAGTCGTTGGCGAGGGCGGCGCGAAAGACCGCGCGCATCGTGTCGTAGGTCAGGGCGCGGACGTTGATGGCGGGGGCGGTGCGATGGGCATACTCGCCCCGGCCGGCGGCCATGTAGAGGGTGTGGATCGACGCCGGCCAGATGCCGAGATCGGCCGCCGCCGCCCGGATGATCCAGCGCGCGACATCGCGCTCCAGGCCCTCGGCGAAGACCGCCGTGGCAATGAGGCGGTCGATGCCGCTGTCGCGAAATCGGCCGGCATCGAGCACTGAGACCGTGCCCCGATCCGCGTCGACGCGCGCAACGCCATCCAGCGCCGCGAGCATCTCGTCGATCGCCCCGAACGGCTGAATCGGCTGGGTGGTCATCTGGTACCTCCTTCACAGGCGGGTGCATCCGCGAACCGTCTGCACGCCATTCTCGCAAACTGAAACGCCCCGTGGCGCGGTCCGCGAGAACCGTGCCACGGGGCGTCCGACCGCTCGTCGCCCAGGGCGAGCAGATCGCGGACCTACTTGACGATCAATGTGCCGACCATGCCGGCCTCCTTGTGGCCGGGAACATTGCAGTAGTACTCGTACGTCCCAGGTGGGGCATTGATGACGACCTCCTTGTCGGTCTCCCCGACCGGCAAGGGCACGCTGATGCCGAGGGCATCAATGGAAAAGTCGTGGGCGGTGACCCCTTCATTCGGCAGCTTGACCGTCACGTCGGTGTTGGCCGGGATGGTGAACTCCTTCGGGTCGAAGTAGATGTCGTGGGAGACGACCGTCACCGTCTCGGCGGAGGCTGCCGGCGAGGCCGCGGCCGCGGCGGGTGTCGTCGCCGGCGATGCTTCGGCCGGGGCAGCGTTCTGCTGCGCGGCGGTCGCCGCCGGCGCCGCGCCTTCTGCCGCTGCCGGTGCAGCCGCTCCCTCGACCACATGCAGCGTGCCGACCATGCCCGCCTCTTTATGGCCGGGAACGTTGCAGTAATACTCGTAGTCCCCCGGGGGAGCGTTGATGACCACCGACTTGTCCGTCTCCCCGATCGGCAGCGGCACCGCGATCCCCAGCGCATCGATGCTGAAGTCGTGCTCGGTCACGCCTTCGTTCGGGAGGTCAAAGGTCACGTCGGTGTTCGCCGGAATCGTGACTTCCTTCGGGTCGAAATAGATGTCGTGCGAGGTGACGGTGACCGTCTCGGCCGCGGCGGGAGCGGCTGCCGGGGCCTGCTGAGCAGCCTCGGCGGCCGGGGACGCCTCGGGCGCGGACGGAGTCGCGGCCGGCGCTTCGGTGGCCTCGGCTGTCGCGGCCCCTTCCGCCGCCGGGGCCGCTGCCCCCGCGACGACGTGCATGGTGCCGACCATGCCGGCCTCCTTGTGGCCGGGAACATTGCAGTAGTACTCGTAATCGCCCGCCGGGGCGTTGATGACCACCGTCTTGTCCGTCTCCCCGACCGGCAGCGCCACACTGA
>JADYYO010000262.1 GCA_020853615.1 Thermomicrobiales bacterium
CCCCGCTTGCTCTTCCCCTTGCCCGTGTTCGCCTTGCCCGAGCCGTCCTTGTTCTTTCCGGAATCGCCCGTCTGCTTCTTCCCGGTCTTCGCACGCTGTTTCTTTTTGGCCTGGCGATCCTTGCTCGCCTTTTGCTCCAGCGAGACATCGCCGCCGCGACCATAAATCGTCGCCTCCGCGATCGCGGGGAGCAGGCCTTCATTATCCGGCAGCAGCGTCAGCCGCACGTAGCGGGCGTCGTCGCGCAGCGCCACTCCCTGCCAGCCCTCGGCGACCTCGACCTGCTCGACCTCCTGCCAACGTTGGCGATCGCTCGAGATGGCGACCTCGATGGCCCCGCCGCCGCGCGCCAGCCAGCGCACATCCCGGATGCGCCACTCGCCGCCAAGATCGAGCCAGAGCCAGACGGCGTCGCCGTCCGTCTCGGGCGTCCAGAGGGTGCTCGCATCGTCGTCGTAGGCGACATCGCTGCGCGGGAGGCTGTTCGGCCGTCCACTGCGGACAATATCGAGCCGGTTGCGTCCCTTCGGCGCCCCGGGATCCTTCTCCGGGAGCGTTCCTCCGCCGCCCGGGTCGCCATCGAGGGGATCGCCATCGAGCGGATCGGCGGCTTGCGGCGTGGCCGAAACGGCGGTGCCGCGTGCCGCCGGGAGCTGCCGCCGCGATGAGGCATCGCCCCGGGAGGAGCCCGAGTCGGCGAACGTGTCAACGCCGAACCCCGCCGCGACAACCGTCACGACGAGCGCAATCGCCGCGAGCAGACGCGAGAATTCGGAACGGGATGTCATACGCCACCCGCTTGAAAGCTTCCCCTTTCGTTTCCCTGCGCCTCGCCATGCTCCCCTCGCCCTGCATACAGGGCCGGGTACCCGCGGTACGGGTGGCGGTAGGGGGTGAGGGTCGTTCGGGGCTGGGGGTGAGGGTTGGGCAGCGCCAGGGCGGCAGCCATTACCCGGATTCGGTATCACGCGGGCTCCAGCAGATAGGCGACCAGCAGGCGAGCCGTCTCCTCGAGCGCCTTGCGATGGAGCCGCTCGAACGAGTGCGAGGCATCGACGCCGGGGCCGACCAGCGCCCCCCGCACATCCCAACCCGCCCGCAGCGCCTGGCTGACATCCGAGGCGTAGTAGGGGTAGATGTCGACCCGGTAGTCGATCTCGCTCGCCTTCGCCAGGTCGATCAGCCGGCGGCTCAGGTCGTAGTCGTATGGGCCGGAAGAATCCTTGACGCAGACGGTCGTGGCGAACTCGTCCGATGCCTGCCCCTGCCCGACGGCTGCCATGTCGACCGCGATCAGATCGACCGTCCCTTCCGGCAGCCCGGCGGACGAGCCGTGCCCGACCTCCTCGAAATTCGAGACGAAGAGGTGCGACGGCGCGGCCGGCGTCGCCCCCGCTTCGGCAAGGGCGCGCGCGACGCCGAGGAGGATGGCGACGCACGCCTTGTCGTCGAGGTGGCGCGACTTGATGAAGCCGCTCGGCGTGATCGTCGTGCGCGGGTCGAAGCTGACGAAGTCGCCGACCTCGATGCCGAGCGCGCGAGCGTCATCCTCGTCGCGCACCGGCTCATCGAGGCGGACCTCGATCGAGCTCTCCTCCCGCTTCAGGTCGATCTGCTCCTGGCCGAAGACATGGGCCGACGCTTTCGTGCTGAGAATCGTCCCCGTCACCGCCCGGCCGTCGGCGGTGTGGACGACGCAGTACTCCCCCTCGATCGTCGACCAGTCGTAGCCGCCAATCCGGGTCAGCCGCAGCCGGCCCTCCTTCTTGATCTCCTTCACCATCGCGCCGAGCGTGTCGACATGCGCCGAGAGCGTCCGGCCCCCGGCCCTTGGCTGCCCGCCCGGAAGCGTCGCCACGAGCGCCCCCTTGACAGTGCGCCGGGCGGAGACTCCGATCCGCTCCAGCTCGGCCGCCACATGGTCGATCGCGGCGCGGGTGTACCCCGTCGGTGATGGAATCTGGCAGAGAACTGCTGTCTGCTCGAGCATGTAGTCGCCGTCGACTGCGGGCAGCCCATTCTCACGGCGCGTCATCCCGATTTCGCCCCTCCCTTCCGGCCCTTCGGCTGCTGATGCGCCGAAACGCTGCTGAATCGTTAACGCGTCAACGGCCGAAGAGGCGTTTCAGCCAATCGAGCCAGGACGATTGCGTTGGGGAAGGTGGGGCTGGTTGCGTGGCTGGCGCCCGGGGCGCCTCCCGCATCTCCGAGAAGGGGAAGAGCTCGTGCCGCTTCTCCTGCTGCCAGCGCCATTCGAGAATGCGGTCGGCGAACTGGCCGGGATCGGTCTCCGCCCAGTTGAGGTCGTACGAGCTCCAGCGCTTCTCGATCTCGAGCACCTTGGCCAGCGCGTCGTCTTCCTTCTCTTCGGCCGCCTCCATGACGATGGCGAGCGCGCGCTGGTCGGCCGAGATCTCCTCCACCAGCTCATCACGCACGTCGAAGAGGGTGCGGCCCGCGTAGAGTGGGTGCCAAGTAAACCTGGCGGCGATGCCGGGCGCGCCGTCCATCCCCTGCGCCGGGATTCCATCCTTCATCAGCCCGCCCCCTCGTGCAACAGCGCGTCCCCGCCCGCGTGGGTTCGTCGCCTGAGCCGTGCCACAGCGCCTGCAAGGAGCCGCGAAACGACCTCTACGTCCCCCAGCATCTGGCGCGCGGTCCCCTCAGTATAGAGCCCCGTCGACTCATCCCAACGCGGCCACAAGCTCCGCGTGCCCCTGCCGCAAGACCCGGCTGACCCCCTCCCGCTCCTCGATCGTCCACACCTCGGTCATCACCGGCGACTGCTGCACGTCGTCGACATGGCTGATGATGAACAGCTGCCCGAAGTGCCCGCCGTGCGCCAGCGCGCCGAGCGTCTCCAGCAGTTGCGCGCGCCGCTCGCTGTCGAGCGAGCCGAAGACCTCGTCGAGGACGAGGAAGCGCGGCGGGCGCAGCGCGGCCGAGCCGACGACCTCGGACAGCGCCAGCCGCGCGCAGAGAGCGACGACATCCCGCTCGCCGCCGGAAAAGTTGGCGAGAGGGAACGCCTCGTCGCCGTCGTAGACCTCGATGCCGTAGTTCTCGTCGAAGCGGACGTGGTCGTACTTGCCGTTGGTGACCTGCGAGAGCATCCGCTCCGTCGTCTCGGCGAGGAGCGGCCCGATGTGCCGGGCGACGTAGCGGTCGAACTCGCCGAACTCGTCGTACATCCGGGTCAAGTCGTCCGCCTCGCGCGCATGGCGGTCCGCCTCCTCGATCAACGCCCGGAGCTGATCGTGGTCGGCGGCAACCCTGTCCCGCTCGGCCCGCGCCTCGCGCGCGCTCTGGCGGGCAGCCGTGTGCGCTTCGCGCGCCTCGTGCGCCGCCCCCCGCGCCGCCTGCTCGCGCTGCTGTGCCGCCCCGAGAGACGCCGGGTCGAACCCGAGCGCCACCCGCTCGGCCGCGATCTCCGCCTGCCGCGCGGCGAGCCGCGCCAACTCCCGCTCCTCGGCGGCGCGCTCCTCCTCGTACCGCTGGCGATTCGCCAGCTCGGCATCGATGAGGTCGATCTGCGCCGCGGCCCGCCGCGCCCGGTTCAGCCCCTCGACCGCCTCCCGCAGCTCCGCCTCGTCGAACGCGACCGCGCCAAGCGCCTCGATGCGCGCTCCCGCCTCCTCCTGCGCCCGGCGCGCCGAGGTCACGTCGTCACTCAGGCGTTCGAGCAGGCCGGCGAGACCGGCGATCCGCTGCGTCCGCTCGGCGAGGAGGCGCGCCTCCTCGATCGCCTCGAGCGACGGCGCCTCCGTTGCCCCGATGGCATCGAGCGCGGCCTTGAGTGCCGCGACCGCCTCGGCGTGCTGCCCCGCGGCATCGTCGATCAGCCGCTGCCCCTCCGCGAGGCGCTCGCCGAGTGACCGCACCTGCTCCAGCCGCGCCCGCGCCTCGCCCTCCGCGGACTCGGCGGCGGCGATCTCCCGGGCCGCGGCCTGCGCCGCCGCCAGATGCCGCCGCTCGTCGTCGGCCAGGACGCGCACCTTCTCATCAAGGAGCGCGGCGAGGCGCGCGGCCTCCCGCGATCCGAGCGGCCGGGTGCAGGTCGGGCAAATCGGCTCCTTCATGTGCTGCCGCACCCCGGCCGCCAGCCGCTCGTCCTCCTCGCGCTCGACCCGCGCCGCCGCCATGGCGACGCGGGCGATCTGCTCGGCGTCGCGCGCCGCGCGGGTCGCCTGCGCCGCCGCCTCGACCGCGATCGCGGGATCGCCGGCTGCCAGGAGCTCCTCGCGCTGCGCCGCGAGCTTCTCCCGCTGGCGGTGGTACTTGCCGAGAAGGGTTTCGATCTCCTTGACCGCCTTCGCCTGCCGCCACGCCTCCTGCATCCGCTCGAGCTGCCCACGCTTCGTCGCCGGGTCGAGCGCGGCCGCGACGGCATGGAGACGGCGGGCAGCCGCGCCAGGCTCGGCAGCATCGGCGGCGCTCCACGCCCAGCCGGCCAGCCCCTGGGCCGCCGCCTGATGCTCGCTCACCAACTGCTCGAGGCGGGCTGCGGCGCCGCGCTCCGCCTCGGCGGCAGCGCGATGCACCTCCTGCAGGCCCTGCATCTGCCGCGCTCGCTCGCGCTCCGCTTCCAGCCGCCCGACCTCCCCCTGCCAGCGGTCGAGGTCGGCTGCCAGCCCCGCGAGCTGCATCCGCTCGGCAGCGCGGCTCTCCAGCCTCTCCAGGTGCGCCTGCGCGCCATCCCGCCGGGCGTTAGCGGTTGCGACCTGGCCGGCAACCTCGGCGAGCCGGTGACCAATCGCCGCGTCGCGGGCCTGCAGATCGCGCACTCCGTCGAGCACCTCGCGCGCCTGCTCGGCCTCGGCCGCCG
>JADYYO010000263.1 GCA_020853615.1 Thermomicrobiales bacterium
GCCGTTCGCCTCTTCGTCGAACGCGCCCGCCTCGTTCGCGGCGACTTCACCCTGAACGCGCAGAACGCGGCGGCGATCGTCGATATCTGCCGCCGGCTCGACGGCTTGCCGCTCGCTATCGAGCTCGCCGCCGCCCGCGTCCGGCTCCTCACGCCCGAGGCGATCCGCACCCGGCTCGACAGCCGGCTCGCCCTTCTCACCGGCGGCGGGCGCGACCGCCCGGAGCGGCAGCAGACGCTGCGCGCGGCCATCGCCTGGAGCCACGATCTCCTCGCCGATGACGAGCGCGCCCTCTTCCGCCGGCTCGCCGTCTTCGCCGGCGGTTGGACGCTCGAGGCGGCCGAGTCGATCGCGGACGCGGTGCCGCCGCCCGTCTCGGCGTTCGACAGCCTGGCCGCCCTCAACGACAACAGCCTCGTCCGCCAGGCGAGCGAGGATGACGCGTCGCGGGGAGACGAGCCGCGATTCACGATGCTGCAGACGATCCGCGAATTCGGCCAGGAGGCGCTCGCGGCGAGCGGCGAGCGCGACACGGCCAGGGATGCGCACGCCGTCTGGTTCCTGTCGCTGGCCATTGAAGCGGAAACGCACCTTACCGGCCCCGCTGCCAATGCGTGGCTCGAGCGGCTTGATACCGACCACGACAACCTGCGGGCCGCGCTCGACTGGCTCGCAGGGAAACGTGACGCCAGCAACTCGGTCCGGCTCGCCGCGGCCCTCTGGCGTTTCTGGTGGCTGCGCGGCTACATCAGTGAGGGGCGTTCGCGCCTGGAAATGGCGCTCGCCCTTGGTGATTCGCCCGAGCCGGTCATGGAGCGAGCCGCGGCGCTCGACGGAGCGGGCGTGCTGGCGGAGACACAGGGCGACTACGACCTCGCCGAGCGGCTGCACCGCCAGGCGCTCGCCCTCTCACGGGAGCGGCACGACGAGCGCGCGATCGCCAAATCGCTGGAGAATCTCGGCGTTCTCGCCTTCGACCGCGGCGACTTCGACCAGGCGTCCGCCTTTCTCGACGAGAGCCTCGACCTCGCCCGCGCCCATGGCGACCGCCCGCTCACCGCCACGGCGCTCAACGACCTCGGCCGCATCGCCTTCGCCCGAGGCGACTTGCCGAGGGCCCAATCCCTCTATGAAGAGAGTCTGGCGCTCCGCCGGCAGGGAGGCTCCAGCTCGGAAATCGCCCGCTCGCTCAACAACCTCGGCTTCGTCGCCTTCGACCTCGCGGAGTTCGGCCAGGCGCGGCGCCTCTTCGAGGAGAGCCTCGCACGTTATCGCGCGGCGGGGGACAAATGGGGAGCCGCCGGCCCGCTCTACGGCCTCGCGGCGGCGATGCGGCACGACGGCGACCCCCACGGCGCGATCGCCCTGCTCGAGGAGAGCCTCGAGCTCTTCACCGAGACGGGCGATCCGCGCAATGCGGCGGTCGCGCGCCTCGATCTCGCCGATACCCTCCGCGACTGCGACGAGTCCGCAAAGGCCGCCGCGCACTATCGCGGGGCGCTGGCGGCCTTTGCGAGCGTCGACGATCGCGCCGGCGTCGTCGACGCCCTCACGGGCCTGTCCCGGATTCTGGCGCAGAGCGGTGCCCTGGAGGAGGCGGCGCGGCTCCTGGGCGCGGCCCATGCGCTGCTCGCCGAGGCAGCGCCGGCCCATGAGCCGCCGGACGAGCCAGACGAGAGCGCCATCGCCCTGCTTCGCTCCCGGCTCGGCGATGCGCGATTCGAGGCCGCCTACGACGCGGGACGCGCCCTGCCGCTCGCTCGCGCCGTCGCGCTGGCGACGGGCGACGCGGGCGGCTGAAGGCGCGTCCCGTTCCGGGCTGCTGAAGCCTCGTTATGCCGAGGCGCTCTCGCCCGACTGGCTCGATCCCTGAGACGAGGCGCTCCTGCTCGAGCCGCCCGAGCTCTGCGTCGAACCACCACCACTCGACCGGCTCGAACCCTGCGTCGAACCGCCACCGCTCTGCTGACCCGAGCCCTGCGACGAGACTTCCTGCATCGCCGCCTGGCCCGCAGCGGACGCGGCCTGCTGGACCTTGTCGATCGTCTCGCTCCCCATCTCCTCGACGCGATCGACGAACTGCTCCCGGGCCTCGCCCAGCAGTTCGTTCTCCCGCTCCGTCTCCGGGAGCAGGAACCCGGTCGCCGCGCCGAGCGCCAGGCCCAGCGCCCCGACGACGAGCGGGTCGTCGGAGATGTTGCCAACCGCTCTCTGCGCCTTGTGCTGCAGATGCTCGGCCCGATACTCGACCCGGTCGATCGCGTGGCTGGTGATCTGCTGCACCTGATCGACCGCCTCTCCGGCCCGCTGCTGCACATCTTCGGCGAGGTTCTCGGCCCTCTGCTGCACCTGACCAGCCGCCTGCTGCACCTGATCGGCCATCTGCCGGGCGTCGCCACGCACCTGCGCCATGGCGCCGGAGCCGCCGTAATTCCCCCGTCCTTCAGACGAGGGATAGCCGTAGCCGCCGCCGTACTCGCCGCGGAAGCCGTACCCCCCCTCGTACCCTTCGTACGATGAGCCATACGGGGCATAGCGCATGCGGTTCGACTGGCCGTGCGACCCGTTCGAACGCTGCACCCAGAGCCAACCGATCCCGATGGCCGCCATCGCGGCGGGAATGGGGTTGTTCTTGATTAGGGTCATCAAATCGTCGCCGGTGCTCTCGGCGGCGTGTCGCGTTCTTGCTGCCATATCTTCAACTCTCCCGACCGTCGAGGCCCGAACGCTCTCACCGACGTGATCGGCCAGTTCGCGGACCGCCGTCTTCGCTTCATCGATGGCGTACTTGGCAACGTCCTTGGCGGCGTCTCGCGCCTGATCGGTGATCTCGGTCGCCGTCTCCACCGCCTGATCGCCGAGCTGCTCGGGGTCGATGCGTCGCTGAATCTCGTCGATCGTCCCGCTCATCTCGCTTCGGGTCTGTTCGATTTCGCTGGCTATGACCTTCGGATCGTCGCTCGCGTCGCTGCCAGCAGCTCGCGCGAGATCGGACTCGCCGTCGCGCCGGATACGACCGAGGTCGGCATCACTCAGGCGATCTGCTCTTTCACCCACTCCCGGTCCTCCTTCAGCGATTCAATCGTTCTATCCGGCATCAGATTCGATGCCTGCAGGCCGGATCTCGCCCGCGAGATCAGGACGTACCCGATCGCGACGACGACGATTCCAACGATCAGGGCCGACAGCCACCACGGGAGCCCGAGTTGGCCGAGCCCGACGATGATCGCCGCGAGAATGGCCAGAAAGCCCGCGTAGGCGACCGCGCCCCCGATCAGCAGCGAGGCGATGCTGCGACCGGCCTCTTGCGCGCTCTCGCGCAGTTCAGCCTTGGCCAGCCGAACTTCCTGGCGAACCAGGCTGCTCGTCTCTTCTGCCAGTCTGGAGAAGAGGTCCCCCAGGGAGGCATCGTCACGGCCCTGCGCCATCACTGCCCCTCCGGACCCGTGTCATAGCTGCTTCCGGACCACTCGCCGCCAGCCGTCTCGTCGCTCCCAGAAGGGGCGGCGCCGCGCCAACCAGCGTTGACGCCGCTTCCCTGCCGGGAAGAGCGATCGCGCTCGGTCGATCCGGCGCTGGCCGAGCCATATCCGCCGGCCTCGGTCGCCCGATAGCCGCCGCTCCCCGAGGAACCGTATCCACCCCTGCCTGACGAGCCGAAGCCGCCAGCGCCGGAGGCGCCGTATCCGCCCGCGCCAAAGCCGGTATCGCCATACCCCGATTCACTGTAACCACCCCGCGAGCCGTAGCCCGCGGGATATCCGCTGCCGACGCCCGCGGCATAGGCGGCCGAGTAGTCACCGACGTCGAAGCGGCCGAGCCCCCGCGCTGGCGAGCGGTCCCAGCCGCCGCCAGACCACGCGTCTCGCCCGCCTCCGGACCAGGAGCCCTGATAGCGAGACGAGGATGCTTGCGCCGAGCTCTTGAGGAAGCGGGCCGCGGCAAAGCCGAGCCCGAAGGTCGCCGCGAGCAGCAGTCCCGGCTGCTCGCGGCCGAAACGCTCGACCGTCCGCACCAGCCCGGAGACATCCTGCTCCCGCAGGGCATTCGCGAACTCGTCGACCCGGTCGGCCGCGGAATCGAGATAGCCGGCCATCATCTCGTCATTCTTGTCCCGGACCTGATCGCCGGCGTTATGGAGCGCATCCGCCACGATGCCGAGGCTGCCGGCAAGCCTATCCTTCTGCGAGCCAACCTCCGCCCTCGCCTGCTGCCTGGCGGTGTCGACGAGGTTCTCCGCCTTGTTCTGCATGTCGGACATCGTGTCCGACAATTGCTCCTGGCCGCTCACCTTGCCGGAGCCGCTGATGCCCTGCTGCTCGCTGCCGCTCTTGCTCGCTTGCGTCGATGTCGATGTCGATCCCTTCTGCTCCGAGTCGCTCGCCGTGGAACTGGACGTATTCCGCTTGTTGGTTCCCTCTGCCTGGGACATTCATCACTCCTTTACCGTCGTGGTCGCGGACGATGAGGAATGCCCCGTTCGCCTCATGGAAAGCGCCGGGCCCATCACCAGGGCCGCTCGTGCCATGCGAGCGCTGGTGATGGCTCATCACCAGGACTGATTGCAAAAGTCGTGCCGGGTTTCACCACTCTATTAGGAGAGCTCGTGGCACGCCGGGTGCAAGATCGACGAGGCCGCCGGGGCCACATCAGATCGCCCAGCCCGGATCCATATCGACCCCTCGACCATGCATCCTCGGACAGGCAAAGGAGCGTTGGCACGATGGCTATGGCAGATTTTCAGGGGCATCGTCAGATCCCCGAGTTCTGGGGATCGCACAGCGGGGCAGAACCGCATGCATCCCCGACGGGACCCGATGGCCAGGGTGAAAAGAGGCCCACGGCCGCTCTGGACCTTTCGCGCGCGCTCGGTTGGGCCAGTCTCGGCCTCGGCATCGCGCAACTTGCCGCGCCCCAGCGCCTCGCCGATCTCGCCGGCCTCGCTGACGGCAGCCGCACGCGGGCGATTGTCCGCCTCCTCGGGTTGCGCGAGGCGGCAACGGGCGCCGGCATCCTCGCCGGTGCGAACCCTGTCCCCTGGATGTGGGGCCGCGTCGGCGGCGACGCAATCGACCTCGCGCTGATCGCCTCGGCGATCGACACCCGTGGAACCAACCGGACCCGGCTCGCCGGCGCCGCGGCGATCACCGCCGGCATGACCGCGATCGACGCCATCTGCAGCGCGCGGCTCACCATGGCGCCCGCC
>JADYYO010000264.1 GCA_020853615.1 Thermomicrobiales bacterium
GTCGAGATCGTACCCCTCGCGCAAGGTCCCGCCGGGCGTGGGCGTGGCATCCTGCCGCGCCGGGGCGGCGGCGGCCTCGCGCGCCAGCAGATCGCCAAGCGCGGTCGCGGTGAGGCCGAGAGCGGCCACGCGCAGCAGCAGCCCGCGGCGGGTCAGCCGTCGCTCGCGGTGCGCCTGCAGCAGATCGTCGAGAGCATCCCGGTGCTTCACGAAGTCACCTCCAGCGGTCGCCGTCTTCGCGCCAGCGCAACCAAGCCGGCGCGGCCATGGGGAATGGAGGGATCATATCAGCGTCGATGGGGCGCGTGTCATGGCGCTCTCCCATCGTGCGCGGCATGATCCCCTCCTGGCGCTCTTCCGCGCCTCGTCGTGAAAGGAGCAAGCGATGGCATCCAACCAGATCACGCCGACATGCCAGGTTATCCACGGCAATGAGACATTTCACGGGAAGCAGGGGCTCGACTACTTCGCGGGCATCTCCGCAGAGTCGGCGGGAGCGACCGGCCTCTGCATGCACATGGTCACCATTCCTCCCGGCGCACGCGCGAACGCGCATCTGCACGAGGAGCACGAGACGGCGATCTACGTGCTCAGCGGCGAGGCGACGATGTGGTTCGGCGAAGGGCTGACCGAGCGCGTCGACGTCGGTCCGGGAGACTTCCTCTTCATCCCGGCGGGAGTGCCCCACTTGCCGGCCAACCTGAGTGAGAGCGTCCCCTGCGTTGGCGTGCTCGCCCGCACCGACCCGAACGAGCAGGAGAGCGTGGTGCTACGGCCCGATCTCGATAACGCGGTTCCGGGGTTCGGGACGCGCGTCAGGGAGGAGTGATGCGTCACCATCGGCAGCCGCGTGAAGGCTTTGCGTCTGCCTGGATCGCTGGCCCCCACGCCCCTTTCTCGTGCCCTGAGAGGGGAGTGCGTTTCCCGAATCGACAGGCGTGCCAGGGGCGCTCTCCCTCACCCCGGCCCTCTCCCATTGCGCTGGGAGAGGATGTGCTGACGTCGAAAGTTATGACAGAAAAGGAAACAATTTTGCCTTGATCCCGGTTTGAGGGACGTAATGTTCTGCGGTCTTCACGCAACCCCTCCGAACGCTTCCCTCTCCCACCGGAGTGGGAGAGGGGCTGGGGGTGAGGGTCGGTCGAGGGTAAGCGGCAGTGATTCGAGTCAGGACACCATCCTACGCCAGTGACCGCGCCGCCCCGATCAGATCGTCCAGCAGGCGGCGCTTCGGGAGCGCCTTTGCCATGGCGAGCATCTTCTGCTGCTTCGCCTTCTTCGGTACGCCGTCGACACGCAGATACTCCTCGGCCATCGCGGAGAGGAGGTTCGGGTAGTCGCGCAGCAGGTGTGGCCGCGCGTGGGCGAAGTCGGTGACGTTCCGGATCTTGTGCAAATCCTGCATGATGACGCTCTCGTCGAGCAGCTCGCGGTAGCGGGAGAGACTCATCGCCGAGAAGTCGTCGCGCGCCTTCGCCTCGACGATCGCCTGCGCCGCCAGCTTGCCGGAGAGCATGGCGAGGTTGCCCCCCTCCCGATTGACCGGGTTGACGAGCTGCGCCGCATCGCCGACGACGACCGCGCCGTCGGTATAGACCTGCGGCAGCCGGTTGTAGCCCCCCTCCGGGATCAGGTGGCCCGAGTATTCGAGTGTTTCGCCCCCCGCGATCAGCGGGGCGATGGCCGGGTGCGCCTTGAGGCGGTCGAGGATGTCGTTGACGTTCAGCCCGGTCTCGATCAGGTCGGCGAGCAGCGCCCCGGTGCCGATGGAGAGGCTTTCCCTGTTCGTATAGATGAAGCCGTAGCCGAGGAGGCCGGCCGTCGACTCGCCGAAGATCTCCAGCGCCGTCCCCATCCCCGACGGGAGGGCGAAGCGGGCCTCGATGACGTCGGGCGGGAGAGCGATCACCTCTTTGGCAACCAGCGCCTGCTCGATCGGCGCCCACTCGCGGTGGAGCCCGATCTTCTGCGCCAGAAGGGAGTTGGCGCCGTCCGCGATCACGACGCAGCGGCAGCGCAGCTCCCCCTCGGCGTCGCCGGTCGTTACGCCGACGACGGCTCCATCCTCCCAGAGAAGATCGACGACGGTGAACTCGGGATAGACCTCGGCCCCCGCCTCCTCCGCCTTGCCAGCAAACCACTGGTCGAAGGGGGAGCGGAGGACGCTGTAGGCGTTGTACGGGGGGGTGGCGAAGCGCTGGGTGCGGTAGGTGGCCCCCATCATCGCCTCCTCCGTCAGGAGGAGATAGCGCTGCTCGATGATCGGCCGCTCCAGCGGCGCCTCATTCTCGAAGCCGGGGGCCATCGCCTCGGTCGGCTCGCGATAGAGGATGCCGCCCCAGACATTCTTGGCGCCGGGGAACTGCCCCCGCTCGAGCACCACGACCGAGAGGCCGGCCTCGGCCATCGCCTTCGCCGCCGAGATGCCCGCCGGCCCCGCGCCGACGACGATCGCGTCGAAGAGATCGTCCAACGTTCAGAACCTCCTGGTCGAGTCGAGGAGTCGAGGAGTCGAGAAGTCGAGAAGAAGCACGATGGCAGCGGGCGGCAGGCTGGCCCAAGCGAGCGGGCAGTGCGTCCAGCCGTATAACATTCCAACGCCAGTAAGGCCACGCCAATGGCGGATGCCCGGATGATGCGGCCATGAGTCAGGAGGGGACGGCCGCCTCGGCCTGCCGGAGACTGAAAGCCTCCGGCTACAAGAGGCGGGAAGGACCCTGAAGGGCCCTCGACGCGGTAGCCGCAAGATTTCAGCCAAGGCGCATGTCGCTTGCTTCAACCAGCTTTTGGCGATTCAACGCATGATGCATCCATCGCACAGCCGCGCTCCTTAAAGCCATTGCCAGCCATTGCCAAGACAATCTGACTGCTGCACGCCAGTAGCCTCCGCGAATCAGGGCCCTTCAGGGTCCTTCCGTCAGGTAGCCGGAGGCTTTCAGTCTCCGGCAGGCCGAGGCGGCGTCTCCTGCTCGATAGGCGGACACATCAATAGAGCAAGGTTCTTCCGTTCCTCGTAGCCTGAAGCGTTCGGCCGCAGGCGCGCCGCGTGATCCGCGCGTTCCGGACCCAATTCCTCCACCCGCTATACTTGTCGCCGCTTTCATCGGGGGTATGGTACTCGGCGGAATGCGCGCGTTGACGCGGATTCCCGGCAGAGCAGGCAAAGGCAGGACCGGCATGGACTTCTCGTTGACGCCCGAACAGATCCAGCTCCGCGACGTGGTGCGCGAATTCGCCGCCCGGGAGGTCGCGCCCTATATCCGCGAGTGGGACGCCAGGGGGGAGTTCCATCCCGAGGTCCTGCAGAAGATGGGCGAGCTCGGCCTGCTCGGCATCCCCATTCCAGAGGCGTATGGCGGCTCCGGGTTCGACTATGTCGCGTTCGCGCTCGCCTGCGAGGAGCTCGAATACGTCGATACCTTCCTCCGCGTCATCATGAGCGTCCACGTCGGCCTCAACAGCCTCGCCCTGCTGCAGTGGGGGACCGAGGAGCAGAAGCAACGCTTCCTCTTGCCGCAGGCGCGCGGCGAAAAGATCGCCACCTTCGGCCTGACCGAGCCGAACGCCGGCTCCGACGCCGGCTCGATCGAGTCGACCTACGTCCGCGATGGCGACTCCTACGTCCTCAACGGCGCGAAGATGTGGATCTCCCTCGCCGACATCGCCGATCACTTTCTGGTCTTCGCCTCGTTCGACCGCTCGCTAAAGCACAAGGGCCTGACCGCCTTCGTCGTCGAGCGCGGGATGCCCGGCTTCACGACGGGGACGATCAAGGGGAAGCTCGGGGTGCGCGCCGGCAATACCGGCGAGCTCGCCTTCGACAACGTCCGCATCCCGCTGGAGAACCGGATCGGCGAGGAGGGCGAGGGCTTCAAGATCGCCATGAGCTGCATCGACCAGGGACGCTTCACGGTCGGCGCCGGGGCGGTCGGGCTGATCCGGGCCTGCCTCGACGCCAGCGTCAAGTACGCGAACGAGCGCTACGCCTTCGGCACGGAGATCGGCCGCTTCGAGCTGGTCAAGCAGATGATCGCGAAGATGGTCGCCAGCGCCGAGGCCTCCCGCCTGCTGACGATGCAGGCGGCCGAGCTGAAGAACCGGGGGATCCGCAACACGCGCGAGACGTCGCTGATGAAGTGGTACGCCTGCGATGCGGCGCTGGAGGCGGCGAACGACGCCATCCAGGTCCACGGCGCGTACGGCTATTCGAACGAGTACCCGGTCGAGCGCTTCTGGCGGAACTCACGTGGAGCGGTGATCTACGAGGGGACGCGGGAGATTCATACGCTACTGCAGGCCGACTATGCGCTCGGCTACCGGCAGGATCGCCCGCTCCGCTGCCCGCAGCCGCCGGCGGAAGGGTTCGAGCGGGAAGAGGATCGGGTGCCGTCGCTGGCGCTGTAGAGCGGCACACATCCCGGATAGTCGCTTGGACATGACGGGGGCATGGCATGCCGTGCCCCTACATTTATGTTCACCCTCCTGAGCGCGCGAGGAGGGCGGCTTCGACCCGGTTGCGGACCTGCAGCTTCTGCAGGATGTTCGTCATGTGGTGCTTGACCGTCTTTTCGCTCAGATGAAGCTGGGCGGCGATCTCCTTGTTGCTGTCGCCGCCGGCCACCAGCTCGATGATCTGGCGCTCCCGCTCGGTCAGCTCGTCGAGCGGGTTCGCCTGCTGGCGGCGGCTCGAGCCGCCGGTTAACTCGAGGAGGACGGTTGCCGCGAGCGACGGCGTGACGTAGACCTCGCCGGCCGCGACGGCGCGCAGAATGCGGACCAACTCGCGCGCGGCGACGCCCTTGAGGACGTAGGCGCGGGCGCCGGCGCGGAGGGCGGCGGTGACGTCCTCCTCCTCTTCCGAGACGGTGAGCATGACCAGCTTGACGACCGGATAGGCGCTGGCGATCTGGCGCACCGCGTTCAGGCCGCCGCCCGGCATCGAGACGTCGAGCAGCATGACGTCGGGGAGACGCTCGCCGGCGATGCGGATGGCGTCGGCGGCCGATTCCCCCTCGCCGACGATCTCGATTCCCGGCTGCGAGCCGAGGGTGTACGCGACCCCCTCGCGGAAGAGGGGGTGGTCGTCGATGATGGCGATCTGCAATGCGTCAGTCATGCCCCTCTCCTGTCGTCAGCGGAAGCTCGGCGGTGATGCGCGTCCCCTGCCCCGGCGCCGACTCGATCCGGAAGCGGCCGCCGAGGCTCTCCACCCGCTCGCGGATGCCGACTAGCCCGAGGCGCTCGCTATCGTCGCCGCGCTGCCCCGGATCAAAACCGGGCCCATCGTCCCGGACGACAACGCGGAGAAACGCGCCGCTGGCCTCGACGGCGACGGAGACTGCCGCGCCCGGCGCGTGGCGCGCGGCGTTGGCCAGCGCCTCCTGAATGATGCGATAGGCGGCGATCTTCGTCGCCAGCGGCGCCTGCTCGGGCACATTCCCGATCTGCACCTCCGGGATGTCGCCGGTCCGGCGCCGGTGCCCGCGTGCTACATGCTCGATGGTTCCGGCGACCGTGAGCGCGCCGAGCTGGGGGAGGAGGATGCCACCCGACGTCGAGCGCAATTCCTGCAGGGCGCGGCGCAGGCTCGACTGGATCAGGCCGAGGTCGTCGTCGACCGGCTGGCTGCCATTGCCGCCGGGCGCGGCGCAATGGGCGGCAACATTGTCGAGGCGCAGGAGCGCCAGGCTGATATCCTGCGCCGGGCCGTCGTGCAGCTCGGAGCTGAAGCGGCGCAGAAAGCGCTCGTTGAGGGCGACGGTCCGCGCTGCCGCGCCGCGGGCGCGCTGGTGCAGCTCCTCGTTCTGGGCCAGAAGCTCGGTCAGGGTCGTCACCTGCGCGCCGAGCGCGCGTTGCTGGCCCTCGATCGTATCGCTGGCGCGGCGGACGAAGGCGGCCAGGAGGAGATAGATGATGAGCGTGGCCCCGCCGACCACGAGCCAGCTCTGCCGACTGGCGTCCGCGATATCGCCGCGCAGATCGTCGGCCGCGTAGTAGAACTCCGCCGCTCCGATCACGTCGTTGGTCCCGCGACCGCGCACCGGACTGTAGATCTCGAGGAGGTTGCCCCGCGCGACCTTGTCACTCAGCGCTTCGCCCCCCTCGGCGTCGCCGATCGCGGCCGCGACGCGGCCATCGAGCGCCTCGAGGAGATCGGGATCAGGCGGCAGCGGCTGGCCAATCGGCTCGGGCGCGCTGCTGAAGACGGTCCGCCCATCGCGGTCCCAGACGCGAAAGAGCAGGATCTCGCGGCCCAGCGGCGTGTCCTCGAAGAGCCAGCGGAGCCGGTCGCGCGACGCCTGAGAGAGCTCTGGCCCCGTCGCCAGATCCTGCAGCGCCGGGGCGACGAGGCTGTCGACGTAGAGGGCGGTCGTCGCGGCGGAGCGCTGGACGACGCCATCCTCGATCTGCCGGGCCACCCAGGCGCCAACCCCGGCCATGGCCACGATGAGCACGATCAGGCTCCCCAGCAGGAATTGCTGGGCGAGATTGAGCCGCCAGGAAGGTCGCCATCGATCCATCGCCATTCGCCCCCGGGGGAGTATTGCCGGGCGATGACGACCGCGCCAATCGGACGAAGGTCGGAGTCCGGCCGGGCTGAGGTCCCAGTCTCAGACGCGACTCGCGGCCATTGGCAGGATCAATTCGATTCGCCAGACTCCGGGAAGGCGTGATTCTCGACAGCGGCACGACGCGCCGCACCAGGATATGGAGGATGACGATGCACGACGGCCAGAGCCTGGTTCCGAACCGGCAAGCCGCCAACCACACGCGCCGCACGGCGCTGCAGCTCTTCGCGGGATCGGCCGGGGGGTTGCTCCTCGCGCGCGCCCTCGCCAATGACGCCTTGTCCCGCCCGCTCGGCCGCGATGATGACTCCAGCGAGCACGACGACTCGGGGCATGGGCGGGGCCGCGGCCGCGGTGGCGACGACGACCGAGGGCGTGATGACGGCATTGGCGACGATGATCGCCATACACCCTCGCAAGCCGCCCCGCCCGACGGTTCGATGGTCGTCCGGATCGTGAGCGATAACGCGGGGGGATTCGTGCCCGGAGATTTGGTCGTCCGCCCCGGGGATGCCGTCACCTTCGTCAACGAGCATCGCGACGAGCACACGGCGACGGGGTCGGGCTTCGACACCGGGATCATTCCCCCGGGCGGATCGGCAACGGTGCGCCTCGAGACGGCGGGGCGGTTTGCCTACGCCTGCCAGATCCACCCGGAGATGACCGGGGTCATCGATGTCGGAGGCGGCGTTGCAAGAGACGCTCCGCGGGAGGCCCCCCCTGCGCCACCGGCGACAACCGTCTCGATCGTCGATTTCGCCTTCGATCCGGCATCGGTGACGATCCGGCCAGGAGCGTCGGCCGCATGGGTGAATGATGACACCGTTCCGCACACGGTGACAGCGGTCGATGGCGCGTTCGACTCGGGGATCCTCGATCCGGGCGCCCGGTTCTCCTGGACCTCCAAAGGAGCCGGCACGCTCGCGTATCGGTGTCAGCTCCATCCGCGCATGGAGGGGACGATCGTGGTCGAGGGCGATCCGGTCGCCCTGGCGACGCCGACAGCAGCGGCAACACCCATCAGCGTGGACGCGAGTCAGCAGGCAACGAGCGAGCCGAGCGAGGTCGCCATCGTCGACTTCTCGTTCGATCCCGCGCGCGTCGAGATTCCCGCCGGCACGACCATCATCTGGCGGAACAACGGGGAGTCGCCGCACACGGTGACGGGCGACTTCGCCGATTCCGGCGTTCTCGAGCCCGGAGCCAGCTTTTCCTGGCGCTTCGCCGCACCGGGCGCCGATGACTATGCCTGCGCGTTCCACCCAGCCATGACCGCCAGCGTGATCGTCACCGACGAGTAGGCAGTCGGCCGTCGCGTTCGCGCCGGCGACGACGCGGTCGAACGTCACCCACACGCGGGAAAACCTTGCAAGCAGCGAGACGGCGGTTCGCGGTAGCATCGCCGTGCAGCGCGCACGGCGCGTCTGCCTTGGTCCGCCCAGACGCCGGCCGGCGGCGTCATCGCCAGCAAGGTACAGAAGATGTCCGATGCGACCCACAGCGCGGTAATTCTCGGTGGCGCGCGCACGCCATTCGGGAAGCTTGGCGGCGCGCTCGCCAGCCAATCCGCAGTCGAGCTCGGCGCGGCGGCCGCGATTGCCGCGCTGGAGCGCTCCGGCGTTTCGCCGAACGACATCGAGGAGACGATCTTCGGGCAGGTGCTGCAAGGGGGCGCGGGACAAAACCCCGCGCGGCAGGTGGCGCTACGCGCCGGCGTCCCGATCGATGTCCCGGCGGAGACGATCAACCGCGTGTGCGGCTCCGGCATGCGCGCCATCACCCTGGCCGACTCCCTCATTCGCATCGGCGATTTCGAGGTGATCCTTGCCGGCGGCATGGAGAGCATGTCGAACGCGCCCTACCTGCTCCGGAAGGCGCGGTTTGGCTACCGCATGGGCGGCGGTGAGCTCGAAGACATGATGATCAGCGACGGCCTCTGGTGCGCGATCGAGGGATGCCACATGGGGATCCATGGCGGCAATGTCGCGGCGGAAGAGGGCGTCAGCCGCGAAGAGCAGGACGCCTTCGCCCTCCGCTCGCACCAGCGGGCGATCGCGGCCGAGGATGCCGGGCTTCTCTCGCGCGAGATCGTCCCGGTCGAGATCGCCGACAAGCGAGGCACCGCCACGGTCGACCGGGACGAAGCGCCGCGCCGGGACACGAGCGACGAGGCGCTCGCCAGGCTGAAACCCGCCTTCGCGGCGGACGGCTCTGTCACCGCCGGCAACGCGCCCGGGGTCAACGACGGGGCGGCCGCGGTGATCGTCACCAGCCGCGACTGGGCCTCCGCGCAGGGGTTGTCGCCGAAGGCGCGAATCCTCGCCCACGCGGCGGCCGCCTGGAATGCGCCCTATCTCGCCTACACGCCGGCGATGGCCGCCGAGAAGGCGCTCGCGAAAGCGGGATTGCAGGTCTCGGATGTCGATCTCTGGGAGATCAACGAGGCGTTCGCCAGCGTGCCGATCATCTCGGCGCGGCGCCTCGGCGTCGACCTGGACCGCGTCAATGTCAACGGCGGAGCGATCGCGCTGGGACACCCGATCGGGGCGAGCGGGGCGCGCATCGTGCTGACGCTGATCGAGGAGCTGCGACGCCGCGGCGGCGGGATCGGCGTCGCCGCGATCTGCTCCGGCGGCGGCGGCGGCGACGCGATCGTGCTGGAGGTGCCGGGCGCGGCCTGATCCGCGCACTGTGCCGGGCCCGACGATCGCGGGCACTACAACGAGACGCGGCAGACGTGTCATCCTGAGCTGGCGAAGGATCCCGGCTCCGGCAACCGCGCTTCCCCTGCGCCGAGATGCTTCGTTCCTCAGCATGACACGGCGTAGGGCACGACGCTGTAAACATCCATTCGAGGGGGAAGGGAGACACCGCATGGCGATCGACGTCGAGATCGGGGACGGCATCGCGATCGTCACCCTGAACCGGCCGGAGGCGCTCAACGCCTTCAACAGCGCGCAACTCGAGGCGCTCAAGGCCGTCATCGA
>JADYYO010000265.1 GCA_020853615.1 Thermomicrobiales bacterium
CTGCTTCGCCCCCGTCGCGGTCAGCGGCCGCAGGCGCGATCCCTTGCCGCCCGCGAGAACCAGCCCCTTCACGACCCGCCAGATCCCTTCTACTCGCGCCAGAACGATGTTGCCCGCTCCCTCGGCCAGCGCGCTCGACCGGGAAGGATAGACGATCGCAACCACCACCCGGGCCGATGGCGCCGCGAATGTTATAGTCCGCGCCGTCCGCGAACCGGCCCAATGGCAGCGACATGGAGCGAACTCGTGGCGATCCGACAACGCGCGACCCCGGCCGCATGGCGTGAGCCGCGCCCATCTCCCGCCGACGAGGCGACCGCCGGCGGCCGCAGGAGCTTCTGGGAGGCGCTTGCTGCCTGGCCGGTCTTTCGCCGCCTCTGGCTCGGCGCGCTGGCCGCCTCGGCCGCGCAGTGGATGCAGCAGATCGCGCTCGGCTGGCTCGCTGTCGTCATGACGAACTCTCCGGCGTTTGTCGGCATCGTCGCGTTCTCGTCGGGCGTCCCCTTCATCGTCATCTCGCCGCTCGGCGGCATCCTCATCGACCGCTTCGACCGGCGGAAGCTGATGCTCATTTGCCAGGGGCTGGCCTGTCTGCTCGCCTCGCTGGTCGCGGTCGACATCATGGCCGGGCTCGTCCAGCCGTGGCACCTCCCCGTGGCGGCGCTCCTGAATGGATCGCTGCAGGCGCTCCTCTCCCCGACGCAACAATCACTCGTCCCCTCGCTCGTCCCGCGCGGCGCCCTGACGAACGCCGTCGGCCTGATGAGCGCGGGGCAGAACATGACGCGCGTGGTCGGCCCGTCGATCGCCGGCGTCGTCATCGGTGTGGCGGGCGTCGGTCAGGCCTTCCTGCTGCAGGCGGCTGCGCTCGCCCTCTCCTTCGCCTTTGTCTGGGGCATCGCGCTCGAGCCGCGAGCGCCCCTGGCGATCGGCAGCCGCGGCGCCTTCGAGGGGGTGCGGCTGGTCGCCTCGCGCCCCGACTTGCGCGGTCTCTTCCTGCTCGTCTCGATCCCGATGTTCTTCGTCTTCCCCTACATCAGCTTCCTCAACGTCTTTGCCCGGGACGTCCTGCAGATCGGCGCGGAAGGGCTGGGGGTGCTGATGGCCGCCTCCGGCTGCGGGGCGGTCGTCGGCTCGCTGGTCGTCGCGACGATGAGCCGGACTGAGGGAACGGGCCGGATGCTCCTCTGGGCGACGATCCTCTACGGCGTCCCGGTCCTGATCGCGGCGATGTCGCGCACCGTCTGGATCACCCTGATCATGGTCTTCCTGGGCAGCCTCCTCAGCGCGATCCTGATGAGCGCGAACAACGCCATCCTGCAGCACCGCGTCACCGACGACGTGCGCGGTCGGGTGACCGGCGCCTACATGCTGACCTGGGGGTTGATGCCCCTCGGCTCGCTGCCGATGGGGATGGCCGCCGACCGCCTCGGCGCTCCGGCGGCCGTGGCCGGCGGCGCGATCATCTCGACCATCCTCGCCATCCTGCTCGGCCTGACGCTGCCGGCAATCCGGGAGATTTGACGGGGCGCATGTGCGCCCCTCCCGTGCTCGTAGGGACGCCGCGTCGTCCTCGTGGGCGAGACGGACCAGGCACGCCCCGCCAGCGCGCATGTAGGGGCGATACCTGTGTCGCCCGGGCCGGGCTGCCACGAATGCCCCTGCTGGCAACGATGTTGCCAGGAATGAACCGCCTGGCAGGGAATGCGGGCGACGCAGGCGTCGCCCCTACCGGCCGCGTGCCTGCATCACTGGCACCTGTGAGGGAGCGCTGATTCAGCCCGCAGGTGCTTCGTCCACAATCGGCCCTCGATCACGCGCGTCCGCCTCCGCGATCAACGCCTGCACGACTCGCTCCAACTCGGCATCGACGCGGGGAGCCACCTCGCGGCCGGCGGCAGCGACCTGCTGCAGCACTGACGACAGATCGGCGACCGGCGGCGCGATCGGGCCGACCCGAGCGCGCAATTCGCCGCGATACCAGGCGCCGAGGCGCTTGCGCACCTGATTGGCCGACGGCGGCTCCGCGCCGCTCGCCTCCGCGATCGTCTGCACCCGCGCCCGCATCTCGCGCCCCGGAATCGGCAGCGCCGCGACCTGGTCAACCGCCGCGCGCTGGTTCCGGATCGTCTGCACATCGGCATCCCACTGGCGGATCAGCCCGAGCGCCGACTCGGCCGCGCGCGAGCGTCGCTCCGCCTCGTCCCGGATGGCGGCCTCGTCGACCGTGACCGTGTCGTTGTAGAGGAGGAGTGGTTTCGTCGCATCGAGCCAGAACCCGACCGCGGCGCGGGCGAGGCGGAAGTAGTAGACGCCGGCGAGAAGACTCTGCGCGGGGCGCACGGGGAGGTCGTCGACCTCCGCCAGCGGCGCCATGATCGACGCGCCCTCGACCCCGTGCCAGAAGTGGTCGGGCGGCGCGGGTACGAAGACCACCTCGTCGCCGCGCACCGTCGTGCGCACGATGCCGTGCCGCCGCTTCAGCATGAGGTGCGTCAGCGGATAGTCGGGGCAGAGGAAGATGCCGGGGACCGCCTCCAGATCGTCATTCAGCCCCGGCAGCAACTCCGGCACCTGGCCGCGTAACGCGAGGAGGTCGAGCACGACCCGCGGGCTAACCTGCTTGGCGCGAGCGGTCTCCACCGAGAACTTGGCGTCGGCGGCCTGGATCGTCTGCCGGTCGCCGGCCCTCCCGATCAGGAGGAGATCGGGGTTCTGCAGGCCGCGCCGCGACGCCGCGGCGGCGATCCCCGGCGTCGCATCGAG
This sequence comes from Thermomicrobiales bacterium, assembly GCA_020853615.1. Lineage (GTDB taxonomy): Bacteria > Chloroflexota > Chloroflexia > Thermomicrobiales > UBA6265 > JACCXM01. The sequence goes on from JADYYO010000265.1 coordinate 2,767, forward strand.
GCGATCGACCCGCGTGATTGCCAGCGACTGCCCGTCGCTGGCGTGCAGCGGCCGCTCGCTGCCGACCCAGGCGGCGACATGCGCGGCGGCGATGTCGGCCCAACGGTCGCCAACCAGATTGCTGGCCCCGCCCCGGTCGGCGAGGCCCATGATCTCCCGGTCGAAGAGGGCGGAGACGAGGTCGCCTCCGGGCAGATTAGGGGACGCAATACGCTCGTGTTTCATCGAACTCCACGGAGGGCGGCAGGTCCGCGATCGCGAGAGCAGACCCGCCGGTGCTACACATGCCAGCGAGCCGCGTTGCCCGCCAGCGAGAGAATACCAGCGTGGCCGTCAGGTTCGGGAGCGCGCCTGCCGCACCATGCTCCCAGCGAGCGCGAGCAGCCCGGCCAGGGCGAGCGCGCGCCCGATCCAGTCGAGCGGCTGCACGGCGTAGACCAGGGTCAGGTCGCGCCCGTCCGCCGCGCCGGCGATCTCCATGTAGCCATCCTCGCGACGAATGAGCGCGGCCTGCCGGCCATCGACGATCGCCTGCCATCGCGGGTGCCAATTGACCCGCGCGACGATCGGCGTCCCCGGCTCAGGACTTCGCGCGGTGACGCGGTGGTTGTCGTAGGTCGAGGCGGCGGCGTTGCGGTCGCCAAAGGTGACGGTCGTTACCGGGTCGCGCACGAGATAGACGTCGTAGATGCCTTGCCGCAGCGGGCGCAGTGTCGAGGCGACGCGAGCGAAGGGCTGCACGGGACCGGTCACCACCACCGCGCCAATGCCATGCCGCGCCAGGTAGTCCGGGTCGAGCGTCCGCTCCGGATCGGGGTAGTGGTTGCCCGCCGCGAAGAGATAGCCGGGGGTGCCGGCGTGGTCGGGCCGCCAGTACCAGAGCCAGTTGTCGTAGTAGAGGGGCCGCGTCGTCCAGAGGGGCGCCCAGAGCGGCTGATGCCACGATAGGGCCGACCCGAGGATGAGGATCGCCGTCCCCGGCTCGGCCTGCTCGTTGGCGACGTTAACGGCCTCGTGCAGGTCGGCTTGCTGCGGCGTCGCCGACGTGGCAACCGCGTAGAGCCCCGCTGCCGAGACCTCGGGCGAGGCGGGATCGGGCGCCGTATCCAGCGGCCGAGTGAGCGCGACGAGGAGGATGGCGGAAACCGCCACGAGCGAGATGTCGGTTGCCCAGGGCCGGGCCGGCGCGACATGGCGTTTCGCCCAAGAGAGCGCCGCGCCGGCGGCGACCGCGGCCAGGTAGATCGCGAGCAGCCGCTGCAGCGGCATCAGCCGCGTCGGCTCGAGTTGCGGCGCGAGATGGGCGATGGCCGGGACAAACGCCACGCTCGCCGTGACGACGACATAGATCACGAGCGCGCAGGCGGCCGCAGCCGCGGCCAACCGCGCGCGCGCGGCGAGTGCGACACCGATGCCAACAGCGGCCAGCACGAGAACATGGATGCTCGCGGCGCTCGCTGAGCTGGCAAGATAGTCGGTGAGCCGTTCGTAGCCGCTGTAGTGGACGAATGCGTAGAGGTCGTCGAAGCGGGCGAGGGCGAGCAGCTCTGGCGCGGCGAGGAGCGCGGCCACGGCCCCGACCTGCAGGAGCCGCGCCACAATGGCTCCCTTCGGCAGCGCCCGATCCTTCCAGGCGAGCGCGATCCCCGCCCCCAGCCCGACCGCGCCCAGGCCGAGCGCCGAGCGGGGGTTGGCGTAGATGGCGGCGGCGGCGAGCGCGCTGGCGAGCACGCCCCCCCACGCGCTGCCCGTCCGCATGAACCGCAAGAGCGCCGGGAGCGCCGCGAACGCGGCGACCGCGCCGGCCACATTCGTGACCAGCCCCCACTGCACCAGTTCCGTGTAGCCGCCGCCATACCAGCCGCCGGGTAGTCCGACGTGGAGGACGAGGGCGAGCAGGGCGACGCCGGGCGACCAGCCATCCTCGCGGGCGAGCGCGGCGAACGCCGCGCCCGGCGCCAGAAAGAGGAGGATGACCGCGAGGGTGTGCGCGCCCTCGGCGGCAAGCGTGCCGAGGGAGAGCGCGCGGATGACAACCTCGAGCCACGCTTCGCCGAGCGGATAGAACTCGACCGGGTAGCCTCCCTGATGCTGTGAGAACCAGCGCAGAAGATGGCCCGAGGTCACCTCGCGCCAGAGGACCCCGGCGCGAGCGACGTGAAACGGGTGATCGACGGTGGCGAACGTGTTGGGGAGGAGCAGCGGCCCGGAGGGGGTCACAACGGCGGCGGTCAGCGAGAAGGCACCCATTCGCGCCGCCACGTAAAGGCCGACCGCGAGGAAGATAGCCCACCAGATCCACCGCGCGCGGCGGCCCGCATCCTTCGTGTCATGCTGAGCTTGCGAAGCATCTCGCGGCGCGGAACGGGAGTCCTGGGGATCGAAATCCGTCGCTTCGCTCGGGATGACACGAGCTCCGCGTGTCTCTCCGGCCATCCGCGATTCAGCGATCACGAACCGACAGTGTCGTCAGGCGGGATTTCGGGATCGGCATCTGTCAGTGTGAATGCGAACCAGAGATAGATCGCCGCCAGGACGAGCGACGCAACGAGCAGCAGCGTGACCCCTGTGATGAGCGCCGGCGTGAAGCCTTTGCCCGCCAGAAACGCGACGAACCCGCTCCAGATCTCCAGGATCGCCATGCGACGGCCGAACTGGAATCCGGCGCCGATGCGGACCGCGCCGAATGCGAGAAAGGCGGCCAGGACCACCACCATGACGGCCCAGAGGCTGGCGAGCCGCGGCGAACCGAGCGGCAGCTCGCGCATTGCCCGCCCTGGTGGCGAGCCGGCCTGAACGCTGACGGACTCGGTTGTGTGCGCCCCCGGCGCCGTCGCGTTAGCCACCCCAGGTCCAGGTCACGACCGGAAAATCGAAGGTCGTCGTAAAGGGCAGGACGTACGCGCTCATGATAACGACGTTGAGCAGAATGAGCGCGCCGACGAACACGCCCTGCGCCGCTGGCCGGGCCCGCACCGGAACGAGGGTGCGCAACCCCAGCATCGCCAGGAGCGCCGCGGCGTTGACGGCAGGGAAGAAATAGCGCGCCTGCGCCAGCGCGAACTCCGTCCCGAACTGGATGACGGCCAGGTAGGCGATGATGCAGGTGAGGACGAGAACGGCCAGCGCCTGCACCTGCCACCCTTCCGGCCGCGTGACGCGATCGGGGCGCACGAAGGGCGCCGGCCTCCAGAGCGAAACGCCGTAGAGGATCAGGCCGACCAGCGCGGCGATGGTCGGGATGGCGATCGCCCAGAGGAGCAGGGTGTCGAGGTGGATCAGCCGCCAGCCGAACTCGCCCCACGTCTCCCGGAAGCGGCCGACAACGAACGCGGGATCGGTCAACAGATCGAAGAACGAGCCCATCGGTGCATTCCAGTACTGCAGCTCCGAGACGCGCGCGAGCCCGCTGAAATCGCCGTAGGTGCGGTAGAGGAAGAGGTACCAGGGGGCGGCGAGGAGGAGCGCCGGGAGGCCGATAACCAGCCCGCGCCCGACGATGCCCCGCCAGTCGCGCCACCCGACCGCGAGGAGCACCGCGATGCCGATGACCGGCGCGATCGTGGCCGCCGTCCCCTTCGCGAGGAGATCGAGCCCGAGCATGACCCCGATGCCGAGGCAGAGTCGCGGCGGGAACCGATCGCGAATGCCGACGACGAGCGCCCAGAGGATGACCGAGGTAAGCGCGATGGCGACGATGTCGTTGTTGACCATCGCCGCCTCGTACGAGATCTGCGGCTGCAGGGCGACAAGCGCGGGCACGGTCACGGTGAGGAACGCATCCCCGGGGAAGAGCGCCCGGGTCAGGCGGTAGGCGGCGAAGACGGTCAGGAGGCCGAACGGGATGGCGGCGATGCGCAGCAGGTACTGCTGTGCCAATGGCGTCAGGCCAGAGGAGGCGACGTAGACCGGCGCCATCAGCGCGTAGTAGAGGGGGGGATGGTTGGCGACGTACTGGTAGCCGGAGGGATAGTAGCCGTAGCCCGGCACCGTCACGATGCGCGGCGGATCGTTGAGCCAGCGCGGGTTCTCGGGCTGGCACCACCAATCGAGGGTGAAGTGGCAAAAGAGGTAGAGCTCCGCCGGGATCTCGTCGGTCGGCGGCGCTTGCCCGCCCACGAGCGACCCTCGCCACTGCTCGAGATCGGGGAGGACCGGCACCCGGTGCTCGGTGACGAGCGTGCGCACGTAGCTGTAGTGCGCCAGCTCGTCGTGGCCGCTGAACGGATAGTACGCGGCCACGGAGAAGAGCTGCTTGACGACGTAGAAGAGGAGCAGGATGACGATCAGGCGGGTGGCGGCGGGCCAGCGCGATCGGGCAGCCGCGACGCGCGCGGGCGCCACGGCTGCGATCGTCAGCGGGTCTACTGTGAGACGCGCGGTGTCGGCCATGGCGCCCGTCTGCCCCGAATCGCCGGAGGGTCAGGAGCGCCCGGCGCTCACCGGCTCGGCGACGCGCTTGATCTCGTGGTACTCGTCGTCGGCGTTCACGCGGTCGAGGTCGTGGTGCTCGCCGAGGATGTTCTTCGCCGCCAGCAGCCCCGTTTCGATCGAGTGGTCCGTGTTGTTGTAGCGGAACGTGCCGTAGCGGCCGATGATCTGCAGATTCTCGAACTCGTCGATGAACGCCTTGATCTTCGCCAGCGGCTTGTCGTACCCCATCACATAGGCCGGGTAGGCGCGCGGCGCGCGGATTGTGAAGCCGCCGATCACCTCGTCGGGCGTGATGAAGCCGAGATCCTCGACGAGGTGGCGGACCGTCTGCGCCACCAGCTCCTCCTCGGTCATCGACCAGATGTTGTCCCCGAACGAGCAGAAGTACTCGACGACGAGCGAGGTGAACTCGTCGCCCGGCACCATGGCCGGGCTCCAGTTCTTCGGCTCGTGGAAACGGCCGAAGAGGATGTTCCGGTCGTGGACGTAGAGCCACGTGTCCGGCGTCACCTGCCGCTTCTTCAGCATCAAGTTGACCGTGATGATGTTGCGGAAGGTGAGGCTGTCCGCCGCCGCCAGAATGTCGGCCGAGGGCGCGGGATCGATGCTCTTGGCGAGCAGCGTCAGCGGAATCGACGAGATGTAGTGATCGGCCTCGAGCCGCTGCATCCCCTCGTCGGTGCGGACGGTCACCCCGACGATGCGGTTCCCCTCGCGGTGGACGCGCTCGACGCCGGTGTTGAGGCGAATCTGGTTGCCCGTGGCGATGATGGCGTCGGCCATCCGCTCCGAGAAGCGGCCGAAGCCGCCGCGCGGGTACATGAACTCGTCGATCAGGCTGACGACCTTCCCCTTGGAGGGGATGACCGCGTCCTTCACGGCGGTCACGAGCGACATCCCCTTCGACCGCTGCGACACCCAGTCGCCGCTCATCTGGTCGCAGGGGAGGCCCCAGACCTTCTCCGAGTAGCGCTGAAAGAAGAGCCGGTAGAGGGTCGAGCCGAACTGGTCGATGTAGGCGTCCTCCATCGACTCGACCGGGGTCGGCCGCACCCGCTGCTGGACGCGGGTCCGGCCGTAATCGGCCATCGCCTGGGCCGCCACGACGGGACCAACCGCCTTCAGCGCGTTGGAGATCTTGAGCGGGTAGTCGACGTACTTGCCGTCGAAGTAGATGCGGCTGATGCGGTTGACCCAGAGGAGCTCCTCGGCGACGACCTCGCGGAAGAGCGCGTTCAGCTCGTCGTTCTTCGTGAACCAGCGGTGGCCGCCGATATCGAAGCGGAACTCGCCGTACTCGGTCTCGCGATGGATGGTGCGCGCCAGTCCGCCGACAAAGGGAGCCTTCTCCAGAACGGTCGTCGGCGCCCCGGCTTTGGAGAGGACATACGCCGAGCAGAGCCCGCCCGGGCCAGCCCCCATGATGATCGTCGAACCCGCCTCATGCGGCGCGGCCCCGTTCACCGCCGCGACATCCTGTGCGCTCGAGCGGCCATTGCGTGGTGCATCCATGGTCTAAACGAACCCTCATACGTCAGCAATCGAGCCGGCCACACGGGCAACGGCGCCCACGAGCCGGGAGCCGTTCCGCTACCGGCGTTGCCTGCTGGCCCCGGAGTGTAGACGAAGCATCGCGACCTCCCCGCAACCCTCCTGACGAGTCGTCTCACTGACGCCACGTGAGTGCGTGATTCAGCGAAAAGTTCCAGATGGCGGCAATACCGGCTCCGATAAGGTTGGCGACGAGATAGTTGAGGCCCATCCGCTCGAGCGAGACGAGGGTGAACCAGTTGATGAGCAACCCGATCGAATTGATCGAACCGTAGAGCATGGCCCGCTGCGCGATGCTCCCCTGCCCGCGATCACGCCAGGTCCAGCGCTCGTTCAGGATGAACGTGACCACCATCGAGAGGAAGATGGCCACCGGCGACGCGGCGATGACGGCCATCCCCGCGAGCCCGACCAGGACGAAGAGGATGCCCTGATTGACGCCAAGCCCGATGCCGCCGACCAGAAGAAACTTCTGGAACCGCCGCGTCATCGACGCGACGCGCGCAACCGGGCGGGGGAAGCTTTCCGTCGAGAGCATTAGCTCGGGCACCTCCGCGGGCAGGTTTCCCCGACAGCCTGGGAGCGCCGGGGCAGACCGGGCCGGGGAACAGTACCATGCCCGCCCCCGGCGCTCACCCCGCTACCCTTCCTGATGGGCGACCGCGGTCCCCTCCAGCGCGTCGAACGCCGCCCGCAACTGGCCATCCGGCGATTTCTCCAACTCCTCGCTGGTCAACTCCGGATCGTCCTCCGGCCGCGACGGGAAAGCGTCCGGCGGCAGCGAGACGAGATCGTCCGGCTCGACCCCCTTCTGCCAGACGCGCGTGCCGTCGGGCGTCAGCCAGAACGCCGTCCCCAGCACGACACTCGATCCGTCATCCTGCGGGAAGGTGGTCAGCACGGTCCCCGTCCCGAAGGTCGTTTCCCCGACGAGCTCAGCGCGATGATTGTCATGGAGTGCGGCGGCCAACACCTCCGCGCCGGACGCTGACTGCCCGTCGACTAGCACAACGAGTGCCAGGTCGAGCCACTTCCCCGTGCGGCCGATCGTCTTCACGGGCCTGGGATCGCCCTCGCGCCCCTGCTCGAGGAAGATCGTCGTCCCCTCGTCGAGAAACTGCGAGGCGACGCCGATGACTTCCGGCACGAGCCCGCCCGGGTTCCCGCGCAGGTCGAGGATCAGCCGCTGCGCGCCCTGCGCCCGAATCGCCGTCAGGGCGTCGCGCACCTTCTGGTTGACCCCGGGCTCGAACCCGGTCACGCGCAATTGCACCGTCTTGTCCGGAAGCCATCGCCACGTCACTGGCTGCCGCTCGATCGGCTCTCGCACCAGCGTGAACTTCAGCGGCTCGGCCGTGCCGGGCCGCTCGATCGTCAGCGTCAGGGGATCGCCCGCCTTGCCGAGCACGAGATCGCGCAGCTTGTCGCCGGTCATGCGGTGGGTCGATTCGCCGTTGATCTCCGCGATAACGTCGCCCGGCTGCAGCCCGGCCGTGCGGGCAGGTGAATCCTTGGTCGTCGCGGCAACGACGGGAACGCCGCAGCGCGAATCGACCTCGACGCCGATGCCGACATAGTCCTTCTGGGTCGACTCCTCGAACTCGACCGTCTGCTCCGGATCGAGAAAGGTGCTGTGCCCCTCGTCGCCGATGGCATTGACCATCCCCGCCGCCGCGCCGTAGATCAGCGCGGAATCGTCGAGGTCGGCGGGATCGGCCCACTGCGAGTGAATGAGATCCCACGTCTGCTCGAGCGTGGCGAACTCGGGGCGACTCGTCAGCGAGGAATCGGCGAAGACGAGACCGCCGCCATGGCCACCGACGGCGACGCCAAGGGTGAACGCGCCTCCCACGACCGCAGCCATGGCGGCGGCGCGCAGCCCCCGTTTGGGTCCGCGCGGCGGTGGCGGCGCGCTATCCCCGGCTCCGGAACTTGCGGGAGCTTCATGCTGGGCAGGGTTCACGGTACTGTCCTTCTTCCGCCAGAGTTGCTCTGGTTACGACGCGCGATCGACGATGGGCGGGCGGTGGCGATGCCACGCGGTCCGCTGCTGAAAGGCGATGCCCGCTGCCAGAAGCAGGGCATCGCCATCCATGCGGCCGGTCAGAGTCACTGCCGCGGGAAGCGTAGCCTCTCCTGGGCCGACCGGCAGGGTCAGGCCGGGGAGGCCGCAGAGATTCGCCGCTCCACCGATGGTACGTGCGCCAGGATCATTCAGTTCCTCCCGAAACGGCTCCCCAATCGGCGGGGCTCCGCGCGGGGCGGCCGGCGTGATCAGTGCATCGACGCCGGCCAGCAACGCCTGCATGGCGCGCATCCCTTTCCGGCGTATTCGCAGCGCGCGCAGGTAGTCGACCGCCGGCAGGCCGAGGGCCTCGATCAGGCCGGCGCGGTCCTCGGGGGCCGTCAATGCCTCGGCGCTCCCCGAGGCGATGAGTTCTTCGAACGCGGACGCCGCCTCGGCGACCAGCACGACCTCCGCTGCCGCATCGAACGGCAGCTCGGGGAGCGTGACTTCCTTGATCGAACCGAGCTCCCCGAAGAGCTGCAGCGCCTCCCGGTAGCGCGAGACGATCTCGGGCACGACGCCATCCTCGGCATTCGCGAGGGTCGCGAAGCGAAATCCGCGGCGGCGCGGATCGGGGCGAAACGGCGGCCGCGGCAGGCTTGCCTCGTCGTCGGCATCGGGACCGGCGATGGCCGCGAGCGCGATCTGGCAATCCTCGGCCGACCGCGCCATCGGGCCGATCTTGTCCATCGTCCACGAGAGGGCCATGGCGCCGTGCCGGCTGACGAGCCCGTGGGTCGGGCGGAAGCCCGTGATGCCGTTGTAGGCGGCGGGGAGCGTGATCGACCCCCACGTCTCCGACCCGATCGCCAGCGGGACGCACCCGGCCGCGACCGCCGCCCCGGAACCGCTCGACGATCCTCCGGCCCATCGCTCCGGATCCCAGGCATTGCGTCCGGGGCCGGTGAAGGCGGCATTCGGCTGCTGATACCCGAACCCGCCGGCCAGCTCGACCATGGCCAGTTTCGCGACCAGGACCGCCCCTGCCTCTGCCATGCGCGCGATGACCGTGGCGTCCCACGCGAAGCGCTGCTGCCGGAAGGGCGCGGCGCCCCAGGTCGTGGGATAGCCGCGCGCGGCCAGCAGGTCCTTCGCCCCGTAGGGGATGCCGTGGAGCGGCCCGCGATCGACACCGGCGGCGA
>JADYYO010000266.1 GCA_020853615.1 Thermomicrobiales bacterium
AGGTAGGCGATGCGGGTGAAGTCGGTGACGGCGCGGCAGCAGCCGATCATCGTTCCGCCATCGTAGAGGCCGAGGACGACGCCGGCGGCGTCCCACGAGCGGCGGATGGCCGGCTCCGGCTGCGTGCACGCCCAGTACGACTCTGCCAGCCACGCGACGACGCGCGGCATGTCGATCCGCGCCCGATCGTCGTCCAGTTCGAATGCGCCGCGCGTCCACTGCATCGGGTCAGCCCGTCCCCTGCCCGAGCGCGCTCGACACGAGTTCCGCGAACCCTGCCGGCTCGCCCTTGAGGATGAGCACCTCGTCCGCCCCGAGGAAGCCGGCGAAGTCCCAGAGGGCGCCGGCGATCGCGCCCGCCAGCGATTCGCGTGGGCGCACGCCCGGCTCGAGGTGGAGGTTGCGCACGGTGAGGAGCCGGTTGCGGCGGTCGACGGCCGGGTCGAGGCGGCCGACGAGCTTCCCGCGGTGCAGGATCGGCATCGAGTAGTAGCCGTAGACCCGCTTCGGTGCCGGGGTGTAGACCTCGATCCGGTAGTGGAAGTCGAAGAGCGCTTCGTCGCGGCCCCGGTGCCAGACCAGGTTGTCGAAGGGCGACAGGAGAGTCGTCAGCGTCGGCTTCCCACGCCCGGCGCGAAGATCGGCCAGCCGGGGCAGGAGTGCCGCGTCGAGCCAGGTCGGCTCGGCGATCCCCTCGACCTCGATCGGGATGGCCAGCCCCTCGTCCGCCAGCGCGCTCAGCTCGTTTCTGCTAGCGCGCGGCGTGTTGTGGTGTTGCGCCCAGGTGCGGAAGTAGTCGGCGACCCAGCGCGGCGTGGCAACGCCGAGGGCGCGCAGTGCCGTGGCGGTGAAGTAGCGGGCCCGCTCGGCGGCGGCCGGGCGCTGCTTGAGGAGCTCGGGCGGCACGACGCGCTCGGTGAGGTCGTAGACGCGCTGAAAGCCGCTCTCGCGCCGCGTCACCATGATGTCGCCGCGCGACCAGAGGTGATCGAGCGCCTGCCGGGCCGGCTTGCCGCCGTACCAGGTCCAGGCTTCGGGGCGCGGACCCTCCGGGCGCTCGAAGTGGCGAGAGGCCATGGCGCCCTGCTCCCGAATCGCGGCGTGCACCCGGGCGATAACCTCGGTATTGCGCGCCGCCCACGAGTCGGGGCCTTCGTACTTCTCACGGTAGCGCTCCATCGTGAGCCGATAGTGGGGGAAGGTCTCGATCGGGATGATGGCCGCCGCGTGCGCCCAGTACTCGGTGAGCAGCGCGTCGGGGTGGTACAGCGCGCGGAGCAGATCGGGGTCGTAGGCGCCGATGCGGCTCCAGAGGACCGTCTCGTGCGAGCGCGAGACGACGCTGATGGTGTCGAGTTGCACGCAGCCGAGCGCACGGATCGTCTCGATCAGCCGCGTCTTCTGCGTCGCCGAGTCCCGGCTCGGGCGGGGCCGGCGGTCGAGGCGCGAGGCGATCGTCGCCAGCGCCTGCGCCTCGTCGCGCGAGAGGCGCTCGACGCCGTTTCGCGCGCCGCGCGTTAAGGTCACGGGCGCGGTCATGCGCTGGCGGCCAACTCCGCGACCGGCATGGTCGACTCTGCGATGTCGGCGCCGAGGGCGCGCAGCTTGTCGACGAACCCCTCGTAGCCCCGGTCGAGGTGGTGCAGCGCCGAAACGACCGTCTCGCCCGAGGCGACCAGCCCGGCGAGAACGACTCCGGCGCCGGCGCGGATATCGAGGCATCGCACCGTGTTCCCCTGCAGGGGCGTCGGGCCGAGGATCTCCGCGCGCGTGCCGTAGTGGACCGCGCCCGGGATCGGGGCGCCTCGCTCGTTCATCGAGACGAAGCGGGGAACCTCGATCGTCGCGCCCATGGCGCGGAGTTGATCGGTGTAGCGGAGGCGATCGTCGAAGACCCGCTCGTGAATCTTCGAGAGCCCATGCGCCTGCGTCATGAGGACGGCGAAGGCGGCCTGCAGGTCGGTCGGGAAGCCGGGGAAGGGGAGGGTCTGGATCTCGACGGCGCTCAGGCGGTCGCCGGGGCGGATCAGCATCCGGTTGGCGTCGCTCCAGACTTCGGCCCCCGCCTCGCGCAGCTTGGCGGTCAGCGGGAGCATGTCCTCCTCGCGCACATCCTCCAGCATCACCTCGCCGCCGCTCGCCACCGCGCCGATGGCGAAGGTTCCCGCCTCCAGCCGGTCGGGGAGGATCCGCTCCGAGACGCCGTGCAACCGGTCGACGCCGTCGACGACGATCGTCGGCGAGCCGAGACCCTGTATGCGGGCGCCCATGCGGATCAGCATGTTGCCGAGGTGGACGATCTCCGGCTCGCAGGCGGCATGGACGATGGTGGTGCGGCCGCTGGCGAGCGTGGCCGCCATCAGCAGGTTCTCGGTCCCGGTGTGGCTCGGGTAGTCCATGTAGATCGGCGTGCCGCGCAGATTGCTGGCGCGGGCGTGGATCTCGCGGCCCTCATCCGAGAAGTCCACTTCCGCGCCCATCTGGCGGAAGCCGCGCACATCGACATCGACCGGCCGGGCGCCGAGTTGGCAGCCGCCCGGAGCCGAGGCCGAGACCTCGCCGCAGCGCGCCAGCAGTGGGCCGGCCACCAGGAACGAGGCGCGCATGCGGGCGACCAGGTCGGCGGGCGCGCCGGTGCTAGTGATGGCAGCGGCGCGGATGCGGATCCGCTTCCGCTCCCGGTCGTGCTCCGCCTCGGCCCCGAGACTCCGCAGCAGCGTCAGCATCGTCTCGATGTCGGCCAGATCGGGGACATTGGTGAGGATGCACTCGTCGCCCGTCAGCAGCGTCGCCGCAAGGGCGGGCAGGGCGGCATTCTTGGCCCCGCCGATAGTAACGGCGCCCTGCAGTGGTTTGCCACCCCGGATGCGCAGCACCCGCTCGGAGCGTGCCGGCTCATGGATGATGACGCCATTCGGCGCGTGAGTCGAAGTCGCCAACTCTCCCTCCCCCGGGGTACCGGCCGTTCGCCGGCACGTGCGTTTGTCAGCAAGAGGATACCCCGAAATCGGCGGGCGGCTCCGGCTGAAGGGCGAGGCGGTGGCATGGGCTGTGCAGATCGGCGCGTATCAACCGCGCCGGACTCACCTACGGCGGAGGTCCGGTATGTCTGGCGTCAACGCGCGGGGCCAGCGGGCGACACGTTCGCCGACGCGCGGCGCCTCGAGCAGGGGAGATGGTCCATGTCGTTTCGCAGTGCGCGGCGTCTCGCCGCCGTGATGGTTGCCAGCGTATGCGTCCTCGGCTTTGGCATCGGCCCGGCGGTGGCGCAATCCGGGACGCCCGCGCCAGTCCCCGCGAGCCTCGACGGGGCGACAGTCGTCGTCTACCAGGGAACATGCGACAAGCTGGGGACGTCGCTGGAGACGCTGGGGAAGCTCGACAAGAAGACGGTCGTGAATGACGCGACGCCACGGGCGGGGGAGACCGGGGGGGTAATCGAGAGTTCCCTGGTCGTGCCGAATTCGACGATCGACCTCGCCCACGTGCCGGAGGTGTGGATGCTCCAGCACCAGATCGATCCCAACCTCGTGACAACCAAAGATCAGCAGCGGGCGATGACCGTGGAGACCGGCTCCGGGTCGGAGACGCATCGCCTCGCCTGCGGCGACCTGCCGCCGAACCCGGCGGTCGAGGATACCGAGACGCAGATCAACCCGCCGCTCTACGTCGACCTGGCGCCGACCTCGGACCAGGAGGCAGCGAGCTTTCGCGGCTTCGCCAGGTTTGTCGGGGAGGGGCAGCAGACTGGCAACGTGCTGCAGGTGGTGATGTTCCCGATCCCGCCCTCGACCGCTACGCCCGCGCCGTAGGGGAACGGGGCACAGGCGGCTGGCGCTCCGGCGGGCAACGAGAACCGCCCCGGCAGTTCGCCGGGGCGGTTCTCTCTTCCGCGATCAGCCCGGCGCGGCAGGTGTCGGACCGCTGCCAGAGGGCCCGCCGCGTCGTGAGCCGCGCTTCTGGCCGACGCGCAGGCGCAAGTTCGCGCGGCGGAGTGCTGCCTGCGCCTCCTGCAGCTCCATCGTCGATTCGCGGCTCGCGATCGAGGCCTCGGCCCGCCGCCGCGCCGCCTCGGCGCGCTCGATGTCGAGCTCTTCCGCGCGCTCGGCGCTGTCGGCGAGAACGAGCACCTTGTCCTCCGCGACCTCCATGAAGCCGCCGTAGACGAGGATCGACTGCTCGACGCTGCCCTTCTTGATCCGTAGTTCGCCGAGCGAGAGGGTCGTGATCAGCGGCGCGTGCTCGGGCAGGATGCCGAGCATCCCCGCCCCGCCCGGCGCCACGACCATATCGACGTCGTTCTCCTCGAAGACGACGCGCTCGCCCGTGACGATCTGCACGTTCAGTTTTCCGGCCATGATGGCGCCTTACCCTTCCGGCGTCGCTCAGGCCGCCGCGGCCGACTGCTTCGCCATTTCCGCGGCACGCGCGCGCACCATGTCGATGTCGCCGACCATGTAGAACGCCTGCTCCGGCAGATCGTCGACCTTGCCGTCGACGATCTCCTTGAAGGAGCGGACGCTATCCTGCCGGGAGACGTACTGGCCGGGCGTGCCGGTGAACGTCTCGGCGGTGAAGAAGGGCTGCGACATGAAGAGCTCGAGCTTGCGCGCGCGGGAGACGATCAGCTTGTCCTCGTCGCTCAACTCTTCGACGCCGAGGATGGCGATGATGTCCTGCAGGCCGCGGTAGCGCTGCAGCACCTGCTGCACCTCGCGGGCGACCTGGTAGTGCTCCTCGCCGACGACCAGCGGGTCGAGGATGCGTGAGGTCGAGGCGAGCGGATCGACCGCCGGGAAGATCGCCCGGGCCGCGATCGAGCGCTCGAGGGCGATCGTCGCGTCGAGGTGGGCGAAGGTCGTGGCCGGCGCGGGGTCGGTGTAGTCGTCGGCGGGGACGTAGACGGCCTGCACCGAGGTGATCGACCCCTTCTTGGTCGAGGTGATCCGCTCTTGAAGCTGGCCCATCTCGGTCGCCAACGTCGGCTGGTAGCCGACGGCGCTCGGCATGCGGCCGAGGAGCGCCGAGACTTCCGAGCCGGCCTGGACGAAGCGGAAGATGTTGTCGATGAAGACGAGGACGTCGCGCCCCTCATCGCGGAAATACTCCGCCAGGGTGAGCGCGGTCAGGCCGACGCGCAGGCGCGCGCCCGGAGGCTCGTTCATCTGGCCGAAGACGAGGACCGTCTTGTCGGCGACGCCCGACTCCTGCATCTCGCCCCAGAGCGCGGTCCCCTCGCGGGTCCGCTCGCCCACGCCGGCGAAGACGGAGAATCCGCCGTGCTCGGCGGCGATGTTGCGGATCAGCTCAGTGATGATGACCGTCTTGCCGACGCCGGCGCCGCCGAAGACGCCGGTCTTGCCGCCCTTGGTGAAGGGGGCGATCAGGTCGATAACCTTGATGCCCGTCTCGAAGACTTCGACCGCGGTCGACTGGTCCTCAAAGCTCGGCGCGGGGCGGTGGATCGGGTACTCGACCGCCGCGTTGACCGGGCCAGCCTCGTCAATCGGCTCGCCGACGACGTTGAGGATGCGGCCGAGCGTCTCCGGGCCGACCGGCACGGTGATGGGGCCGCCCATGTCCTGGACTGCCGCGCCGCGGCGCAGACCGTCGGTCGAGCTCATGGCGATGGCGCGCACCGCGTCATTGCCAAGGTGCGACTGCGTCTCCAGCACGAGGACGGTACCGTCTTCCTTGGTTACGTGCAGCGCGTTGTAGATCTCCGGCAGCAGGTCGGCCGGAAACTGGACATCGACCACCGGGCCGGTGATCGACAGAATGGTGCCGGTGGCGCCCCGCTTGTGGCCGTTGCTGGCGGCGGTGTCCGGGGCGGCCGCGGGAGCGGCCGGCGCCTGATTGCTTCTGGGATCGCTCATGTCAACTCCAACCTGTATCTGTCGCTAGCCGGCCATCGCGTTGGCGCCGGCCGCGATCTCGGAGACTTCCTGGGTAATCTGCGCCTGGCGAGCCTTGTTTCGGGAGAGCGTCAGATCGTGCACGATCTCCTTGGCGTTGTCCGACGCGCTGCGCATCGCGACCATTCGCGCCGAGAACTCCGAGGCGAGGCCATCGAGGATCGCCTGATAGAGCTGGACCTCGACGTAGCGGGGCAGCAGCTCGTTCAGCACTGCTTCCGGGGTCGGCTCGAAGATGTAGTCGGCGTACCCCTCGTGCGCTTCGGCCGGCTCGACGGGGAGGATCTGCATCACCTCGGGCCGCTGCACCAGGGTATTGACGAAGCGGGAGTAGACGACATAGACCGCGTCGACCGTGCCCGAGGCGAAGTCGTCGATGGCGATGTCGGCGATCGTGCGCACCGTGTCGAGCGTGACATCGTCGCCGATGCCAACGAACTCGGCGATCACGTTCTGCTTCGTCTTGACGAAGTAGTCGCGCGCCTTCTTCCCGATCGGGATGATTCGCACCGGCGACTCCGCCTCCTCGAGGATGAAGCGGGTGGCCCGGCGCAGGATATTCGTGTTCAGCGCCCCGGTCAGGCCCCGGTCGGGCGAGACGACGATCAGCTCGATGTTCTGGATCGGCCGCTTCTGCAGCAGCGGAAACTGCGCGAGCTGGTCAGGATCGAGCTGCTGCGTCGCCAGGTCGGCCATGATCTGGCGCAGTTGCTCGCTGTAGGGGCGGCTGGAGGTCACGCGCTGCTGCGCGCGGCGCATCTTCACCGCCGCGACCATCTCCATGGCGCGCGTGATCTGCCCCATGCTGGCGACGCTGCGGATGCGTCGTTGAATCTCTCGTGCGTTGGCCACGGTCGCTGCTCCTTACCGTCGCGCCGCTAGGCCGCGCTGCGGGCGCCCGTCGTCGCCCAGCGCGAGCCCGCCTTGAACGCATCGGTTGCCGCCCGCAGCTTCTCGATCATCTCGTCGCTCAGCGCCTTCTCCTGCGCGATCTGGCTCAGCAGGTCGGCGTGGGCCGTGCGCATGTAGTCAAGGTACTGCTGCTCGAAGTCGCGCACCTCGGGCACCGGCACGGTGTCGAGGTAGCCGTTCCCGGCCATCCAGAGGTCGACGACCTCCTCCTCCACCGGCAGCGGCTGATACTGCCCCTGCTTGAGGATCTCGGTCATGCGCGTGCCGGTCTCGATCTGCTTGCGCGTGACCGGGTCGAGGTCGCTGGTCCCGAACTGGGCGAACGCCGCCAGGTCCCGGAACTGGGCGAGATCGAGCCGCAGGCGGCCCGCCACCTGGCGCATCGCCTTGACCTGCGCCGCGCCGCCGACGCGCGAGACGGAGATGCCGACGTTGATGGCCGGTCGGATGCCGGCGTAGAAGAGGTCAGGGTCGAGGTAGATCTGCCCGTCGGTGATCGAGATGACGTTCGTCGGGATGTACGCGGAGACGTCGCCCGCCTGCGTCTCGATGATCGGCAGGGAGGTGAGCGTGCCGCCGCCCAGCTCGTCGCTCAGCCGGGCCGAGCGCTCGAGCAGCCGCGAGTGGAGGTAGAAGACATCGCCCGGGTACGCCTCGCGGCCCGGCGGGCGGCGGGTCAGCAGCGACACCTCGCGGTACGCCTGCGCGTGCTTGGAGAGGTCATCGTAGACGATCAGCGCATGCCGGCCGGAGTGCATGAACTCCTCGCCCATGGCCGTGCCGGCGAAGGGCGCGATGTACTGCTGGGTGGCCGGGTCGGCCGCCGAGGCGACGACGACGATCGTCTTGTCCATAACGCCGTGCTCTTCGAGCACGCGGACCGCCTGCGCGACCTGCGCCTGCTTCTGGCCGATGGCGACGTAGATGGGGATGACGTCGCTGTCGCGCTGGTTGATGATCGTGTCGAGGGCGACGGCGGTCTTGCCGGTCTGTCGGTCGCCGATGATCAGCTCGCGCTGACCGCGGCCGATCGGGATCATGGCGTCGATCGCCTTGATGCCGGTCTGCAGCGGCTGGTCGACGTTCGCCCGCTGAATGACGCCGGGGGCGATGATCTCGATCGGGCGGCGCTTGTCGGTCACGATCGGACCCTTGCCGTCGATCGGCTCGCCGAGCGCATTGACCACGCGCCCGATCAGGGCATCGCCGACCGGGACCGAGGCGACCTGTCCGGTGGCGCGGACCTCGTCCCCCTCTTCGATCGGCTGGTAATCGCCCAGCACCAGTACGCCGACCGAGTCCTCGGCCAGGTTGAAGGCGAGGCCGGTGGTGCCGGTGCGCGGGAATTCGACCAACTCCGAGGCCATCACGTTGCTGAGACCGTAGACATTGGCGATGCCGTCGCCGACGCTGACGACGGTTCCCACATTGGTCAACGACGTGGTCTCATCGAAGCCGGCGATCTCTGCGCGAAGAATGTCGCTGATTTCCGTGGGCCGTACAGCCATCATCCGTACTCCTCTTGTCGTGTATCTCGCCGCGATGGAGGTGGGCTAGGCGCGGCCAGCCACGAGTCGCGTGCGCATTTTCTCCAATTTGTTGCGGACGCTGCCGTCAATGACCTGATCGCCAATCCTGATAATGATGCCACCGATGATGTCGGGGTCGACGTGCATGGCCAACTGAACTTTCGCGCCGGTCATCTCCGCCAGCCGGTCGCGGATCACGTCCTGCTCGGCGTCGGTCAGCGGTTCGGCGGTCGTGATGTTGGCGATGATGATGCCGCGATCCGCGCGGACCTGCGCGTCGAACAGATCGCGGATCTCCGGGATGGCGTCGGTCCGATCGCGCTCGATCAGGATCCGGGCCAGGTTGCGCGTTTCGGGTTGGACCCGGTTGTCGAGCGCCGAGTTCAGCACCGCCATCTTCTGCTCGGCGGTGATGCTGGGGTTGTCGAGGTAGGTGGCGATCGACGCGTCCCGGGCCAGGCTGGCCAGCAGGGCGAGGTCGCTCTGCCACGCATCGAGCGTGTTGCGTTCCTTGCCAAGGCTGAACAGGGCCTGGGCGTATCGTTTAGCGGCGCTGCTGGCCACGGTGACCCCTTCTGTTCCGCTACCGCCGTCCTACGGACGGCTGCTGTTCGACGCGCCGGCCTCGGCCAGCGCCTCCTCGATCAGGCGGGCCTGCGCGGCGGGATCGAGCTCCTTCTTGACGATGCGCCCGGCCGCCATAACGGCCAGGTCGGCCAGCTCCTGCCGGAGCTGCAGCCGCGCCTGCTCGGTCTCCTGGCGCAGGGTCGCCTGCGCGCGCGCGAGGTACATCTCGGCCTGCTCGCTGGCTTCCTGCTGCGCGCGGGCGATGGTCGAATCGCCGACCTCGCGCGCCTGGGTGATGATCTGCTGCGCCTGCTGCCGCGCCTCGGCGAGGATCTCCTCGTTGCGGGCGCTCGCCGCGGCCATCTCCAGCCGCATCCGGTCGGCCGCGGCCATGCTCTCGGCAATCCGGTTCGAGCGCTCGTCGAGCATGTTGGTGATCGGTCCGAGCGCGTATCTCCAGAAGAGGTAGACGAAGACGATGAAGGCGACGATCTGGACGATCAGGCCCCAGGCGTTGATGCCGAGTGCTTCCATGCGAATCTCCGGGCGAGGATAACGCGGGTGATGGGTGATGGGTGTCGGGGTGATCGTCATCGGCAACACCCCAACACCTATCACCCATCACCTATCATCGCGTCTGACTTAGACGACGAAGGCGATGATGATGGCGATGACGAAGGCGTAAATGGCGACGGCCTCGGCGAGCGCCGCGGCGAGGATCATGACCGTGCGGATCTCGCCGGCCGCCTCGGGGTTGCGCCCGATCGCTTCCATCGCGCTGCGGCCGATGAAGCCGATGCCGATGCCCGGGCCGAACGCGCCAAGCCCGATCGCCAGCGCGGCGCCAATCGCCTTTGCAGCCCCAACGTCCATTCCCGCTTCCTCCCTTGACACCCGTGCTCGTCACGGCTGCCTGCTGTGCACGCGGCAGACCATCTGCTCGCGCCATGGTTCGGATCTGCGTCACCCGCGTGACGCCGGTGGTGAATACCCGTAGGTCAATCGCCGGCCGCGGCCGGGGCAGGCGCAACGACGCCCGTGTCTGGTTCGTGGTGCGCGCCTGTGCCGGTGGCATGGCCGTCGTCATGCTCGGGGCCATGATCCCCCGCTGCCAGCGTGATGTAGACCGCGGTCAGCAGGGCGAAGACGAGCGCCTGAATCGTGCCGAAGAGCAACTCCAGAAAGATGAAGACCACGGGCACCAGCAGGGGCACGATCGCGATCTTGATCGCGTTGACCAGCGTGTACATCACGCCGAGCAGCACCTCGCCCGCGAAGACGTTGCCGAAGAGACGGGCCGAGAGCGAGATGATGCGGCCGAATTCCGAGATAATCTCGATCGGAAAGAGGAAGACCGGATCGGCCATGTGCTTCAGCCGGCCGCCAGCGCCATGGGCGCGGACGCCCAGCACCTGCACCGTCGTGAAGGTGACCAGCGCCATCGCCAGCGTCATGTTCAGGTCGGCGTTCGGCGCGCGGAAGAGGGGCACCAGCACCTGGCGCGGCTCGTCAGCATGCTCGGCATCGACGACCACCCCCGCGCCCTCGATCGTCGTCGTGGGAACCGCCTCACCCGCGGTCATCGCCGGGGCTGGCTCTGCGGCGGGCTCGGTGTGATAGAAGCCGATCGTCCCCACGCCGGGCAGCACACCTGAGTAGTTGGCGACCGCGATGAAGATGAAGATGGCGCCGACCAGGGGGAAGATCTTGCGGCCGAAGCTCTTGCCGCCGGTGCTCTCGACGAGTTCGAGGATAAAGGCGGCGACGACCTCGAAGATCCCCTGCCACCGCCCCGGCACGAGTTTGGCGTTGCGGGCGATGGCGGCGCCGCTTATGAGCAGCAGCGCCATCACGATGAACATGGTCAGGAGCGAGTTCGTGACGTGGATCGGCCCCACCATGAAGAGCGTTTCCGGGGCAATCGAAATATGGATGTCCATTCCTGGACGCTACTCCTCGTGTCCTTCGTCTCCGCGATCTCCCACCCGCCGCTCTTCGACGCGTGGGCGCTCGCGATCTCGCGGCGCGGAAACGCGCGCGATCCGCCGGCTTACCGGGCCGGGCCGCGCCGTTGGGTTCCCAACCTTCGCCAGCTCCATGAGCTGGTAGCCCGCCACGATCAGCCCGAGCACGACGCCGATCAGCGTCAGCACCGGCTCGGTGCCGAAATAGCGGTCGAGTAGAACTCCACCACCGATACACAGCACGAGCGCCGCGACGATCGAGCATCCCAGCCCTGTCGCGACGCCGATGACGCGCACGTCCTGCTGCTTCTTCGGAGTCGGACCCTTTTGCATGCCCTCCTCCGCTTTCTTCCGGGGCTGAAGGATACCACACGCCGGCCCCGTGATCCCGGCCGCGCCGCGTCCGTCACCCGAAATGGCGTCCCGGCGCGGCCATTCTCCTACACTTGCGCGGGCGGGCGCGCTGCAGAGGGCGCGCCGAAGTGCGGACGAGGGACCTCGGCATGCGGCTGGTGCGCATCGGGTTGGGCTGCATCGACACCACGGTCGGCGCGTTTTGCGAGAACACCGACCGCGCCATCGCGATGGCGCGGGAGATGAGTGCCGACAACGTCACCGTCGGCATCCTCCCCGAGCAGGCGATCGGCGGCTACCCGGTCGAGGATCTGATCCAGTGGCAGGGGTTCGTCGAGCGGCAGTGGCCGCAGCTCGAACGCTTCGCGCGCGAGACGGCCGATCTGCCGACCGCCTTCGTCATCGGCGTCTCCGTGCTCCACATGGGGCTGCGCTACAACTGCGCCGCGACCGTGGCCGGGGGCGCCATCCGCGCGCTGACGCCCAAGGAGAAGCTGCCGACCTACAACATTTTCTATGAAGGGAGGACCCTCTCCCACGGGGTCCCCTGGGAGGTCTCCCAGGTCAATGGCATCCCCTTCGGCGATCTGGTAATCCGCTTCGATTTCGGCACGATCGGACCGGAGGTCTGCGAGGATCTCTGGAGCCCCGAGGGGCCGACCGGCCGCCGCGCCTACTCCGGCGCCGAGTTGATCTGCAATGCCTCGGCCTCGCCCTTCCGGCTCGGCGTGCTGCAGACCCGCCGCGAGTTGATCGCCACCCGCGCCGCCGATTACCAGTGCTGCATCGCCTACGCCAACCTCCTTGGCGCCAACGACGGAATCATCTTCGATGGCGGCGGCTACGTGAACCAGAATGGCAAGTGGGTTTTGGATGCGCCGCGCTGGACCCCCGGCTTCGCGGCGGTGACGGTCGATCTCGACCGCACCACGCGGCTGCGCGCCGAGACGACAACCTGGCGCGACGATGCCGAGGCGTTTCTGGCCGCGCACCCGTTGGTCGCGACGATCGACGTGCCGGCGACCGAGTTCAGCACCGCCGAGGGGCGCGTGGCCCTGACCTACCCCGTGCCGGCGAACGGCTCCTTCTTCCTGCCCGAGTCGCCCCCGCGGCCCTCGTCGCGCGAGCTCTTTTTCGAGGAGATTCTCGACGCCCTCGCGCTGGGGGTCGGCGACTATTTCGAGAAGAGTCGCGTCTTCCGCAAGATCGGCGTCTCCCTCTCCGGCGGGCGCGATTCGCTGCTGACCCTCCTCATCGCCTACCGCTACGCGAGCAAAGTGCGCCCTGACGACCCCGGTTCGCTGCTGCAGGCCTTCACGATGCCCTCCCGCTTCTCTTCCGAGGAGACGCAGCGGGCCGCCGAGACGATCTGCCGCGAGCTGGGCGTACCTCTCACGGTCGTGCCGATCGAGGAGGCGTTTGCGCGCGAGCTGGCGGCGACGGAGGCGATGCTGGCGCCGGGCGAGATGGTCACGGAACTGACAAAGCAGAACATCCAGGCGCGCATCCGCGCCGAGCGGATGTGGAACTGGTCGAACTCCTCTGGCGGGCTCTTCCTGCAGACGGGCAACATGAGTGAGAAGTCGGTCGGCTACACCACCATCGGCGGCGATTTGGAAGGGGCGCTCGGGGTCCTCGCCAACGTGCCGAAGACCATCGTAATGGCGCTGCTCGACTATCTGGCGGAGAAGACCGGCTACGAGGGGATCCGGCTCGTCCTGGCCAAGCCGCCGGGACCGGAGCTGGCCCCGAACCAGCGGGGCGAGGAGGAGTTGATGCCCTTCCCGGTGCTCGACGCTTGCTTCCACCTCTTCGCGGCCGAGAAGCTGCTGCCGGAAGAGGTGATCGAAGCGCTGGTCGTCATGTTCCCTGACGCCAGCCGCGAGCAGATTCGGCAGTGGGTCGAGAAGTTCACACGCCTCTTCCTCGGCTCGATTTTCAAGTGGGTGCAGGCGCCGATCTCGCTCCACATCGGCACGCTCGACCTCGACCGCGAGCGGGCGCTGCAACTCCCGGTCGTGCAGAGTCGTGAATGGGCCGCCATCGAATCGCCCGAACCGGTGATCGCGGAGCCCGGACGCGCAAAGCGCGGGGCATCCTGAGCGGGTGTCACCATGAGCGCGCGCCGCCTTGGGAGGGTGTCATCCTGAGCGAAGCGACAGATCCCGGCTCCCCGGGGGCACTCCTCCCCTGAGCCGAGATGCTTCGTTCCTCAGCATGACACGGCGTTGGCGCCGCTTCAGAACGGCCAGAGGTTGAGCTCCTGCGTCCAGGCGTGGCGCGGCTGGCGCAGCAGGAAGAGGATCGCCTCCGCCACGTCCTCCGGCTCGAGGTACTTCTTGCCCGGGTCCCGCTCGGCCCCGGCGCGCTTATCGGCGACCGAGCGGCCGCCGAAGGGGGTCATGATCGAGCCGGGAACGACCGTGCTCACCTTGATGCCGTCGTCGGCGACCTCGCCGGCGAGCCCCTGCATCAGCCCCATCAGCCCGAACTTCGACGCGCTGTAGGCGGCGAGTTGCGGATAGCCCTGCTTGCCGGCCCCGGAGGAGACCGCGATGATCGCGCCGCCCCGCTGCCGCAGGTGCGGGATGGCGGCCTTCGCGCAGAGGAAGGGCCCGGTGAGATTCGTTGCCAGCGTCGCTTGCCAGTCAGCGAGGGCATACGACGCGACCGGGCCGAAGAGCCCGATGCCGGCGGAGAGGATCGCCGCGTCGATGCGGCCCAACTCCTCCGCCGCCCGGTCGAACGCCCCCGTGACCGCCGCCTCGTCCGTCACGTCGGCGGGAAGGATGAGCGGCCGTCCGCCGGCCATGCCCACCAGATTGGCGGTCTCCTCGAGCGGCTCCCGAGAGCGACCGACGAGTGCCGGAATTGCGCCGTGCTTCGCGAGGGCGACCGCCACGGCCCGCCCCACGCCACTGCCGGCGCCGGTGATCACGACGACTTTCCCCGCGAGGTCGCGCATCTCCGCATCTGTCATGGCCAGCTCGCTCCGATCTCGAATTCCTGCACGATCTCCCGCTCGTTCAGCCAGCGCTCGCTGAACTGGCCGCCGGTCGCCTCGCCGATGACGCGGCGCGAGAGGGCCTGCGCCCCCGGGTTCAGGCGCACCTCCAGCACCTGCCAGGAGCCGGGAAAGCGGCGGAAGAGCGCCTTCGCCATCGCCGCGCCATACCCCTGCCGGCGATAGGCGCGCATCACGAAGAAGTCGCTCAGATACCGTCGCCCGGCGCTTCCCTGGATCGGGCTCGACTCCCGGAAGAGGGCGAATCCCGCCGGCTTGCCCGTCACCCGTAGCAGGAAGGCGTGCTGCCTCGCCTCGGTCCAGTGCGTCGTGACGAAGGGCCGCGCCGGCGGCTGGTAGAGCCCCTCCTCATCCACGTCCGCATGCTCCATGCCGCTGAAGTCGTGCAGGTAGAGCTCGAAGAGCCGCAGGAGCAGC
>JADYYO010000267.1 GCA_020853615.1 Thermomicrobiales bacterium
GGGGCGTGGGCGTGCGAGTAGCCGTCGTGGTTGTGCCAGACGGGGCGGACGTCGCGCGGGTCGGCCTTGAAGAGGAGCCTCGGCATGGTGAAGACGCGCGTCGTCTCCGCGCCGCAGACGGGACATGACGAGGGAGCAGCCGCCTCCGCTATCGGCCGCTCCCGCTCGTGGCGCGCCTCGCACGCGGGGCACGCGTAGTCGTACTTGGGCATACTGCTGAAGACTATCCTCGCCGGTTGCGGTCCATCATCTCCTGCATCGCGTAGGCCGCGATCCCGCCGAGAACCGCCTTCCCCAGCGGACTGCCGAGGATATCACCGATGCCGCCGTCTTGCTGCTGCTCCTGCCGTTGATGGTGCGGCTCCGGCTGCCCTCCGCCCAGGACGCCGCCGAGGATGTCGCCGAATGGGTCGTTCGCGGGGACGTTCCGGCCCTGCGGCATCGTCTGCGCGCCGCTGCCGAGCAGGCCGCCGAGCAGCCCCCCGAGCATGTCGTCGATGCCGCCGCCAGACGGCGCCGGCTGCGTTCTCGGCATCGGCTGCGGCTCGGGCGCGGCCATGCCGCCGAGGAGGCCGCCGAAGAGGCTCCCCAGGATGTCGCCGCCACCCTGCGGCGCGGTGCGCCCTTCGGCGGCATGCGCCTGGCCGCTCCGCTCGATGGTGACCATCCCCTGGCCCTGCTGCCGCCGCTGCAGCATCTCGGCGAAGGCCTTGCGCTGGTCCTCGGGGAGATTGTTGACCGTGTTGACGGCCGCGCGCTGCAGCACCTCGGGCGGCGCCTCGCCACGCAACTGCTGCAGGTAGTTGATCGCCTCGTCGGAGGAGAATCCTTCGTCCGGGCGGCCATGCCGGTAGCGCTGGATGAAGTCCTGCGCGCGGGCGGTGTCGTCGGCCGACATCTGGCGCCGGCGCCTGCCGCCGTGGTGACGGTCTCGTCCCTCGTCGGCGCTGGTGTCGCCGGCCTCGCCTCCCCCAAATAGGCCCTTCAACTTGTTCTCGGTCACGACGCGCCCTCCACAACGGATTGTCGCCAGCCCGACCGTCAACACGCGATCCACATCCGGGTTGTGTTCGGCCGCTATCATAGCCAGCGTCTCGGTGCAGTCGCACCGCAAGATGCGCGCCAGGAACCGACACGGCTTCCGCGGCGCTCCCGGCTGGTGACCGGCATCGCGAAAGGATATCCCGTGCGCTACGTCCTGTCGGTATTCGTCATCGCCCTGACGATGCTCGCGCCCGGCATCTCGCTGCACGCGGCCGCCCAGACTCCCGAACACGACGTCAACCGCGATCGCGCCAACGCGGGAGCCGCGGCGCAGCGCATTCTGCAGTTGGCCGCCGATCGCAACTTCAACACGATGTACGACCTCATGCACCCCGACGCCATGGCGGTCGTGCCGCGTGCAGCGGCCGTCGGCACCTTCACCGACGTTTACCAGGAGGCGCAGGCGGGGAAGGCGCAGATCACCGGGATCGCGATGGTCCCCTGGACGTGGGGCGTGACGGGCAAGCAGTACCCGTATGCGGCCAAGGTCTCCTTCATCCAGCCCTATGTCGACGAGAACAACAAGCAGCAGTGGCTCGAAGACGACATGTATCTCGTCGAGTCCAACGGCGAGTGGCGCTGGTTCTTCGGCAGCTCGCCGCGGGCGGTGCAGCAGGCGATCGCCACCTACGGCCAGAAGAACAATGGGCCGATCACGCAAGGCGACCTGCTGCAGAACGTCGTCGACGATCTCGACAGCTTCTACGCCGATGTCCTCTCCTACACGCCATACACTTACTACTCGCCGCGCGTCGTCCTCGTCGAGCCGGGGAACCGGGTGAACACCGCCTGCGGGCCCGCGACGCCCGGCTTCTACGCCTTCTACTGCCCGCTCGACACCACCGTCTATCTCGAGCAGGCGAAGTTGGACCAGATCGCCCAGGTCAACGATTTCATCCCCGCTTTCGTCATCGCCCACGAGTGGGCGCACCATGTGCAGGACGCGGTCGGGCTGGAGCGCGTCGGCCCCGGGCAGCGGCCGACCTCCTGGAACGAGGTCTACTCGATCGAGCTGGAGTTGATGGCCGACTGCATGAGCGGCGCGTGGGCGCAGGACCTGAACACGCGCGGCGCACTGAACGAGGGGGACATCGACGCGACGGTCAACTTCACGATGCAGACCCTCGGCGACCCCGCCTTCATCCCCGAGTACGACCCGCAGGCGCACGGGAACGGGCAGCAGCGGAGCGAGGCCGTTCTGCTCGGCTACAACAACGGGTTCCTCGGCTGCAATATCGTGGTCTGACGCGGCTGCGCCAGTCCGTGTCATGCTGACGAAGGAAGCATCTCGCGCCGCCCGAAACACTGTTGCGGAGAGCCGCGATCCTTCGCAAGCTCAGGATGACACCGGACGGGAGCTGCGTCATGGAGCCGGGTGGGACAGCATGAACAGGGAGGGGCGATGGTGAGAGAAGCAGTGAGCACGACGCGGCTCAACCGGCGCGATCTGCTGCGCGCCGCAGGGATCGGCGCGGCGGGAATGGCCATTGCGCCATGGTGGAGCGGGGCGACCGCCATCGCCCAGGCGGCGACGCCCGTGTCGCCGCTGAGCGATCTCGCCTGGTACGACCTCGCCAATAGCCTGCAGGGCCGGCTCCTGCGCCCCGGCGACCCGATGTACCCGGCGGCGACCATGATCAACGCCACCCGCTATGCCGGCACGCGCCCGGTCGGAATCGCCGTCTGCGTCTCGCCGCAGGACGCGGCCGCCTGCGTCCGCTGGGCGCGCAAGACGGGAGTCCCCTTCGCGGTCCGCTCCGGCGGGCATTCGTATGCCGGCTTCTCGACCTCGGACGGGCTGGTGATCGACGTGAAGGGGATGCGGGCGGTCTCGGTCGACCCGGCCACCGGCACGGCGACCGTGGCGGGCGGGGCGAGCAATGCCGATGTGGCCGAGGCGCTAACCCCCTACGGCGTCTACTTTCCTGGCGGGCGCTGCCCCTCGGTCGGCGTCTCCGGGCTGACGCTCGGCGGCGGCTGGGGCTTCAGTTGCCGCCACCTCGGCATGACCTGTGACAACCTCCTCTCGACCGAGATGGTCACCGCCGAGGGGGAGATCGTCACCGCGTCCGAGCGGGAGAACCCCGATCTCTTCTGGGCGATTCGCGGCGCGGGCGGCGGCAATTACGGCGTGCATACCTCCTTCACTTACAAGGTGGTCGCGGCCGGCGACGTCACCGTCTTCGCCCTCTCCTGGTCGGGAGGGGATACGGCGGCGCTGGTCGACGCCATCGGGCGGGCGCAGGTGAGCGCCCCGCGCGAGCTCGGGCTGCGGGTTGCCGTCCGCTCGCTCTCGCGTATGCCCCTCACTCGCCCCGCGCCGCTCCACGTCGATGTGATCGGCCTCTACTGGGGAGCGCCGGCGGAGGCGGAGGCGCTGCTGGCGCCGATCGAGCGGGTGCAGGCGCCGGACGCCCGCGCCGTGCAGGGGATGGCCTTCCCCGCCGCCCGCGACTTCCTGGCGGCGGAGACGCCGACCGGGACTTACGGCATCAAGACCGGATTCGTCAGCGGGCTCCTCTCCGCTGAGGGGATCGTGACGATGCTGGAGTGGATCGAGCGCATGCCCGGCTTCCCCTCCCGCGCGCAGGAGAGCACGGCAGGGCTCTACTGTTGGGGGGGCCGAGTCAACGACCTCGCGCCGGATGCCAACGCCTTCGTCCACCGCAACGCCGATTTCCTCTTCAAGTGCGAGGCGCTCTGGGAGCCGGAGGACGATCCCGACCTGATCGTGGCCAACCTCGACTGGCTGGAGGAATACCAGGCGGCCATGCAGCCCTACCTCTCCGGCGGCGCCTATCAGAACTTCACCGACCGCAGCCAGGACGATTGGCAGCACGCCTACTACGGCGGGAATTTCCCCCGGCTGGTCGAGATCAAGCGCGCCTGGGACCCGGACAATCTGTTCCGGTTCGGGCAGAGCATTCCGGTCGAGGCGTGAGTGGGAGAGGAGGTGGCGCGAATCGGCGGGGGTGAGGGCATACTGCGCCGAATCGCTATTGCCTATCCCACTTCCGTCTCACCCCCCGATTCACCCCTCGGCTTGTAATACCCCCCCGATTCGATGCCAAAGGCGGTGTTGAAACGAGCCCGGTAGTTCTCCATCGCGGCAGTGGCGACCAGCTCGACCATCTGCGGCGTCGAAAAGTGGCGTTGGGCCTCCGCGAAGATCTCGTCCGTCACGTTCGTGGGCGTCACCGTCATCCCCTCGGCGACGGCAAAGGCGGCGCGCTCCTCGTCGCTGAAGAGGTCGCTCTCGCGCCAGGTCGCCACCGCGGCGATCTTGGCGTCGCATGCCCCGGCATCGCTGCTCCCGGCAGCGTTCGAGTCCATTCAGAAGGGGCAGCCGGCCATTTGCGCCACGCGCAGGCAGACGAGCGAGCGCAACTGCCGCGAAAGTTGGTGACTGCGCTGCGGCGCCGCCCCGAGGGCGCGGCTCGCCTCCAGAATCGGCGGCGTGTAGGCCTGGATGCCGACCGAGGGGATCGGCTCGCCGAAGGCGCGCTCGGCCTGTTCGAGGACGGGGCGAAGTTCGGGTGCGACCTCGTCCTTGGTCATGGGGCGAATGCGTGGCATGGGGCGATTCCTTCCCTGTCTCGGCGTCTCGATGACTCGACCAGGATCCGGTAGCGAATGGGGATGATCGATCCGGTGTCGTGAAATGGCGCTCGCGAGTCGTTGCCTGCGGCGGCGTGCGCCAGGCGTGTCCTGCTGACGAAGGAGCATCTCGGCTCGGGGGGAGACGTGATTCCGGGGAGTGAGATCCTTCGCAAGCTTCCGTGAAAAACTCGGTCGTTCATGCCGTCGTGCCGCCGCCTCGCGGCACAACCACTCCGGATGATGCCACTACTCTACAGCGCTGGAAAGGTTGGCTAGCTGTAAAGGTTAGCTATAGGTGGCGTCGACGTGCGTCAACTCCTCGATGCGGGTCACGTCGTCGGCCGGCAATGAGCCGCCCCCCTGCGCCAGTGCCTGCCCAACAATCTCCAGAAGCCGTCCGGTCTCCGGCGAAAGCTCGGCGCGACGCTCCCGCTCGCCGACGCGAATCCGCGCCAGCTCGGCTCGCCACGCGGCCAGTGTCCGCTCTGTGACGCGCGGTTCAACAATATCGTCGATCATGGCATGCTCCTTCCCTGTTGACGATCAGCTCTTGTGGTCGATGCCAAGGTCCCCGTCTGCGAGCCCCGCCGCGCGTTCGAGATCGCTGATGAGCGCCGCGACCTGGACAGTGTGCCATGGCGCGCAAGTGACCTCGATCTCCCCGCTCCAGTCAAATGCCTCGTTGATTGGGTAGCGATAGGCCAGATGGGCAAGACCGAGAGGCCCGCTGCTGTGGGTGACTACAGCACGAATCGCTCGATTGTGGAGACCAACGCCTATGAGATCGTGGAGCAGGAGCATCGCGCGCGCCTGATCCTCCTCCGTCAGGTCCTCCGCATCGAGCGCAACAATCTCTTCGATGCGTTGGAGCCACGACCTGAACGCGGCCGCTTCGACCCTGTCCTCCCGATCAGTCATCGTCCCGCTCCCAGGTGGCAGCCCTGCCGTCTGCGCGCCGATTGTGCTTCCGATGCGCGGCAACCGGTCCGAGCCCATCGCACCTCTCGTGTGGGGCGGCGTGATCGCGTGCCAAGGTTAAGATACTCACCGTCTTGCGCTCGCGCGGGCTGGGGGAATGGTTTGAACTTCGCCAGCGACGGTGGGGGCGCCGGCGGCGCCGGCCGGCGTAGTGCTCCGCGACGCCGGAGGAGCCAACGGGCGAACACGGCCGGAACGAAGACCCGCCGCGACGTAGCCGGATACTCAGGGAGGTGGAAGCGGCAGGGGCCGGCCACGACGGCCGGCCCCTACCGATCGGCGGTTCTGGCGGTTAGGCGCTCTCGCTGTCGATGCCGCGAACATTGACTGCACGTCGCCGGCTCGCGTCGCGCGGATCCGGCTCTTCGTCGAAGCTCACGCGTTGGCCCTCGGTCAGCCGGTCGAAGTCGTTGTTCGTCATTGCCGAGCGATGGAAGAACAGATCGCCATTGGCGGGCGCTCCATCGGGCGCAATGAATCCGAATCCCTTGTCGCGCAGACTCGCGACGGTACCTGTAGCCATCAGTGATGGACCTTTCTGCTGTGCGCGAGGTGGATTGCAGTCCCGGCCATGTGCCGAAGCAGCCTTCGAGATCGAAGACGTCCTGCACCTCCACGGCCATCGCCTCTGGAGTGTTCCGTGCGAGCCCGCTACCGTGAAGTGCCGTGGACTATAGCATGGAGAATAGAATTTCTGCCATAGAACAGCTGTTAGAGTATAGTGATGTCAATGTGGAGACCTGAGCGATGAAGACGATCCGCGCGCTGCGGCGTGAACGCGGATGGACGCAATTCGAGCTGGCGATCGCCGTCGGTGTCCAGCCGCAAACGATCTATCTCTGGGAGAGTGGGCGTCGTCAGCCTCAAGTGCCGCAGATGCGCAAATTGGGCGAAGTCTTTGGGCTCTGCTCGGACGAAATCGACCTCGAGCCGGCCGCGGACCGACATCGTGGCGGTCACCCCCGCCCGCGTTCGGCACGACGGCACGGGGAGGCATCGTCGGCGCGGGGTCGCCCCGGCCCGGCGACCGCCCGCATCGCCGACGTGGCTGATTCGCAACACGAGGCCTCGTAGGGCCGAGTCCTGTCATGATTGCGCCTTCCCAGCAGACGTAATTGCCCGCGACCGCATGCACAGAAATCCTGAGAGGACTGGAGAGATGGACGATCTTGACCTGATCAAGCAGGATATGATCGTGATCTACGCCGGGCGCACGTTCGGACTTCGCGTGTACCGTCAGAGTGGCGCCTGGCGCGGCGTCATCATCGAGAATCAGACGCCAATTCGCGGTCCGATCGAACCAACGGCGGATGGCGCCACCGCTTTCGCGGCCGCGGTGGCCTTTATCGCCGCGCATGTCGATGCGACGGCCGAAACGGAGGGATCCGTTGCATGAGCCCTACCGACTCGGGGGGCGCTCCCCCGGCCGGGCAATCAGGAAACGTGGTGCGCCCGGAGATCTGGCGTCCGGCAGACCGGCACATGCTCCTCGGCGTCAGCCACGACTCGGACGATCCAACCCGTCACCGCACCTTCGAGATTCGCGCCTCGTATGACGCCAGCAGGGACGGATGGGTGGCGTGGACGCGAGAGCAGAATCTCAACGAGCAAGCTGGAGTCTGGAGCCGCGGCGTCATGGGCGAAGATGTGTTCGCCCGATTTTCATCGGCAGCGGAGTGCCTCGGCCGCGCGGTGACGGCGCTTGTCGTCGCGGTCGACCACGAGGCCAATGAGTAGCCGTCAGCGCGTGCACCCTCCGGGTGGCCCTTCCAGCTCACCCCCGAATCACACGGTCGCGCTGCACGCCGCAAAGGCCTTGCAAGGAAGCGTTATGGTGACAATCATCCTCTCCCTGGCAGAGTGGCAAGCCGTGTTGCATGAGCTTGCCGCGGCCCACACCGAACCCGCACCTCCCGGACTGCAGGAGCGCGTGCGCGATCTTGTCGCGCGGTCGCCGAAGGCGTGGCCGACGCAGCACTTTGCCCTCGAGCTCGACGAGAGCTGTGCCGAGGCCGTGCAGCGCGTGCACGGCGCGATCGTCCGGCGTGATCCAGCAACCGGTCAGCGCGATGCCTCGGTTGCGGAAGCCATGCGCATCATTCGCGACCATCAGCAACGCCTGTAGCCACGCGTCGATCAGATGTCGGGACCGGGCGTCTGCCGGCCTCGAGAACGGACGTTGTCAGAGACTCGAGAGGAGGTCGCATGCCCCGCTATGAAATCGTCGCCCACGTCACGCGCGAGTTCGACTGCGAGACCGCCGAGGAGGCCGCCGCGCTCGTTCGCCGCCAGCTGCAGCCTGGGGATGATGCCGCGAAGAGCCTCCTGCACCTCGCCGTCTGGCGGGAGGACCCCGCGTTCTCGCCGCTTTCGCCCTCGGTGCGCCAGCAGTTGCTCGACTTTTTCAGCGCGTTGGAGCGCTGCGCGGGCGAGGCCGAGAAGGCCTTCCGGGGGCGCGTCGAGGCGATCCTGATGGCTGCGCCGACGATGCGCAATGACGACGTGAGGAGCAGGGGCGAGCCGGAGAAGCCCGGAAGCCGATCGTGACCCCGGAACCCCGTCGATGCTTGGCGCGGGCGCGACGATGCCGCATCGTCACCCGAGGGGTTTGTACCAGAAGATGGTGGCGCTGAAGGTTCCATCGGCATCGCGCGCCCAGCCGGGGATGCGCCCGCCCTGCTCGTAGCCGAGAGACTGGTAGAGGGCGTTGCTCGGGTCCCCCTCGCGCGTGTCGAGAGTGAGGAGGGTCTTGCCGGCCTCCCGCGCCTCCGCTTCGAGGCGAGTCATGAGGGCGCGCGCGATTCCCTGCCGCCGGAACGCGGGATGGACGAGGAGCTTGGCGACCTCGCCGCGATGCGCGCCGTTGGCGCTCTCCGCGTCGTGAAGCTGCGCGGTCCCCACGATCCGATCATCCGACTCCGCGACCAGAAGCGCAACCCCTGCGCGGGGGAACTCGCGCCACCACGTCTCGGCATCTTCTCTGGAAAGGGGCGCCAGAAAGCCGAGCGAGGCGCCCTCCGCCACGCAGGCGACGAGGAGCGCCGTGAGATCATCGCGCTCGGGCGAGGAGAGGCGATCGACGCGGCGAATCTCGGCCATGGGCGCCCTAGCGGCCGCCGCCGCGCCGCCCGGCATCCTCGCCCCGATGACTGCAGGCCGCGCAGAAGCCGAAAAGGGCCAGATGGTCGATGGCGGGGGTGAAGTCGTAGCGGGCGCGGATCCCCGCCCGCAGCGGCTCGACCAGCGCGTCGTCGAGCTCGATCAGCGCGCCGCAGCCGTGGCAGATCAGGTGGTGGTGCGGCTCGTCGATCAGCTCGAACTGGCGCGAGCCGCCGCCGAGATCGGTCACGCTGACCAGTCCGAGATCGCCGAAGAGCTCCAGCGTGCGGTAGACGGTCGAGCGGTTGACGCCAGGCAACAACGGCTCGACCCGGGCGAAGACATCGTCGGCCGAGAGGTGCCCGCCCGCCTCGAGCGCGCCGAGGATGATCAGCCGCTGCGGGGTGGCGCGCTGCCCGACCCGGCGCAGCCGCTCCGCGACGGCGCGGGTCGCCGCCGTCTGCTCTTCCGTCGCCATCTCGTCGGCCGGCTCGGCGTTCATCTCGAAGTCCTGTTGCCGCGTGTCGCGTCTCCCGCCGCAATTGGGAAAAGTATCCCGCATGCGGCGACGCCCGTTGCCCTCATCGCGCGTCGAGGGTACTATGCCATTCGGTGTAGTTGCGAAGATTTGCAACTGCGGAATCTCACCGGAATCTCACCGGAATCTCACGCGGCCGCGCGTCGCGGGTTATCCCCTCGGGAGCATGCCATCTATGCCTGAACTCGGTCTCAATCGCCGCCGGCTTGTCGCAGGCATCGGCGTTGTCGCCATCGCCAGCATCGTGCCCGGCCGCGGGCCCCGCGTCTTCGCGCAGGATGCCGCGCCGCCGGCCAACGGCGAGCGGACGCTCGGCTGGTCCGACGAGCTGGTCGACGACAATGGCCGCATCAACGTGGCGACGACCGTCGCGCCGATCTCCTCGATCGTGCGCAACATCGGCGGCACGCGCATCGACCTGCACGGGATCGTGCCGGACGGGACGAACTCGCACACCTTCGAGCCGGCCCCCTCCGACGCGAAGATTCTGGCCGCCGCGGACATCATCTTCGTCAATGGGCTCGACCTCGAGCTGCCGACGATGGAGCTGGCCGAGGCGAACCTGCGCGACGGCGCGGAGATCGTCGCGCTCGGCGAGAAGACGATTACCGAGGACGAGTGGGTCTTCGACTTCTCCTTCCCGAAGGAGGGAGGCCACCCGAACCCGCACCTCTGGACGAATCCGCCCTACGCCAAGCGCTACGCGGAGATCGTCGCTGGCACCCTCTCGGCCCGCGATCCCGACAACGCCGGCTACTACGCGGAGAATCTCGACCGCTATAGCGCCGCGCTCGACGCCCTCGACGCCGCCATCGCCGAGGCGGCGCAGACGGTGCCGGAGCAGAACCGGAAGCTCCTCACCTACCACGACTCGTGGGCCTACTTCGCGCCGCACTACGGTTTCGTGGTCATCGGGGCGGTGCAGCCCTCCGACTTCTCGGAGCCGTCGCCACGCGAGGTCGCGGCGCTGATCGACCAGATCAAGGCCGAGGGGGTGCCGGCCGTCTTCGGCTCGGAGGTCTTCTCCTCGACGGTGCTGGAGCAGATCGCGCGGGAGGCGGGGGCGACCTACATCGACCAGCTCCGTGACGACGAGCCGCCGGGCGAGTCGAACGCCCCCGAGCACACCTACCTCGGCATGATGATCAAGGACATGGACCTGATGATCACCGCCCTCGGCGGCGACGCCAGCGCCGTGACCGCCCTCTCACCGGCGGACACGTACGAGGGGTGATGGGTGTTGGGTGTTTGGTGATAGGTGATGGATGCTAGACGAAATCCGGGTAACGACTCCGAGTCTTTCATGAATGCTCGTCACATGCTCCCCTCTCCCGGCTCGACGGCCGGGTGCCCGCGGAGTGGGTGGAGATTGGGAGTGAGGGCGGACCGTGGCGATGCGCTGATTCCCCGGATCTCGTCTCGAGTGATGGAGTCATAAGGTGCCAGGCGCGAGCGTGGCCCGAGATCGTGTCTCCCGCGAAACTCCGCGTGTTGCCATCGAGATGCGCGAGGTCGCGGGGGGGTATGGCGGCACGGATGTCGTCTCTGGCGTGACGCTTGGCATCCCCGCAGGGGAGTTCGCCGGGCTCGTCGGGCCGAGCGGCGCGGGCAAGACCTCGATCCTGAAGGCGATGCTCGGCGAGCTGCCCCAGGTCGCTGGCCGCGTGACTGTCGGCGGTGAGGCGGTCGTGCCGGGCAGGCCGCCAGCGGGCGTCGGCTACGTCCCCCAGGTCGAGACGGTCGACTGGTCCTTCCCGGTGACGGTCGAAGACGTCGTCATGATGGGGCGGGTGCGGCGCATGGGGCTGCTCCCCTGGCCGGGTCGGGAGGATCGCCGCGTCGTCGGGGAGACGCTGGAGCGGCTCGGCCTCGGCGCGCTGCGGCGGCGGCACATCCGCGAGCTCTCCGGCGGGCAGCAGCAGCGCGTCTTCCTGGCGCGGGCGCTGATCGGCGAGCCGCGCATCCTCATCCTCGACGAGCCGACCGCCAGCGTCGACGTCAAGACGCGCGACGACATCCTGCATCTCCTCGCCGATCTGCACCGGCAGGGGGTGACGATCGTGATGACGACACACGAGCTGAACGCGGTCGCCGCGCACCTTCCCTGGGTCGCCTGCATCAACGGCGGGGTGGTGGCGCAGGGCGCGCCGCTGCAGGTCTTCACCTCGGCCATCCTCTCCCGCACCTTCGGTGCCGAGATGCGCGTCGTGCGCGACCCCGAGACGGGCGGCCTGCTCATCGCCGAGACGGGGCGACACGGCCCCTTCGCCGACCCGCGCGCACATCACGCCCATCTGCACGAGGAGGGGATCCCTCACGTCCACGCCGGAGCGCCCGCGCGCGAGCCGTCGCTGACCTCGGTCGCGGACTGACCGCCATGCCGCCCACGACGAGTCATCCTGAGCGAAGAGGGTGTCATCCTGAGCGGAGCGAAGGATCTCGGCTCCTTGGAACCCCGTCTCCCCTGCGCCGAGATGCTTCGTTCCTCAGCATGACACGGGTCTGGCGCCGTGTCACAGAGGCGCGCTCATGACCGCCGGTTCGTTTCTGGAGCTGCTGGTCGAGCCGCTGCAGTACGAGTTCTTCCGCCACGGCCTGATCGCCGCCACGCTGGCCGGCGCGCTCTGCGGGCTGATGGGGGTCTACATCGTCCTGCGCCGCATGAGCTACATCGGGCACGGGCTCTCGCACGCCGTCTTCGGCGGCGCGGTGGTGAGCGCCTTGCTCGGCTGGAACTTCTTTCTCGGCGCGGGGGCGTGGGGCTTCCTCGCCGCCCTGCTTATTCAGGGGACGGCGCGGCGGCGCAACATTGGGGCCGACGCCGCCATCGGCGTCATCACCACCGCCTCCTTCGCCCTTGGCGTGGCGCTCATCTCCCGCACGCGCGCGTTTACCAAGAACTTCGAGAGCGCCCTCTTCGGGAACATCCTCGGCGTGACGACGGAAGACCTGCTCGCCATCGGCGTCGTGGCGCTGGTCATCGCTGTCGCCGTCTTCTTCGGCTACAAGCAGCTCCTCTTCGCCACCTTCGACCCCGAGATCGCCCCGATCTATGGCGTGCCGACGCGCTGGGTCGACGCCGCCTTCTCCCTCGGGCTGGCGGCGACGATCGTCGTCTGCATGAACGTCGTCGGCGTGACGCTGATCGCGGCGGCGATCGTCATCCCCCCGGTCGCGGCCCGCCTGCTGACTGACGCCTTCGGTCGGCTGCTGATCATCTCGGTCGTCGTCGGCGCGCTCTGCGGCTTCGTGGGGATGTTCGTTTCCTACTACGGCGACATCGCCTCCGGCCCGGCCATCATCCTGCTGGCCGCGGCCATCTTCGCGGCCGTCTACGGCCTGACCGTGCTGCGCACCTCACGCCGGGTGGCCACGGGGCAACCAGCCGCGGCCCCGGCGCTGGCGAACCCGGAGTTTCACTGATTTCAAGGAAGATCAGGCCGCATTCCGGAGAGTGATCGTTTCCCGAATCTCCTGCCCGACCTCCGCCTCGGCGAGGCGCAGGTCGTACTGCTTCCGCAGGTTTTCCCAGAGCTCTGGGCCAGTGCCGAACCAGAGTCCAAAGCGCAATGCTGTGTCCGCGGTGATCGCCCGCCGGCCGTGCAGGATTCGGGTGGTGCGGTTGGCCGGCACGTGAAGCTCGCGCGCGAGGGCGGCCGCGCTCATACCGAGTTCATCCAGTTCGTCGGCGAGAATCTCGCCTGGGTGAATCGCTGGTCGCGCCATCAACGTGCTCTGGGAGCGAACAAGGACCGCGTTCTCCTTGCTGATCATACGGCATGGTGGAGCAACACCGTGTCATGCTGACGCGGGAAGCATCTCGGCGCGGGCGGCATGGTTCCGGGGGAGCCGAGATCCTTCGCTTCGCGCAGGATGACACCTTTTTCGCACGGGTACTTGATATCTCTGGACGCTGGCTGACGAGAGCGCAATTCTCCATCTATCCTGATCTCCTGATCCGGGGATGCGGGAGGCAGCATGCGCGAGCGGGATCTGCATGCAGCGGCGGCGCGGGGAGATGTCGCCGCGATCGAGGCGCTGCTGGCCGGGGGCGTCCTGGTCGACGCGCGCGATGACGCGGGGCGGACGTCGCTCCTGCTCGCCACCCATGCCAATCAGGTCGCGGCGGCGAACGCGCTCGTCGCCGCCGGGGCCGACGTCAACGCGAGAGATCACGACAACGACAGTCCCTACCTCTCGGCGGGGGGCGCGAGGCTTTCTCGAGATCCTGCGCCTGACCCTGGCGCATGGCGCGGACCTGCGCAGCACCAACCGCTACGGCGGCACCGCGCTCATCCCCGCTGCCGAGCGCGGGCATGTCGAGGCGGTGCGAACTCTGATCGCGGCCGGCGTCGATGTCGACCATGTCAACGACCTCGACTGGACGGCGCTGCTGGAGGCGGTCATCCTTGGCGATGGCGGCTCGCGCCACGTCGAGATCGTGCGCCTGCTGATCGATGCCGGCGCCGATGTCAATCTGGCGGATGGCGAGGGCGTGACGCCGCTGCAGCACGCGCGCGGGCGCGGCTTCGCGGAGATCGCGCGCCTGCTGGCCGAGGCCGGCGCGCACTGAATCGAAAGGAATCGGGGGTTGGACGAAACCGAGCGCTACCTGCGCCAGGCGATCGACCTGGCGCGTGACAATATCGGGACTGGGGGCCAGCCCTTCGGGGCGGTGGTCGTCCGCGATGGCCAGGTCGTCGCCACCGGCGTCAATGAGATCCACCTGAACAACGATCCGACCGCCCACGCCGAGTTGCTGGCGGTCCGCGCAGCGGGCCAGGCGCTCGGCACGCCCAATCTCGCCGGCTGCGCCGTCTACGCCAGCACGCACCCCTGCCCGATGTGCATGGCGGCCATGCGCATGGCCGGCGTCGACGCCGTCACCTACGCCTTCTCCAACGAAGACGGCGAGCCCTACGGCTTCTCCTCCGCGGCCGTTTACGCCGACCTGGCCAAACCCTTCGCCGAGCAGTCGATGACGATCGCCCACGTCCCGGTCCGCCTGGACGACCGGCCGCACCCCTATGAGGAGTGGCGGGGAGCGTGACGGGCTGTTGGCTTCTGGCTGTTGGCCATTGGCTCATGACTTCCGTCGTTCTGGCCGACTTGCCGACTTGCCGTCTCTTCTTCTCGGCTGCTCGACTCCTCGACTTCTCGACTCCCTGGAGGGACTCATGACCGAACACCAGCGCATGCCGTACGACACTGTTGATCTGCTGCGGCAGGCGAATGCCGTGGTGCTCGATCTGCTCGACAACGTCACGCCGGAGCAGTTGGCGCTGCCGACCGTCAATGACGAGTGGGATGTGCGGACGCTGATCAACCATCTCGTCCTCGGCAACCAGTGGATGACGGAGATGCTGGCAGGAGGCAACCCGCCGCGCCCGAGCGGGGATGCCATTGGCGACCGCGCGCCGCGAGAGGTCTTCGCGGAGACCGCCGATGCGCTGATGGCCGCGTTGGCCGAGCCGGGCACGCTCGAACGGGTGGTGCGCATGCCGTTCGGCGAGATGCCGGGCGCGGGGGTGGCCGCCTTCCGCTTCATGGACACCATCGGCCACGCCTGGGATCTGGCGCAAGCGACCGGGCAGAGCACCGACATCGCCCCGGAGCTCTCCGAAATCGCCTTCGCCATGACGCGCCAGCGGCTGGCTGGCATGGATCGCGCCCAGACCCCCTTCAAGGAGGAAGTGCCCGTCCCCGCCGATGCGCCCGTCGCCGACCGCCTGGCGGGCTACCTCGGCAAGCGGCGGTAGCGGGCTATCGGCTATTGGCTGTTGGCTGTTGGCTTCTGGCTCTTGGCTGATAGTTGATAGCCGATAGCTGTTCGCTCACGACTTCCGACTCGTCTCTTGCCGTCTCCCGTCACGATACCCAGTACCAGAGGGCGAACTGGGCCGTGAGGATGACCAGCAGCGTGGCGGAGACGATCACCGCTGGCACACGCAGCCAGAGCGGGCGCAGCAGGGCGCCCAGGACGATGAAGAGGGGGAAGAGAACGAGGACGAAGCGCGGCATGCTCATCAGGGCGTGGACCTCCGACGGCTGCAGCAGGGGGATGAGGAGGCCCGGCCAGACCCAGGCGCTCAGGTAGAGGGGGAGCATGCGCAGCCCGATCACCGCCAGGCCGAGGAAGAGGAGGGTCACCACCAGCTCCAGGACGTCGCTGTTGGCGGCGTCGATGCGCCACTCCGTGCTCGTCAGCGTCGCCCAACTCGGGTGCTGCCAGAGCGTCTGCAACCAGCCCCACGAGGCGCCGTCCGGCTCGCCGCCGAGGTGGTGGCAGCTCTCGATGGCGCAGCGGAGCGTCTCCCACGGCGGCGCGCTGTAGCGGTTCCACTGCGCCTGCACGTCGATGAAGGCGTTCCAGTTCCCCTGGTCCCGGTGCAGGATCGCGCCGAAGATGGCGGGCCCGAGCGCGGGAAAGGTCGCCGGGATGATCTCCGGCCACCAGTCGCGCCGGTTGGTGCGGTGGCGGTCCCAGAGGAGGACGAGGAAGGGGAGGATGAGGAAGACGCCGCCGGAGCGGCAGAGCGCCGCGCCAATGCCGACCAGCCCGGCCAGCCATGGCTGGTCGCGCCGCCAGAGGTAGAGCGCGCCGACGACCAGCAGCAGGAAGAGCGATTCGGTGTAGACCGCCGAGAAGAAGAAGGCGGTCGGAAAGAGGGCGATGGCCCAGAGGGCGCGGCGGGCGACGGCTGGGTCGCCATAATCGAGCGCGATCAGGCGGTACATGATGAGGAGCGCACCGAGGAAGGCGAGATTGGAGACGAGGTAGCCGATCGTCTCGACCGGGACGGTCCAGCCGGTGGCGAGGCTGCCGGCGTGCATCAGGCCGGGGTAGAGGGGCCAGAAGGCGGCGCGGGCGCTCTGCGCGCCGCCGGCATACCCCTCGAGGGCGATCAGCCGGTACCAGAGGCCATCCCAGTTGCGCAGTGGCTCGACGATCCAGTGCGCCAGCCCGGTCAGGGGCGGCGGCATCTCTCCATACGGGGGCGATGGCGCGTTCGGGACGCCGAAGCGGACGGCGTAGGTGGCGGCGATCTGGACCAGCAGCCAATGCACGACCCAGACGCGCAGCGGAAACGCCCACGCCTCGGCCCGCTCGCCGCGGCGGGTTCTGCTGGATTGCCCGGCCGCGAGCGCCCCGTACGTCATGTGGTCATGATAGGGGATGGGCGATGGGTGTTGGGTGGAGGATGCCAGATGTCGGATGTCGGATATCGGACGGTGTCGCCGCGAAGCCAGCTACGATCCCGCTCGGACACCTGTCATCTGACATCCAACATCAAATCCCCCAACACCCATCACCCCCGCTACGCCGCGCGCGATTGCACGCCGCTGAAGCGGGGCAGGATTTCGCGCTCCGCGAAGCGGATGAAGCCCGCCTGGTCGGGGCCGATCTGGTGGATGCAGACGTGGTCGTAGCCGGCTTTGGCGTATTCGTCGATCTTCGCCAGGTACTTGCTCGCATCGGGGCCGACCACGACCTGCTCCGCGTTCTTCTCGGGGGTGACGAGCTTCGCCGCGCTCTCGAAGTTCTGCGGGATCGGCAGCTCCTGCGAAAGTTGGCCCGGGATCGCCGCGTTCGGCCAGATCTTGTAGGCCGTCTGTATTGCCTGCTTTTCGTCCTCGGCCCAGCAGGCGGTCATCTCCCCGTAGCGCGGCCCCGTGCCGCCCGCCTTCTGGAACGCCTCGATCGTGTCGGACATCGGCGCCGTGCCGATGAGCCCGTCGGCGATCTGCCCCGCGATCGTCGCCGACTTCGTGCCGGCGGCGGCCATTAGCAGCGGCACCGGCTGCTCGGGGAGCGTGTAGATGCGGGCGTTCTCGACCGTGTAGTGCTTCCCGTGGTGGCTCTGGTTGCCCCCCTGCCAGAGGAGACGGATGATCGCGACCGCTTCCTCCAGCATCGCCTGCCGCACCTCGATCTCCGGCCAGCGATGCCCGGTGATGTGCTCGTTCAGCGCCTCACCGGTGCCGACGCCGAGGAAGAAGCGCCCCTCCATCATCGCCCCGGAGGTCGCCGCCGCCTG
Organism: Thermomicrobiales bacterium; assembly: GCA_020853615.1. Taxonomy (GTDB): domain Bacteria; phylum Chloroflexota; class Chloroflexia; order Thermomicrobiales; family UBA6265; genus JACCXM01. Next base: position 17,299 of record JADYYO010000267.1, read on the forward strand.
CGCGATGATGGCGGGGTGGATGCGGATGGTCGGGCAGGTGACGCCGGTGCCGAGCTGGAGGCGCTCGGTCGCGGCGGCGATGCCGCCGATCGCTGACCAGACGAAGGGGCTCTGCCCCTGCGCGTCGACCCAGGGGAGGTAATGGTCGGAGATCAGGGCATGGGTGAACCCTGCCTGCTCCGCCATGACTGCCTGGCGGACCAGGTCGTTGGGACGGTGCTCCTCGCTGGAAAGTTTGTAGCCGATCTCGGTCATGATGCACTGCTCCTCATGCATTGCCCGTCGCGGGGGCGATGGTCGCCCGACTTCCGCGACGGCGCCGTGCTGCAGGAGGTTGCGGATTCCGTGCCAGCGACGGCTGCCAGGACGGTTCCAGCGCCGCGCGACACTCGTGTAATCCCGAGAGCCGCAACACGGCGACGGTGTCATCCTGAGCGGAGCGAAGGATCTCCGCTCCCCGGAACCCCGTCTCCCCTGAGCCGAGATGCTTCGTTCCTCAGCATGACACGAGGAGTGCGGGGCGCTTCGGCAGGGTGTCAGATCGTGGGGGTCTCCGGGCCGTCCGTCTCCAGCGACGCCCACCAGGCCCAGGCCGAGAGGTCCGGAACCGCGACGCCCGCGCGCTCCAGCGCCTCCTGCACCTGCGTGCGGTGCTCCTTGGCGTGGAGGAGCGCCTGCGCCGCGAACATCGAGGCCGGCGCGCGATAGGGGCCGTCGTCCCATTCCCCCGTCAACATCGGATCGCCCTCGACCCCTTCCGCCCAGGCGGTCAGTCCTTCGCCACTGTCGTGGGCGTAGAGGCGCAGGGTCGAGAGATCGCCGGCCGGGGACTCCGCGAAGACCTTCCGCGTGGCATGCTCCTCGCCGACGAGCGCGGCCAGGACGTGGTGCTCGGTCTCGATCAGGTGCCAGAGCGTCTCGCGGATCGTGCCGCACGTGCCGGGCGCATCGGCGTCGAGGAGGGCCGGGTCGAGCGCGGCGCAGGCGTCGATCAGCGCCAGGTTCGCCCACTGGTTCATGCCGAAGAGGTTGGCCAGGATCGGGTTGCCGGTCAGCCGCTCATCCATCGGTCGCTCTCCTCCTCGTTCAGGGTGTTGCGCCATCCTGGAACGGCCCCTCGGCGTCCGAGGGGATTGGGTTGCAGGCAACCCGGCCCGTGTACGATCTCCCCTAGCAGCCGGGCCCACAACCCGACTAACGGGAGGAGAATAGCCACCCGGGCGAGGGCAAGCGTAGCCAGACGCGCTGCCGCGTGGACGCCTGCTCATACGGAATCCGGTTGATCCCCACCGCTTTGCCGCCCCGAGAACCCTCACCCCCCGGCCCCTCTCCCTGTGCGCAGGGCGAGGGGAGCGTGTAGCGACATGCCGGGACACGGTCGGATCGACCTGTGCGGTGGCAAAGCGTCGAGGGGCGAGATGTCTCTGCTGTCCCGGCGTTCCGACGTCAACCCTCCCCTCGCCCTGCGCACAGGGAGAGGGGCCAGGGGTGAGGGTTTCTCAGGGACTGGGGGTGAGGGCAGGCCGTCGCAAGGCGGTGTTGATCATCCAGATACCGTTTCATTGACCCACGGTGGCCTCATCGACCTCGGTCTCTTCCGCCCCGGCCATCTCCGCGTTCGCCGGGAACGCCCGCGCGATGGCGGTGAGGACCTCCAGATCCTGCCGGAAGCCCTCGGCGCTGGTGCGCGGAGTGCGGCCGGTGCGGACGCAGTCGTCGAACTCGAGCAGCTCCCGCTTGAACGCCTCCTCGTAGGAGACGGTCAGCCGCGTCTGCTCCAGCTCGTTGCCGTTCATCCGCTCCACATCGACATACGTCGGGAAGTGCTTCAGGTAGGGGGAGGGGAAGGTGATGTGCACCCGCCCGTCCGAGCCGTAGAAGGAGAAGGTCTCCGCGTAGTTGCGCAGGTAGGGGATCATCGTCCAGGTGTAGGTGGCGCGCACGTCGTGCGGATAGGCGAGGACGGCGGTGAAGCTGGTGCCGCCCGCCCAGAGGTTCGCCGCGACGACCGCGTCCGGCTGGCCGAGCGCGCCGTGCAGGGCGCAGATGTCGTGGATCGAGCTGGCGATGAGGAGGAAGTAGGCGGTCAGCACGTCCGGGTCGTCGCTCCCGGTCGCCTCCCGCAGCAGATTGCGCGGCTCGCTGCCGAGAATCCCCTGCTGCACCCCGTTGAAGAGGTCTGGCCCATATGGGCGCTCTCCGCCGCCTCGGCGCGGGCGGCTACTCCGTGCGATCGGGTAATGGGTCGTATAGGGAGCGCCGTCCGCCTCCAGGGTCGTCGCGTTGACGTACCGGAGGTCGCGCAGCTCCTTGACCAGCTCCACCCCCCGCTCGTAGCCGGGGTCGTACTGCTTCATCATCGCCACCATCAGCGTCTTGCCCGAGCGCTTCGCGGCGGCGATCACCTCGTCCGTCTCGCGCAGAGTGTAGGCGAGCGGCTTTTCGGCGAGGACGTGCAAGCCGTGCTCCAGTGCCGCGATGGCGAGGGGGGCGTGGTCACCGCTGCTGAGGATGAAGACGGCGTCGAGCGGCTCGTCGAGCAGGGCGTAGGCGTCGCTGAAGAGGCGGTCGACGCCGTAGCGCCGGCCGACATCTGCCAGCGCGACCGGGTCGATGTCGCTCAGCGCGGCGATCTGGAAGCGGTCATCGAGCTCGCGCAGGAAGGGGAGGTGCATCATTTGGGCGATCGCCCCGCAGCCGATGACGCCGACGCGCAACGGTTCCATCGAAATGCTCCTTCGTTCTGCCGAGAACGGCGTGCCGCTTCCGCGTCACGCTGAACGACGTGAAGCATCCCGGCTCCCGGGAGACGTGTTTCGGGGGAGTCAAGATCCTTCGTTCCTCCGTTCCTCAGGATGACACCGTCGCCGTGTCACCGCACTCGGGATGACACGACGCGCTCCGTCAGGATGACACACGCAGACGCGAGCCGCTCTACGCGACGGCCACGGCCGGCGACAGCTGAAAGATCGGCCGGATCTCGCCGACGAGGCGGCCGTTGTGGTTGCGCAGCTCGGGCGAATGCCGCTCCAGGATCGCCTCGCGGAAGGCCGCGTCGAGGATGCCGAGCTGCTCCAGCGCCGCGACCGTCACCGCCGCGTGCGCCCGGAACGAGCCATCGGCGACGCGGATGGCGATGCCGAGCTCCCGCTCCGGCACGGCGAGGCAGATGAGCGCCTCCGCGCCGCTCTTGGCGGCGATGCGGCCCCCGCTGAGCGCCATCAGGTTCGTGACGAGGTTGCCGGGGCCGGAGACATTCTCCGGGTGCGCCGTCATCGCGTCCCGCAGGCGGTCGAGCGCGGCGGCGTGCTCGCGGCCGGCGCCAGAGGGAGTGCGCTTCGGCGCGGCCAGGGCCGCGTAGGCGGCAGCGAAGGCGCGCAGCGGGGCGGCGAAGGTCGGCAGGCTGCAGCCGTCGGTGCCGAGGGGGATGCTCGCCTCCGGCACGCGCATCACCTCGGCCATGAGGCCGAGGATGCGCCGCTGCAGGGGGTGGCCGGGGTCGAGGTAGTCGTCGCGCGAGAGCCCCTCGTGGACGATGGTCGCCAGCATGCCGGCGTGCTTGCCGGAGCAGTCGCAGGCGAGCGGCGTGGGCGGGGTCTCCCCGAGGAGGATGCGCGCCCCCTCCTCCTCGTCGATCGGGAGGGGGCAGCCACACTGCAGGTTGGCGGCGGAGAGGCCGATCTTCTCCAGCATGGCCGCGACCTGGCGCTGATGCTCGGGTGAGCCCGCGTGCGAGGCGCAGCAGAGGGCCAGTTCGGCAGGGGTGAGGCCGAAGGCGTCGGCCGCGCCGCTCTCGACGACCGGGATCGCCTGGAACGGCTTGGCCGAGGAGCGGAAGAAGACAACCTGCTCCGGGTCGCCCGCCGCTGCGACGACATCGCCGGCCGCGTCGACGGCGACGACAACGCCGTGATGAATGCTCTCGGGGATGCCGCCCCGCGTCGTTTCCGCGATCACCGTTGCCATGCCGCGCGTCATCCTCTCCGTTTTCGCGTCCAGTTCGGCTGGAGTGTACGACCTATTCCGCATCATGGCCGACGCGATAACCACGCGAGCGAGTGGTTGATCGAGGCGATTGACGGCGGGTGTACGATGGGCGTGTCCTCTCTCGCGACTCGTCACGTCAGTGCATGCTCATCTTGCTGAACGGAGGGCATCATGGACCATTCAGGGTTGAGTGGCTGGACCCGCCGCCGCCTCGGGCTTGCGGGTGGCGCCAGCGCAGCCGGCATCCTGGGGCTTCTGCGACCATTCCCGATCGAGGCGAAGAAGAAAAAGAAGAAGAAGAACCCGAAGCCGGATCTGGTTGCTACGCTCGTGCGCTCGCGGGCCGCGGTGGGCGCCAACTGCATCCCGGATGCGGAGGGAAAGATCGAGATCTTCAAGCTCAATGGCGTGGAGAAGATGAACGTCTCCGTCAGTGGGCTGCCGCCCAACACGGAGTTCGACGCGTTCATCATCCAGGTGCCCGACGCGCAGTTCGGCCTGACCTGGTATCAGGGCGATCTCTCGACTGACAAGAATGGGAGCGGCAAGCAGACGTTCATCGGCCGGTTCAATATCGAAACGTTCATCGTGGCGCCGGGGAGCGAGCCCGCGCCGGTTGTCCACAACGACCCCCCGTTCCCTGATGCGAATACGAACCCGCCGACGGCGCCGGTCCACACCTTCCACGTCGGGCTCTGGTTCAACTCGGCGGCCGATGCGGCGAAGGCCGGTTGCCCCGACACCGAGACGCCGTTCAACGGCGACCACACCGCCGGGGTGCAGGCGCTGAAGACGGAAGACGTCAATGGACGGGGACCGCTGGCGCAACTGAGCAGTTGACGTTCGGCGCATGTGCCGATGCGGCGGACCCCGAGATAGCCGGTCGGGCTGGCGTTCGGGTGAGAGGGGATCGGGTCCGGCGGCGTTTACCGTTCGCGACATCGACCCGTGCGACGTGGGCGGAGTGATCGGCTGAATCTCCCTGCCCTCGTCGCTTGCGTCGGATGTGGCCGCGGCAGCGAGCCTGCTCTATCGTTCGCGGCATGTACCGACTCCGTGCCCTCGCGCCGCGTTCCGCTCGTCACGAGGGGCGGCAGGACCGCCGCCGATGATGCTGCCGCCCACACCTTCCTATCTGGGGCCGCTGCGGCTGCCGGAGGGGTCGCCCGTGCCGGCGCTGCTGCGGCGGATCGGGCTGGCGATCGCGCTCATCTTCATCGTGGCGATCCTCCTCTGGACCGACCGCGAGGGGCTGCGGGACAATGCGTTCCCCGACCGGCCGCTCAACTTCATCGACGTCTTCTACTTCACCGTCGTCTCGCTGACGACGGTCGGCTACGGCGATATCACGCCGGCGACCGACGAGGCGCGGCTGATCAACGCCGTCATCCTGACGCCGATTCGCATCTTCCTCTGGGCGCTCTTCCTCGGCACCGCGTATGAACTGACGCTGCTGCGTATGCAATTTCAGGAGGAGCGCCGGATGAAGGAGCTGCACGACCGGTTGAACGACCACGTCATCGTCTGCGGCTATGGGGTCAAGGGTCGCGCCATCGTCGAGGAGTTGGTCGCTCACGGACAGTCGCTCAACCAGATCGTGGCGATCGATACGGACGAAGACGAGGTTGCGGCAGCGGCGAAGGCGGGGCTGGTCGCGCTGCGCGGCGACGCCTCGAGCGAGGCGATCCTGCGAGCGGCGGCGGTCGAGAAGGCGGCGGCGCTGATGGCCGCGCCCGACCGGGACGACGCCTGCGTCCTCATCTGCCTGACGGTGCGCAGCCTGGCGCCCGCGCTCCAGATCGTTGCCGCGGCGCGGGAGGAGGAGAACATCAAGCTCCTCTACAGCGCCGGCGCCGACCTGGTCGTCGCGCCCTCGGTCTCCGGCGGCCGGCTGATGGCCGCGGCGGTGCGCCAGCAGGCCGTCCCCTGGTTCCTGGAAGATATCCTCGCCTATGGCCGGGGGCTGGCGATGGTGGAGAAGGTCGTGACGCCGGAGGAGGCGGGGCTTCGCGCCGCCGAGCTGCCTGAGTTGCGGGACGCCCTCGTTATCGGGGTGCAGCGCGGCGAGGAGCATTTCTCCTTCCAGCAGGCGCGCGAGCTTCCCCTGCAGGCGGGAGATGCCGTCGTCTATCTGATCGACGATACCCACGGCCCTGGTCAGACCGGCGCGCCCTGATCACCAATGCGGAGGCCGTGCAGAGTCGTGACGACGGACGTGGCGGCCCAACAGGGTCCGAACGCACACCGGTCCGGGTACGATGGTGCATCGAAGAAACGACGTCGGGACCGCGCGGCGTTCGGAAGGTGGGAAGGCATAGTAGGGTAGAGAACGATCAGGGGGAGATCTGGTGCGAACATCGATGTGGAATGGAAGCGTGATCCGGGGCCGGTGGCCGCTCTGGAGGATTGCGTCGCTTATTGTCCTGCTGGCGGCGCTCCTCCTGCCGCCGCTCGGCGCCAGCGCGCAGACCTGCACGAGTTGCACGCTCTACGCCATCACCGAGCTCAATCTGCGGCAGGACCCGAGCATCGACGCACCGGTCCTCCGCTTCGTGCCGGCCGGTTCGCCGGTCTACCGATCGGCGGGCGCCGAGGTCAACGGCTACGCGCCAGTGACGTACGACGACGTGCCGGGCTGGGTGGTGGCGCTGGGGCTCGTCGCCTCCCCGGACGAGATCGAGCCGGTAGCCCCGCCCGCGCCCGATGGCGATGCGCGCGTCACCCTCTCGCCGCTCCTCCTGCGCAGCGGGCCATCGCCCGATGCCGAGCCGATCCTGGTGATGCCGGAGGGGGCGACCGTGACGCTGACGGGCGAGGGCGCGCAGGACGGCTACGTCACCGTCGACTACGACGGGCAGCCGGGATGGGCCTACGCCGACCTGCTGGGCGAGCCAGGCGCGAGTTGATGTCGTGGCGCCCTGATCGGGAAGGGGTCATGGAAAGGCGCATGGCATGCCGCTGATCTTCCTGCCGCTCATCGAGAAGGAGTTGAAGCGGCATCGCCGCCCCCGCCGCGAGGCCAGCGCTGACGCGGCGCCCTCTCAACATGCTGATTCAAGGGAGCCGGCCGAGCGTCGTGAACTCCCGGAGCAGGCGGACGAGCGGCGACTGGGGGTAGTGGGGAGCCGGCGCGGTTGGCGCCGCTTCACTCGCGACCGAGGCGTCCCAGGGTAGTGTCATCCTGAGCGGAGCGAAGGATCTCGGCTCACGGGAACTACGTCTCCCTCGAGCCGAGATGCTTCGTTCCTCAGCATGGCGCGGGTCAACCCCGAGCCGGCGGCTCAGACGATGCCGCCGACACAGGCGGTGCCGGTCCCCCCCTTGCAATCCGAGTCGCAGACGATGCACGCGGCGCCCGGCCCCTGCTTCTTCTGGCAGTCGCTGTCCTTCTTGCAGCCGCCGCAGTGGCATGTCCCGCTGAACGCGCAGATGCTCGCCTTGCCGGTCGTTTGGTAGCAGGTGAACCCCGAAACGGTGCTCCCCGGGGTTGGCTGACAGGGAACGGGCGACGGACAGGAGTTGTCGCTCGTCGTGCAATCGCCCACGTCATGGGCGACACACGTGCCGCGCTTCTTCGACCCCTGGCAGATGCCGGAGCAGCAGACGCTGCTCTTGCCGTGGCACTTCCCGCCGACATCGACGCAGCCGTACTGGTTCAACGTGAGCTTGTGCTTGTGCTTGTGCCTGTGGCCCTTCGCGGCGACGCCGGGACCGGGCCAACCCGTGGCCACCGTGGCGATCGTCACGCCGGCGGCGGCCAGAACCCGGCGGCGCGAGGGGGCGGTGGTCAGAGAGCGAGTAAACGCGTCAAAGCGATTGGCGTCCATGGGGTAACTCCGGAAGGACATAACGGACGGCCGCGAGCCATCCGGAGCATGGCATTCGCCCAGTGCGCTGTCAGTGACAAGGGCTACGGAGACAGGGCAGACAGCCAGCGAAGGACGAGTCGAGGAGTCGAGGAGCCGAGAAGAAGAGACGGCGAGCCGGCACGTCGGCAAGGAGAGAGTCTGAAGTCGGAAGTCGGAAGTCGTGAGCCAACAGCCAAAAGCCAAGAGCCGATCGCCGATAGCCACCAGCCCCGGATAGCTTTCGGCGAGTGCTGTACACTATGGCCGACTTTTCGCCGGGCGGATCCGCCCAGGCACACGGGGTGGAGGAGCCGCGGAATGCGCAGTGCGCCCGTTTGCGCCACAACGCTGACGGTATCTTGCTGATGGCAATGAGTCAGTACCTCTTTCTGATTCCGCTCTTGCCATTGCTGGCGTTCATCGTCAATCTCCTGCTGGGAAGGGTCGTCCGCAACAACGCCTACCTGATCGCCGCGCCGGCGGTCTTCGTGTCGTTCGTGCTGTCGGTCCTGGTCATGCTGGAGATCAGCAGCACCGGTCAGCCGCTGCGGCAGGACCTTTACACCTGGGTCCAGTCGGGCGATTTCCACATCGGGATCAACCTCTACGTCGACCAGTTGACGGCGGTCATGCTCCTCGTCGTCACCAGCGTCGGCTTCCTGGTCCACGTCTATTCCAAGGGCTACATGCAGGGCGACCCCGGGTTCGCCCGTTTCTTTGCCTATCTCCCCTTCTTCGTCTTCTCGATGCTGATGCTGGTCCTGGCGGACAACTTCCTCCTCCTCTTCTTCTTCTGGGAGGCGGTCGGGCTGGCGTCCTACCTGCTGATCGGCTTCTGGTTCCAGCGGCGCTCGGCGTCGGCGGCGGCCAAGAAGGCGTTCATCGTCAATCGCATCGGCGACCTCGCCTTCGGGCTCGGGCTGATCTGGATCTTCTGGCAGTTCGGCAGCCTCGATTTCGCGACCGTCTTCAGCCAGGTGCCCGCCGCGCCGGTCGCCGTCGTCACCGGCATCGCGCTCCTCCTCTTCGGCGGCGCGGCCGGCAAGAGCGCGCAGTTCCCGCTGCATGTCTGGCTCCCCGACGCCATGGAGGGCCCGACGCCGGTCTCCGCGCTGATCCACGCGGCGACGATGGTGACCGCCGGTATCTACCTCGTCGTGCGCGCGCATACCTTCTATCTCCACGCGCCGAACGCCATGCTCGTCGTTGCCATCATCGGCGCCTTCACCGCCTTCATGGCCGCCACCATCGGCATGGCGCAGAACGACATCAAGCGCGTCATCGCCTATTCGACTCTCTCGCAGCTCGGCTACATGGCGATGGGCGCCGGCGTCGGCGCCTTCATCCCGGCCATCTTCCACCTCGTCACCCACGCCTTCTTCAAAGGCGCCCTCTTCCTCGGCGCCGGCAGCGTCATCCACGGCGTGCACGACGAGCAGAACATGCAGAAGATGGGCGGCCTGCGCCGGTGGATGCCGATCACCTTCTGGACCTTCGTCATCGCCGCGCTGGCGAACGCCGGCCTCGTCCCCTTCGCCGGCTTCTGGTCGAAGGACGAGATCATCCTCGGCTCCTGGATCAGCGACGCGGTGCCGATCGGCAAGTTCATCGCCATCGTCGGGCTGGTGACGACCTTCTTCACCGGCTACTACATGTTCCGCGTCGTCTTCCTGACCTTCACCGGGGAGCCGCGCTTCGATCCGCACGAGGTGCATCCGCACGAGTCGCCCCCCTCGATGGCGATCCCGCTGGTCCTGCTGGCGATCCCCTCGGCGATCCTCGGGCTCTGGATCGGGCTGCCGCCGGAAGCGGGCAAGATCCACACCTTCCTCGAGCCGGTCTTCGCGGGGCCGGGCGACACCGCCGAAGGAGATGCGGCCGCCTCGCTCTACACCGTTCAGCACGACGCGGCGCTGGCCGCGCAGGCCGAGGACGCCGGGCATGCCGCGGCGGGCGAGCATCAGGTCTCGCTGGAGACGACGATCGCCTTCGGCGTGGTTTCGACGATCATGGCGGGCGGCGGCATTCTGCTGGCCTGGCTCGTCTACTACCGGCGCGCCATCCCCATGCCGGAGGAGCGGGCCTCGGCGCTCTACCTCTTCCTGCGCGACAAGTGGCGCTTCGACGAGCTATACGACCGGGTGATCGTCACGCCGTTCCGCGCCTTTGCCCGCTGGCTCTGGCAGGTGGTCGACGTGCGCATCATCGACGGGTTCGTCAATGGCGTGGCGGCCGGGATCGGCCTGCTCAGTCAGCGGCTGCGGATGGTGCAGACCGGACTGGTGACGAACTACGCGCTGGCGATCGCGCTCGGCATGGTCGTGCTGGTGGGAATCTACCTGGGGCTGTTGAGCACCTTGTTCCGATAGGTGATGGGTAATGGGTGATGGGTGATGGGGTGTCAGGGTGATGGGTGGAAGGCTGTTTCAGCGCTTCTCCCATCGCCAATTGCCTAACACCCAGCATCCATCATCCAACACCCCGTAGGGGATGCGAGTGGAGACGTTTCCGTATCTGAGCGTGCTGACGTTCCTGCCGTTGGTGGGGGCGCTCATCATCTTCTTCATTCCGCACATCAGCCAGCAGGCGGCACGGTCGATCGCGCTGCTCGGCACGCTCGGCTCGCTGGTCGTCTCGATCCTGATGGCGATGCGGTTCGACCCGCACGCGCCCTTCGACGCCTCCTCGATCGTCCCCTTCCAGGAGAAGTTCGAGTGGGGGCAGGAGATCGGCGCCTCCTACTTCCTCGGCGTCGACGGCATCGCGGTCGTCCTCATCCTGCTCACGACCCTGATCTCGGTCCTCAGCGTCATCTGGTCGTGGGATACGGTCAACACGCGGACGCGCGA
>JADYYO010000268.1 GCA_020853615.1 Thermomicrobiales bacterium
GCGCTCGTCGCCGCCTTCGACGAGGTGGTCGGCCGCTACAACGCCCTCCTCGAGGCCGCCTTCCGCATCGATGGCTATCTCTCCTGCCTCGTCGCCGAGGACGTGCGCGACGAGGCGGCGAGCGCCGCCGCCAGCGAGTGGCGGCAGATCAAGGCGGGGATGGCCCGGCTCGCCCCTCGCTTTACCGCCTGGATCGGGCAGATCGACATCGACGCCCTCGCCGCGCGGTCCAAGATGGCGAACGCGCATTTGCCAACCCTCCGCCGCATCAGGACTGCCGCGCGGCACCTGATGCCCGCCGGCGAGGAAGCGCTCGCCGCCGCGCTCGCGCCGTCGGGCGCCTCGGCCTGGATGCGGCTGCGCGACGATCTGGCGGGCCGCGCCACGGTCCGGATCGCGCTCGATGGAGAGGAGCAGGAGCTTCCTCTGAGCGACGCCGGCAATCTGCGCTACCACGCCGACCGGAGCGTGCGGCAGCGCGCCCACGAGGCGCTGGCCGCAGCCTGGCGCGAGATCGGCGTCCCACTCGCCGCGGCGCTCAACGGCGTCAAGGGGGAGCAGTTGGCACTCTCGCGCCGGCGCGGCTGGGGCGACCCGCTCGACCAGGCCCTCTTCGACAACGCCATCGACCGGCAAATCCTCGACGCCATGTTCACCGCCATCCGCGAGGCGTTCCCCGATTACCAGCGGCGCCTGCGCATCAAGGCGCGCCTGCTCGGGCTGCCGGCCCTCGCCGAATACGACCTCGACGCCCCGGTCGGGGAGGCGATGCCCTGGCCCTACGCAACCTCACGGCGCTTCATCGTCGAGACCTTCTCGGCGGCCTCGCCGAAGCTGGGCGCTCTCGCCGAGCGGGCCTTCGTCGAGGGGTGGATCGACGCCGAGCCGCGCGAGGGGAAGGACGCGGGCGGCTTCTCGACCGGTGTCGGCGGCGACGAGTCGCGCATCTTCCTCAACTACCTCCCCGTCTACGACCAGATGGGCGTCCTCGCCCACGAGCTGGGGCACTCGTACCAGAACGTCGCGGTCCACGAGCGGGGGCGGACGCCGCTGCAGGCGCCGCCCGACGACGTCCCCTCCCCGCTCGGCTTTCCCATGACGCTAGCCGAGACGGCGAGCACGATCTGCGAGGCGCTGGTGCAGCGGGCCGCGCGGGAGAGAGCGACGCCGGCGCAGGAGATCGCCATCCTCGACGGCTGGCTGCAATCCTTCTCCAGCCTGGTCTTCGGCATCTATGCCCGCTTCATCCTCGAGCGCGAGGTCTTTGCCCGGCGCGCCGAGCGCGAGCTCTCGCCGTCCGAGCTCGAGGCGATCATGCGGGGAGCGTGGCAGGAGGTGGCCGGCGACGCCATCGATCCGGCGACGATCTCCGGGAGCGACTGGACGAAGCCGCACTTTTTCCTCGACACCCTCTGGTACTACAACTTCCCCTACGCCTTCGGCGTCCTCTTCGCGGTCGGGCTGCTGGCGGCGCGCGACGCCAACCCGGACGGCTTCAACGAGCGCTTCGATGGGCTGCTGGCCGACTCCGGCATGACCGACGCCGCCGACCTCGCGGCGCGCTTCGGCCTCGACCTGCGCGCCCCCGCCTTCTGGCGCACCAGCCTCGACGCCTACCGCGCCGACGTGGCGAGGTACGAGGCGCTGGCGGAGGGGGAGGGATGATAGGAGATGGGTGTTGGGTGATAGGTGATAGGTGATAGGTGATGGGTGATGGGGTTTGCGCCGGGGCGTAGGGGCGACGCCGGCGTCGCCCGGGCCGATCTGCCGCGAAGGTCCATGATGGCCACGGCGTTGCCAGGAGGTAACGGCCCGGCCGGGGAGGCGGGCGACACAGGTGTCGCCCCTACGGCCCCATTCCCCGATCACCCGAACACCCCATCACCCATCACCCATCACCTATCACCCATCACCCCTCGAGAGAAACGGTCCAGAGCTGGAACCAGTCCTCCGGCGGGTTGATGAACCCCTGCACGCGCGGCGATAGCGCGAGCGGCGAGCGGTTGTAGGTGATCGGAATGTAGGCGGCATCCTCGTGCAGGATGATCTCCTGTGCCTGCTGGTAGAGGCTCCGGCGCTTGGCGTCATCCATCTCGGCCGCCGCCTGATCGAACAGTTCGTCGACCTGGGGATTGCTGTAATAGCCGGAGTTCGTGCCATTCGGCGACTGGAACTTGGAGTGGGCGATGAGCTGGAGCCAGTAGTCGGCGCTCATGCCCCAGCCGAGTTCCAGGCCGCCATGCTCGGGCGGCAGGCCGTTCGCCCAGGCGTGCATGTAGGTGACCCACTCCATCTTCTCGAGATTGAGCCGGATGCCGATCTCGTTCCACTCCTGCTGCATGCGCGCCACGACGGAATCCATGAACTGGCCATACTCGGAGACGCGGAAGGTGACGTCGGCGCCGTCCGGGAACCCCGCCTGGGCGACGAGCGCCTTCGCCTTCTCCGGATCGAAATCGAAGCCCTTGAACTCCGGGTCGTAGGCATTGCAGCCGGGCGGGATGATGCCGTTGGCCACCTTCTGGCTGCCATTGGCCAGATCGTCGACGATCCCCTGGCGGTTGAACCCCATGTTCATCGCCTGGCGGATCTCCTTGATCCCCGTGATGTCGTTCTTGAAGTTCAGGTACCAGTACTCGACGTACGGGCCGTCGTTCATGGAGATAATGAAGCCGCTGCTCTCCAGATCGGCCAGATTGTCCGGCGGCACGAAGAGCATCATGTCGGTCTCGCCTGCCTTCAGCGCGGAGATCGCCGCCTGCGAGTCGGGGATGATGCGCCAGATGATCTTCTCCAGGAGCGCCTTGTCGTCGCCCCAGTAGTCGGCGAAGCGCACCATCGTCGACGACTCGCCCTCTTTCCGCTCCTCCAGCATGAAGCGGCCGGTGCCGATCGCCTTCTGGGCGAACCCCTCGTTGCCGTAGGTCCTGACCGCCTCCGGGCTGATCATCAGCGGCTCCCCGAAGCTCTGGTTCTGCATGCGCAGAAACTCGGCGAAGGGGTGCTTCAGCGTCATCTTGACGGTGTAGTCGTCGACGACGGTGATCTCCTCGAGCGGCTCGAAGGCGTAGAAGGTGAAGCTGTTGGCGCGGGGGTAGTAGAACTCGAACTCCTTGTCCCAGATGCGCCGCACGTTGAAGTCGACGACGCTGGCGTTGAAGTCGGTGCCGTCATGAAACTTCACGCCCTGCCGCAGGTGGAACGTGTACTCCAGCCCGTCATCGGAAACCTCCCAGCTCTCGGCCAGGCAGGGCTCGAGGGCGGGAAAGGTGCTGTTCGGGTCGGTGAGGTTCTCGCGCGAGAGCCCCTCGAACATCTGCAGGGTGTGCTTGTAGGTATCCCAGCCGCCGGTGGCGTGTGGGTCGAAGATATCGGGCGCGGTCGGCACGCTGATGATCAGCGTGCCTGATCCCCCCTCCGCCAGGGTCGCGGCGCTCAGCACCCGCAGCCGGCCGCCGGCGGCGATCGCCTGCGCCTGGCCGATCCCGCCCAGCAGGGCGGCCGCGCCGGTGGCCGCCGTCCCCTTCAAGACCCCGCGCCGGGACAGCCTGTTCCTCAGGAACTCGTTCATGGTCCCCTCTCCTCAACGCAATAGCGCACCCGATGCCCAGCCAGCCCAGGCGCTCGCGGCGTGGCATGTCGGCGAGCGCGCATCCCGCCGGAGCAGCACGCTCCGGTTCTACACGGCCACGCGGTCGGCGCCTCCTTTCCCCGGCAGATCGCCAGCGACGGGTCTAACTCCTGTTGATGGGTAGAGATGGCACGCTACGCGATGACCTGGCGCCTGCTCGGTCAGCGGCGGCTGCACCTGACGGCAAATCTCCATCGCAAAGGGGCAACGGGTGTGGAAGCGACAGCCACTGGGCGGATCGACCGGGCTGGGGACATCGCCCGCCAGAACGAGGCGGTCGCGCTGCTTCCCCACTTCCGGGACGAGGACCGCGGACACGAGCGCCCGCGTATAGGGGTGCAGCGGTTCGGCATGGACGGTTTCGCTCGGGCCCTCCTCGGCGATCCGGCCCAGGTACATCACCACGGTCGTGTCGCAGAAGTACTCGACGACATTGAGGTTGTGACTGATGAAGAGGTAGGTCAGCCCCAGATCCCGCTTCAGGTCGTTGAGCAGGTTCAGGATCTGCGCCTGGACCGACACATCGAGCGACGAGGTCGGCTCGTCGAGCACGATGAA
>JADYYO010000269.1 GCA_020853615.1 Thermomicrobiales bacterium
AGCTTCTCGGCGACGCTCCCCAGCACCCAGCGCGCGATGCCGCCGCGGCCGTGGCTGGTCATCACCAGCAGATCGCCTGGCTCGGTGGCGTCGGCGATCACGAAGTAGGGCGAGCCCTCGAGGACGGCCCAGGTGACAGCGACCCCCTCCGCTGCCAGCCGCGCGGCGACGGTGGCGAGGTAGTCCCGGGCTTCCGTCTCGATATCGCTCAGGATCCGCTGGCAGACTTCAGGGGAAGCTGGCGCCGCGATCGCCCCAGCGCCCGTCAGGCTCGCTAGCGCCGCGCCGGGGTTGATCGCCTGCACGAGGTGGACTGATGCTCCCAGCCGTCCCGCGAGCTCGGCCGCGAGAGGCAGGGCGCCCTCGGCGCGCGGCGATCCATCCAGCGGCACCACCAGGCGGCGGATCGCGGCCGGCGAGGGGTGGTCCGGCCGCGAACGAACCAGGAGCACGGGGACCGGGGACGAGCGCGAGATGCGGTCCGCGACGCTGCCGAGAGTCAGGCGCCCAATGGCCCCAAGCCCCTGCGTGCTCATCGCGACTAGATCGATCCGCTGCTGATCGATCGCCTTCAGGATCTCTTCCGCCGGGTCGCCGCGGGTCACCAGCGTCGAATACCGCGATGATTCCACACCGGCCTCGACCATCTCTCGATCGAGCGCGGCACCAGCCGCCTCGGTTTCGGCATCAGCGCGGGATGAGGCGACGGCGAGCAGGCCCAGCAGCTCGGCCAGAAGTGGTTCGACATCGGGGATGACGTGGCAGGCCACGAGCTGCCCACCGTCCGCCAGCAGCGATGTCGCATACGGGATCGCGGCCCCAGCGGCGTCCGAACCGTCGAGCGGAACGAGGATGCGCGAAATCATCGATCTCTCCTTCTCAGCCCTCTCGGGTAGGGTCTCGCGTTGTCACGATGCCATACCAACAAGAAGCAGCGTGCCGGCGTCGCTATGCTGGCCTGGTTCGGGTGGCCGGGCGGCGCTCAGGCGCGCTGGCGCTCCTCCCGCTGCCGGACCAGCTCCTCGACCGCGCTCGGCAGCGTCGTCTCGAAGTCGATCAGCTTCGCCCACGTCGGGGTGACGACGATGCGAACCATGCCGTCGTAGAGCGAACGCACCTCTGCCTCCCATTCAGCCCGTTGCTCGGGCGTCATCTGAGAGCTGCCGCTCACCTGAAGATACTCGGCCGGGATGCCCTCGACGACGTCCAACTCGGCCCGCCCGCGGATGAGGAGGATCCTGGGCGGGTGCACCTCGGTGTCGATCGTCAGGGCGACCATCGGGTTCTGGCGCAGGGCCGGGAGCTTCGGGGCGTTCTTCGCGGTGCACATGACGATCTGCGCGCCGTTCCAGGTAAACCCGATCGGCACATTGCGGGGTGTGCCGTCCCTGGCGACGTAGGCCAGGCGGGTCAGGTCGCGGGCCAGCAGTTCCTGGCTGATCGGTCGGTTCAGCACCTCGGCGATCTCGTTCGGTTGCACGCCAATTCCTCCTGGTGTCGTTCTCGGTCCATCCCGCGGATCGATCTGGTTGGTCGCCGCTCGGCCGCGACGCCCCGTTAGCCAAGCTGCTCGGCCAACGCGATGATGATCCCCTCGGGGCCGCGGACGTAGCAGAGCCGGTAGCTCTCCTCGTACTGCGCCAACTCGCCGAGGAGTTCGGCGCCGTGGGCGCGCAGGCGGGCGACGACGTCGTCGATGTCGTCGACGGCGAACATGACACGATGCAGGCCCAGCGTGTTGGGCGGCGGGTTCGCCGGCTCGGCGCTGACCGCCGCGGGGGTGTGGTACTTCGCCAACTCCAGCCTGCCGTGGTCGTCCGGGGTCCGCATCATCGCGATGTCGCTCCGGACGCCGTCGAGTCCAACCGTGCGGTCCGCCCACAGGCCTTCGATCTGCGCCGTCCCTTCCAGCTCCATGCCGAGCTCTTCGAAGAACGCAATGGCCGCCTCGAGGTCGTCGACGACGATGCCGACGTTGTCCATCCGCTGAATCGTCACCGTGGTCCTCCTTGCCGCATCGCCCGGCCCGTCGTGGCCGCTCGTGTCTCTGGGACGGAGCCAACGCCACATTATCGACATCCGGGGCACGTCGAACTCCAGGACCTACTTCTGGCCGGCACCGCCCCGATCAGGCCCGGGCGCGGGATTGGCGTTTCTGAGCGGTGGTGGGCGCGGGCAGCCGGCGCTGCCTGGCCGGCCGATGCCGAGCAACTAGAGCACGGGCCAGAAGCGCGAGGATCGCGCCGACGATCGAGGCCCTGGTGAAGAGGAGCGCGCCGCTGAGCAGCCGCGCCTCCCGCCTGCCAGACCGCGTGCCCACAACCAGGTCGAGTGCGCGGCGGAGCATTGCGGGTATGACTGGCGCGGCGCCGAGAGGCGCGGCGACTCGGTCGCCTCCGCGTGATGCGATGGGATGCGTGGTGCTTGCGCCCCAGGTTGGCGAATGGGTTCAGCGCCCTGACGGCGAAGGCCGCGGCCTAGCGCCTCGAGAGCCGTCGGACGCGGACCGGCAGGGCGCGCCGCTATAGGGCCCGGTTGCCGCTGAGGAGGCCCTCCGCCTCGAGTCCGGCGTAGGCCTCGTCCGGCTCGTAGCCGGGAAGGCCGTCGATGCTCTGCGCGTTCTTCGCGGCCATGTAGCGCGCCTTCCAGTCGTCGCCGTTCTTGGCCTGCTGCTGCTCGCTCCAGCGGAAAAGCTGATCCCGCTCGCCGACCAGGTCCATGCGCGGCACGCCGAAGCCGCACGAATCGCTGATGCGCGCGACGTTGACGACGACGATGCCGCGCGCCAGTGGCCGCACCGTCTCCTCGATGGCGAACTCGGACAGGAGGGCGGCGAACTCCGCCTCCCCCTCCGGCACGATCCGCCCCTCCCCATGGAAGCGGAAGATCTTGGGCGGGCCGGAGAAGGCGCAAAACATGACGACGATCCGCCCGTTCTCCTGCAGGTGGGCGACCGTCTCGACGCCGCTGCCGACGAGATCGACATAGGCGATCTGGCGCGGGCTGAGAACGCGGAAGAGGCCCGGGCCGCCCTTCGGCGAGACGTTGACGTGGCCGTCGGGGCCGCTGGCCGCCGTGGCCACGAAGAACATCGGCTGCCGGTCGAGCCAGCGCCGCAGCGAGTCGTCGATAGCGTCGTAGACGCGTCCCATGGGGCACCCTCCAGTTGCCAGTCCCGGCCGAGCAGGCGGGGCGGCCCGCCCAGCGCATGCCGGTCAGTTGCCGAGACGTGCGGCATCGCGCGATTCGGAGGAGGGAAGACTACCCGATTTCGCCGCGCACGCTCGCGGCATCCTCCCCCGGCGCGATGACGCGCAGCGCCCCCGGCCGGATGGTGTATTCCACCGGCGTCGCGCCGAGATCGTACGCATCGGCGCGGCAGGGGAGGGGGCGCACCCCCTCGATGCGGACGCGGGCGGAGCGGTAGGTGATCGCCTTGGCGGTGTAGCGCCGGCGGCCGAAGGCGATGGCGGCGAAGTGGCGTACCAGCTCGCCGCGCGAGAAGCGGGAGAAGATGACGACGTCGAAGAGGCCGTCGTCCAGCAGGGCGTCGGGCGAGACGGTGAAGCCGAGCCCGGCGTAGGGGCCGTTCGCCACCGAGACGGCGAGGGCGCGGGTGGTCAGCACGCGGTCGTCGAGATGGAGCACCATTCGCGGCGGCTGGTAGCGAAGGAGCACCCAGAGCGCGGCGAGGAGGGCGCGGCGACTGCCGGAGTCGGCATGCTGCGCCTCGCGGAAGACGGCGGCGTTGAGCCCGACCGAGCCGCCTTCGAAGAAGAGCCGCCCCTTCGCTTCGCCGACGTCGACCGCGCGCGCCTCGCCCCCCGCGATGATGGCCGCCGCGGCGTCGAGGTCGCGCGGGATGCCGAGCATGCGCGCCACGTTCATGACGCTGCCGAGTGGCAGGATGCCGAGCGCGGTGCGGGTGCCCAGCAGCTCGCGGGCGACCGTCTCGACGGTGCCGTCGCCGCCGGCCGCGACGACGATGTCGTACCTCGCCGCGACCGCCTCGCGCGCGGCGGCGGTGGCCTCCGCGGCGGAGGCGGTGACGAGCAGATCGTCGCCGAGGCCGTGGCGCGCCATCGCCGCCCGCACGTCCGCTTCCGTGGCTCGGTTCGTGGGTAAGCCGGCCTTTACCCCGGCGTTCGGGTTGAGCAGGACGCGGATGCGCCGCGCCGCCTGCGACGGGCGCTGCTCGATGGCGGGCTGGGTCATCGTCATGCGCGCGGTATCGCACGATCCATTCCCGCCCCTGTGCTACGGTCGCCCCGGTTGACGGGAGTAGGAGGGAAGGGGCGCGGTGTACTACCGGCGGATGATCATGGAGGTCGAGAGCCCGGAGGAGATCGGGTACGAGCGGGTGCGCTACAACATGGCCGAGAGCTCGATGGCCGACCACACGCTCGGCGAGCTCGGCGTCGACCTCTCCGACCTCCTCCTCTGCTACGGCGACCATCGCGGTCGCCCCGATCTGCGCGCGCTGATCGCGGCGGATGGCGACGGCGCCATCGATCCGGACGATGTCCTCGTCTCCGTCGGCGCGGCCGGGGCGCTCTTCACCGCCGCCACGGCGCTGCTCGGGCCCGGCGATCGGCTGGTCGTCGCTCACCCCAACTACGCCAGCAACCTGGAGACGCCGCGCGCCATCGGCTGCGAGATCGCGACGCTGCCGCTGCGGCTGGAGGAGGGGTTCCGCCTCGATCTCGACCGC
>JADYYO010000270.1 GCA_020853615.1 Thermomicrobiales bacterium
CGAGAAGTCGAGAAGAAAGTCGGAAGTCGTGAGTCGGAAGCCGTAAGCCAAGAGCCGATAGCTGATAGCCGATAGCCGATAGCCCCTCAATGCCGAATCACCGCGTCGATGAACGCCTTCGTGCGTGGGCTCTCGGGCGTGGTGAAGAATTTCGTCGGCTCGGCCTCCTCCACGATCACTCCGCCGTCCATCATCACCACCCAGTCGGCGACCTCGCGCGCGAAGCCCATCTCGTGGGTAACGACGATCATCGTCATGCCGTCGTCGGCGAGCTGGCGCATCACGCGCAGCACCTCGCCGACCAGCTCCGGGTCGAGCGCGCTCGTCACCTCGTCGAAGAGCATCGCCTCCGGGTCCATCGCCAGCGCCCGCGCGATCGCCACCCGCTGCTGCTGCCCGCCGGAGAGCTGGGTCGGGTAGCTGTTGACCTTCTCCGCCAGCCCGACCGCGTGCAGGAGTTGGCGGGCCCGCTCTTCGGCGCTCGCCCGGCTCTGCCGGCGAACGTTGACCGGCCCGGTCGTGATGTTCTCCAGCACCGTCATGTGCGGGAAGAGGTTGAAGCGCTGGGAGACCATCCCGATGCGCGCCCGCAGCTCGCGGATGCGGCGCTCCGGGTCGCGCACCACGCGGCCATGTTCATACCGCTGGTAGATTGGCTTCCCCTCGAGGTAGATCGTCCCCTGCTGGTACGGCTCGAGATAGTTGATCACCCGCAGCAGCGTGCTCTTGCCGGAGCCGCTGGGGCCGATGACGACGACGACCTCGCCCCGGTCGACAGTGAGCGAGACGCCGCGCAGCACTTCGAGCTGGCCGAACGACTTGTGGATATTCTCGAGCCTGATCACGCCATCGTCTCCGGAGTCGCCACCTGGCCGACCGGCCAGCCACCGTTGGAAGGGGTCTTGTCGGTCGGGGTCGCCTTCAGCTTCTTCTCCAGCCGGTCGATGATCGCCGCGCTCGGCCAGCAGACGGCCAGGTAGAGGACGGCGATGACGGTGAAGATCGTCACGTGGCGGAAGTTCGTCGCCGCCAGCA
This sequence comes from Thermomicrobiales bacterium, assembly GCA_020853615.1. Lineage (GTDB taxonomy): Bacteria > Chloroflexota > Chloroflexia > Thermomicrobiales > UBA6265 > JACCXM01. The sequence goes on from JADYYO010000270.1 coordinate 1,036, forward strand.
GTTGCCCCTGGAACATCAGCTCGCGGATGGTGAGGATCGAGAGGAGGGAGGTGTCCTTGAAGAGGCCGACGAACATGTTGCCGATGGGCGGGATGATGATGCGCACGGCCTGCGGCAGGACGACGATGCGCATCACCTGGAAGCGCGACATGCCGAGCGAGAGGGCCGCCTCCGTCTGCCCCCGATCGATCGCCTCGATGCCGGCCCGGTAGATCTCGGAGAGGTAGGCGGAGTAGGCCGCGCTCATGCCGACGATGCCGGCGACCCAGGCGTTCAGCTCGATCCCCGCGAACGGGAGGACATAATAGAGGTAGAAGAGCTGGAGCAGCACCGGCGTGCCGCGCAGCACCTGCACGTAGATGGTCGACGGCACGCGCAGCCAGCCGCGGCTCGACATGCGCGCCAGCGCGATGGGGAGCGCGACGACGAGGGCGATCGCCATGATGACGAGCGTCAGCAGGACCGTGACGCGCAGCCCGGCGAGGAGCGCCGGCATGATGTCCGGGATCACGCTCCAATCGAATGTCATGCGAAGAGCCTCCGAAGACGGGGATATCGGGAAGCAGGGTGTGGGCGTTCTGGCGCGATTGGCTGTGGCAACACCGTTTTCCCTCTATGTGCTAGTCGCTGGTAGGGGAGATGGCGGCAGGAAGCACCGGTCGTGACGCACGACGCCCACCCTCACCCCTGGCCGCCACCCAGCGGGTACCCGGCCCTGTGCGCAGGGAGAGGGGAACGTTCGGCGAGATGGCGTGGCAAAATCAACGCTCCGATTTGAACCATCGCGATTCAAGTCGCAGGACAACAAGGTTTGCTTCTGTCACAAACCCTCGACGTCAGCGCCCCCTCGCCCTGCGCACAGGGAGAGGGGGTAGGAGGTGAGGGTTTCTCGCGACCTCACCATCGCCCGACCTCAACAGGATCTCAACCGCTACATCCCCGGAAACGCCGCCAGGTTGCGCGTGCCAAGCCCGTACTTCTGCAGGATGGCGAGGATCTCGCCGTTGATCAGCATCTCCATGATGGCGCGGCTGAAGACGTTGTTGATGTCGTTCTCGCCGATGCGGAAGCCGAAGCGGGTCCAGTCGGAGAGGTCCGACTGCGCCACGTAGTCCGCCACGGCCTCGATCGGGATATCGGGATTCTGGGCCAGGTAGCCGGTGAAGTTGCTGTCCTCCGAGATTGCCGCGTCGAGGCGGCCGGCCACCATGTCGGCGGCCATCTGGGTCGTGTCCTTGTACGTCTTCAGCTCGCCCAGGTCGTCTCGCGCCTGCAGCCAGTCCGCGTAGTTCGTCCCCAGCACCACGCCGACCCGCTTGCCGGCCAGGTCGTCCCACGAGTGCAGGTTGCCGGGGTTCCCCTTCGGCACGAAGAGGGCATCGCCATACCAGAAGGCGGGCGCGCTGAAGTCGATGACCTCGATCCGCTCCGGCGTGACGTGGACATCGCTGGCGAGGAGATCGAAGCGGCCGCTCTGCAGGCCGGGCACCATCGACTCCCACGGCCCGTCGACGAACTCGATCTTGTCGATGCCGATGTGCCCGAGCGCGGCCAAGACGATGTCGGTGTTCCAGCCGGTCCGCTCGCCCGTCTCCGGGTCGGTGTAATTGACCGGGAAGGCCTCGATCAGGCCGAGGCGGATGCCGTCATTCTTGTACTTCTCGTACGAGCCGTCGCCGCCGAGGTAGCGGGTGGCATCGATGCCGTTGGAGAAGGTCTCGCCGCTAGCATCCTGCGCGGCCGCCGGCAGCGCGGCGCGGCCGACGATCGGCAGCGCGCCGAGGGCCGAGGCCATGCCGACGAAACGGCGGCGGGAGACGGGGTTACGAAACTCGCTCATCAGGGACTCCTTCTCGGTCTGAGTCGTGCGCATGCGTGATTCTCGCGTGGCGACGATCGCGGATCGCGCCTCCTTTCTCGATCGAGCGTCGCCCAGCTCGGGCAGCAGCAAGGGCTTCCCGTCACCGGCTCGCGGCCGTTCGGCACGTTCTGAGACTGGCTGATATTCTGGCCGGGAGTCTAGCAAAGCCGCTTACGATTTGGGTGTTGAGTGTTAGGGTGACAGGGAGTCAAATGCTGGAAATGCGATGTTGGATGGCAGACAGGAGATGACGAGAACGGAAACGGCTGATCTCGTCCTCTCTAACACCCAACACCCATTACCCTTCACCCGAGGTGACCCATGACGCACGCGACCCCATCCGACGGAACGGTGCTCGGCGTGGTGCGCAAGCCGGCTGAGGGGTGGGGGCCGGGCACCGCGATCCGGCTGAACGACCTGATCCGCCAGCTCGCCATCGAGCACGATTGGCGGCATATCGTGGTGCGCATGCACCCGGCCACCTGGCGGCAGGTGATGCCCTACCTCAACTACAACCTCTCCTTCCCGAAGCCGGGCATCCCCATGGACATGGACGCCCCCGACTACGACGACCTGCAGACCATCGAAGTCGTCTACAAGGACGTCGTGCGGCACCCGTATTAGGGCGTGATTGCAAAGGCATAGTGGCCTTGGTGGATGATCCGGCGACACGAACTGCCCGGCGCGAAGTGGGCGCGGTTAGCGCCTCTGTTGCCGGCGCAGCGGGCCGGGGTGTGGGCAGTCCAAGCTGCGCCCGCCCGCGTCGCCGGCGACAAGGGTTACAGCAGCCGCGTGGTCTGGCAGCGAGTGCGCCACCGTGGCATCGGCACCGTCTCCCCCGCAAGCGCAACGAGCGCCGGGACGGCCGCTTCGACCGCACCGCCGACCGCGAGCGCAACGTGGTGGAGCGCACCATCAACTGCCTCAAGCAGCACCGGACCCTCGCCACCCGCTACAACAAAGCGAACGGTCGAAGTGGGAAAAGCGCACACGGCTGACGCATTGCCGGTGAGCGGAGAGCCGCGCACCAGCGGATAATGCCGTACGGCGGTGCAGTCCGCGTGGATGGGCCGTGAAAGCAGCGTTGCTCGGAAAGGATGGGCGTGATGACGTTTGGCGGGGCGGTCAGGTCCGGATTCGACAACTACGCGAACTTCAGCGGGCGCTCATCCCGCTCCGCCTATTGGTGGTGGGCGCTCTTCAACTGGGTGGCCGGCATCGTCGCGATGGCGCTCGACTCAATGCTCAGGCCCGGCTCGGTCAGCATGGAAACGGCATACGGCACGCACTACGGCGTCATCTCCGGAATCGTCAGTCTCGCCCTCCTGCTGCCGTCACTGGCGGTCCTCGTGCGTCGGCTGCACGATACCGACCGCTCGGGATGGTGGTTCTGGATCGTGGTCATCCCCATCATCGGCTGGCTGGTGCTGCTCTTCTTTCTGATCAGCGCCGGCACCCCGGGGCCGAATCGCTTCGGCCCGCCGCCGCGCGATAGTTCCCCGGAACCGCGCTACGATCTCCCGCCCGTCACGCGCTGAGCGCCAGGCCGGCGCGCCGAGGAGATGCTTCGTTCGGATCATCCGGACGCAACACGGCACTGGGCCCGGTCAGGTGGCCGGGCCCAGTGCCATCAGTTGTCCGTACCGTGGTAGGCGGGCGAGGCTACCCGCCCGCCTCCGCCTTCTGCGCGGCCCACTGCTTGTACTGCTCGAGCAGCAGCCGGTTCGCCTGCCGCCACTTGCCGGCGACATCCTGCGTGAAGGCCGCGCCATCCTCCGGCGTAGTGATCTGGCCGGTGATCATCTGCACCTGCGCGGTGTTGAAGCCGTTGAACCAGATGTCGAACGGCACGAAGTTCTCGAACTGCGGCGCCGGGTTCTGCGTCCCCCAGTCGTAGAGGGTGCGCACCAGCGGGTCCTTTATCGCGGCGGGGTCGAAGCGGTCATCGGCCGGGGGCACGCCGGTCGCCGCGAAGTAGGCGGAGAGCTGCTCCGGCGTGTGCAGGAATTTGATGAAGTCGGCCGCGATCGCCTTCTGGTCGTCGCTGGCCCACGAGGTCACCGCCAGCGTCTGCGAGGTCGAGGCGAGCTGATCCTTGTAGGGGCCATCGCCCGTCGGCGGCAGCTTCATCAGGCCGGTGTTGTCGGCGCCGATGCTCTCGACATAGGAGGCGAGCTCCGAACCGGCGATGAAGGTCAGCCCCGCCTTCCCCTGCGGCACCAGTTGCTGGCCGGTGTACATGTCGAGCGAGGCGACGTCGTCCGGGAAGCAGCCATGGTCGACCATCTCCTGCCAGTGCTGGAAGATGGCGACGTACGGCGGGTCGGTGAAGCTCGTCTCGCCGGTGACGGTTTTCAGCACCTCGCCGACGCCGGTGACCTGCTGCGCCAGGCTGTCGAGCAGGAAGCGGCCCGCGCCCCAAGTGTCCTTGGCGCCGAAGCCGATCAGCGGCATCTGCTTCGCTTTGAAGGCGTCGCAGGCGGCCAGAAACTCATCCCAGCTCTTCGGAGGCGCCGCCGGATCGAGCCCGGCCTCGGTGAAGGCCTTCTTGCTGTAGACGATCGGGTAGGAGGGCTGCAGGTACCAGGCGGCCGACCAGATCTTGCCGTCCCAGGTCGCCTCTGCCTTGTTGATGTAGTGGTTGGCCTCGTCCATTCCGACGTAGTCGGAGATTGGCACGATCCACCCCTTCCAGACGGCGTCCATCGTGTAGATGCCGCCCCAGAGGTACATGATCGTCGGGCCTTCCTTCGCCTGCCCGGCCGCCTCGTAGCTCGGCAGCAGGGCGTCGGTCGAGAGGAGGTTGTTGGTGAAGGTGACGTTCGGGTGCGCCTTGCTGTAGGCCGCCTCCGCCGCCTTCAGCCATGCCTCCGACCCCGGCGCCTCCGTCTCCCCCCACCACCAGATATCGATCTGCACCGGCCCGCTCGGGAGGTCCTGGGCAGCCAGCGCAGTCGAGGAGTCGAGCAGTCGAGGAGTCGAGAAGACGAACGCGAGAGAGAGCGCGACGAGCGAAATTGCCAGACCCAGGCGCATCAGGATCCTCATCGATCGTACCTCCACGATTCGCGAGAGAGGATCGCCTCCCCCGGTATCAACGGCCGCCGATTTGCCTCTGCTTCTCGACCCCTCGACTGCTCGACTCCTCGACTCCGTCACTCACTCCTTCACTGCCCCCGCCAGCAGCCCGCTCATGAAGACGCGCTGGCCGAAGAGGTAGAGCAACAATAGCGGAATCGCCGAGATGGTGGCGCCGGCCATCACGAGGGGGATATCCATCGTGTTCTTCCCCTTCAGGAGCGCCAGCCCCGCCTGCAGCGTGCGCGACTCCTCCCGCTGCAGCATCACCACCGCGATCAGCAGCTCGTTCCACGCCCAGAGGGCGTTGACGATCCCCAGCGTCACCAGGGCAGGGCCGACCAGCGGCACCACGATCGACCAGAGGATGCGCAGGTGCGAGGCCCCCTCGACGAACGCCGCCTCGTACAGCTCGTTCGGGATTCCCTCGATGTAGCGGACCATCATGAAGACCGAGAAGGGGAACATCAGCCCGGCGTAGGCGACGATCACCGAGTCGAAGTGGTTGACCCGCCCCAGCGACGTCATCAGCGCGAAGAGGGGGAGGAGCATGACGATCGGCGGGATCACCATCAGGAAGACGAAGAGGCGCAGCAGCAGATCCGACCCGCGGAAGGGGAGGCGGACGAAGGCGTAGGCGGCGGGGACGCTGACCAGCGTCACGAGCAGCACCGCCCCGCCGGTGACGATGGTCGAGTTGAGCACCCAGCGTCCGATGTTCGCCTCGAAGGCGTGCGCGAAGTTGTCCCAGTGGATCGTCCGCGGCCAGCCGAGCGGCGAGTGGAAGTAGTCGTTCTGGTCGCGGATCGCCGTCCAGATCATGAACCAGAGGGGGAAGAGGGCGACGATCGAGGCGACGCCGAGGATCGCCTGCTGGACGACGGCGCCGAGACGCCAGGGGCGATGAGTGATGGCTATTGGCTGCTGGCTGTTGGCTATTGGCCGTTGGCTCACGATGTCCGACTCCCGACTTGCCGGCTTGCCGACTTGCCGGCTCGCCGACTTCCAGTTGCCGACTTGCCGGCTTGCCGACTCCCGGCTCGACCCAGCAGCCCCGCGATGGCCACGACCGCGATCGCGGCGACGAGGACGATGGTTGCGGCGGCGGCGGCGAGGTTCATCTGCGCGACGGTGAAGGCGTTCTGATAGATGTAGAGATCGGCTGTCATCGTCGCGTTGCCCGGGCCGCCATTCGTCATGACGAAGACGTAGGAGAAGGTCCAGACGGCGACGGTGATGACCGAGGTGATGGCGTAGAAGCCGATGATGCCCCGCATCTGCGGCAGCGTGATGTTCCAGTGCGCCCGCCAGCGGGTGGCCCCGTCGACCATCGCCGCCTCGAGCGGCTCGGTCGAAAGCGTCAGCAGCCGCGCTGAGAAGAGGACGATCCCCAGCACTGCCTCGCGCCAGATGATGACCCCGCCGACCGAGAGGAGGGCGATCTTCGGGTCGCCCAGCCAGTCCTGGCGCAGGAAGCCGAGCCCGACTGCCTCCAGGAGTTGGTTGAGCGCGCCGTTCTTGGTCAGCATCGCGCTGAAGGCGATGCCGCTGACGGTGATCGAGATGATGTAGGGGACGAAGAGGAAGAAGCGGTAGATCGGCGCCGATTTCCGCTGCTCGAAGAGGAGGAGGGCGAGCGCGAGCGCGATGGCGATCATGATCGGCACGCAGATCATCAGCACCAGGTTATTGCGCACGCTGGTCAGGAAGAGGGGGTCGTTCAACGCGACCAGGTAATTGTCGAGCCCGACGTAGAGGGAGAGGCTGCCGAGACTCTGGTAGAGGCTCATGCGGATCAGGCTGTAGACGGGGTAGATGAAGATCAGCCCGACCAGCACCAGGCTCGGCAGCAGAAAGGCGAGCGCGTACCAGCCGTTGCCCCGCCCGCGCCGGGGCGAGCGCAGCCCCCGCGAGGCATCCGACGTTCCCGGCACGGCCTGCCCCAGCGCAAGCGACGATCCCTGGTCCCTGGCAACCACGCGGCAACGGTCCTTCTGACGGAGAATGAGCGGCCAGACCCTGATCGGCGTGTCCATCCACGATCGATCCATCGCGCATGATACAGGGCGCCGCCCGGGTGACGGGGCTCTCTCGCGCCCGGAGGGCGGGCCGTGCACAATGCACGCGCGGACGTGACATGAACGCTGCGGAGACAGGAGGAGTGCTCGTGCCCGAGAGATCAGCCGCCCCGCTCCAGGTCGGGTTCCTGATTATGCCGACCGAGAGCGCCGCCGGCGGCCGGCCGCTGCGCTGGACTGAGATCCTGGCGATGACGCGCCGCGCCGAGGAGTTCGGCTTCGGCTCGGTCTGGATCCCCGACCACCTGATCATCGAGCTCACCCGTCCCGGCTCGCGGGCGGAGGGCGCGTGGGAGGCGTGGTCGCTGGTCGCGGCGCTCGCCGCCGCGACGGAGAGGATCGAGATCGGCCAGTTGGTGACCTGCACCGCCTTTCGCAACCCGGCGCTCCTCGCCAAGATGGCTGACACCGTCGACGAGATCAGCGGCGGCCGCCTGACGCTCGGGGTCGGCGCCGGCTGGTGCAAGCGGGAGTTCGATGCCTTCGGCTACCCCTTCGACCATCGCGTCAGCCGCTTCGCGGAGGCGCTGCAGATCATCTCCGGCCTCCTGCGCGACGGCCACATGACGTTCGAGGGGGAGTACTACCAGGTGCGCGACTGCGAGCTGCGCCCGCGTGGCCCTCGCCCGCAGGGGCCGCCGATCCTCGTCGGCACCTCGTCGAAGGGGGAGCGCATGCTCCGCCTCGCCGCCCGCTACGCCGATATCTGGAACCGCGACTTCGATGGCGTCAACCCGGACGTCGATCCCTACTCGCCCGAAGACCTCGCGCTCTCGCAAACGAAGGTCGACGCCGCCTGCGCCGACGTCGACCGCGATCCGGCGACACTGGCGCGTACCTGCGGCGTCTGGGTCGACCTGCCGATCGCTCCCTCGCGCGGCTGGGGCGCCCTGACCGGCACGCCGGAGGAGATCGCCGCCGGGCTGCGCACATACGCCGATGCCGGCTACAGCCAGGTCCAGGTCTGGCTCAACCCGGGCACGATCGAGGGCGTGGAAGGCTTCGCCCCGGTGCTCGAGCTGCTCGGCCGGCCCCAATGAGCGACAAGTGAATGTAGACAGGATGCGGCAAATTCCGCACTAGCAAAGCGTGATGATCGTCAGAAAAGGCCTAGCGGAATAAGGGTGTCGGGTGTACACTGTGGTCCGAGGCGGCGCGAGTGTTGCCCGGCGCGCGCCGGCGCGGCGTGGTGGATGCGGGGGGCAGGGCTACGACGACGAACGTTTCCGCTCCAGAGATCGAGGGGCTGGCCGCGGCCGATGCGATGGCGCGGCGGGTCGTCTGGACCGCGCGGCTCGAACGCTGGTCCGATCGTTCCCTGACGCTCCTCGCCATCCTCCTCGTGCCGCTCCTCCTGATCCCCTTCCTGTTCGATCTCCCCGCCGCGGTCGACGCCACCATCTCCGATGTCGACTACGTCATCTGGGCGCTCTTCGTGGTGACGCTCGGCGGGGCCGCCGTCCTCAGCCCCGACCGCCCCGGCTACCTGCGGCGGCACTGGCTCGACCTGCTCGTCGTCGTCATCCCCCTCTTCGGGCCGCTGCGCGCCGCGCGCGTCATCCGCATCGTCTGGGCGGCCGGCGCCGCGGGGCGGGTGCTGGAGGGGAGCCGACGCCTGCTGGCGCACCGCGGCACCGGCTTCATCCTCCTCGGCGGTGCGCTCGTCGTCGCCACCGCCGCCGGCCTGATCGTCTCGGTGGAGCGGGACGACCCGAGCGCCACGATCCGCTCCTACGGCGACGGCATCTGGTGGGCGATGACGACCTTCGCCACCGTCGGCTACGGCGACAAGTACCCCGTCACCTCGGCGGGGCGCGGCATCGCCGTCGCCCTCATGCTGCTCGGCATCGCCGCCTTCGGCGTGGTGACCGCGCGTCTCGCCGCCCTCTTCGTCGGCGAGCAGGAGGACGAGGCGAAGACGCAACTGCTCGAGATGGACGCCCGCCTGCGCCGCATCGAAAACGCGCTCCTGCGTCCGCCGAGCGACCGCTCGGCGCTGGCCCTCCTCAAGCGGCGCAAGCGCAATAACCTGACCGCGCGCCGCGTGCGCCTTCGCGGCAAGCGGCGCGCGGCGCGCGCGGCCGGGAACGGGAACGGGGGCGACGGGGGCGGCAAGCACCACGCCCGCGAAGCCGCCCGCCGCGAGAGCGAGGAGCTCACCGCCGCCCGCTGAGCCGGCGCGGCCAGTTCACGCGCCCCGCGCCGGTCACGCACGCCATCCGCATCCTGCCCGATCGCCCTGCCCCGTCCTGGCGCCTGGGTCGCGTCGGCGCCGCCCTGCTCGATGACGGTTCGCTGCCCGGCCGCGCCCATCGCGCACGGTACGAAAGGTGCGGAATGTGTTGCCAGAAGCGGTCGGGTTCGGAGGATGTGGTCCATCTGTCGCCCTGCGCTGACGGCAAGGGACAGGTGCGGAAATGCCGGGGAGACGCGAGAGGAGTCGGTTTTCGTGGATAGGGGCTCCTGAACAGCCATCGACGCCGCGAACGGCGAAAGGGAGGTCGTGGCGCCGCTGGCGTGGGGAGATGCTCTCGCCCGCACTCGTCGTGCATTCAGCCGATGTGATCCTGGTGTGTTGACCGCCGAGCACCGCTGCCTCTTCGTCAATCCCGCCCTCCGCGACGTCCTCGGCTACGAGCCGGAGACGGTGCTCGGCGTGGAGGTCGTCCCCTTGCACCACCCGATGACCTGCCGCGGGTGGCGGCGATGCTCGTTGAGGCGGCCGACCGGCCGGTCCACGCCGCTCGCTGTGAAATGCGCATCCGTCATGCAGATGGATCGTGGCGCTGGATGGCGGTCGTGGCCACCAACCGCCTCGCCGATCCCGCCGTGCGGGGCATCATCTGCAACCTGCGCGACATCACCGAGCGCCACGAGGCGGCGCTCGCGGAGGCCTCGCTGTGCGCCCGGGAGATCGCAGCGCGCGATCTCCATCAGATTGCCGCCGCGAAGAGCGATTTTCTCCGTCTGCTCGGCCACGAGTTCAAGACTCCCCTGACCGTGATCGCCGGCTTCGCCGAGTTGATAGAACTTGAGCTGCCAGGCAACGAGAACGTCCTCGAATCGACGCGGGTCATCCGTGACGAGGCGCGGCGGCTCGTCGCGCTGATCGATGACCTCCTCCTCCTCGACCAGATGGAGGCGACGCCGGCCGATCCTGCGGCGCGAGTTGGTCGATCTCAACGCGCTCGCTATGGAAAGCGTGGAACGGCTGAGCGAGATCGCGACAGCGCACCAGGCGCATGTCGCACTCGTGCCCGATCTGCCGCTCATCGACGCCGATCGGGAGCGGGTGGCCCAGGCGATCCGCAACCTCGTTGGGAACGTGATCACGTATTCCCCCGGCGGGGCGGTCACCATCGCGACCACCCGCGATGGCGGCTCGGTCGTCCTGAGCGTCGCCGACGAAGGGATCGACACCCCGGCCGACGAG
>JADYYO010000271.1 GCA_020853615.1 Thermomicrobiales bacterium
CTCCGCGTCGTCCCCCAGGGCATCACCCCCGAGGAGGCGGCGAGCATCGCCCGGCGCTTGCGGGAGGAGTTGGGGGCGCAATGAGTCCATGGGGCACGGAGCGCTGATCGCCGGAGTAATGAATGTAGGCTCCGCCGCAACACCCCGCCGGCGCGATTGTCTTGGGCACGACGCTCCCTGCATCCTCCCACTCCTGCGCGTGTCGGCGAGCGAGTCTGCCCCACTCGTATAGTAGCGTCGCGCTCATCCACGGGCGCAATTTCTGTGATCCTAGCGGTTGGCCCGATCGGGCTGGGAAGTTTTCTGGTGCAAATGGCGAGCATCGTGCACGTACGAGGTGCTGCCGGGGCCGGGGCGATTGTTGCGCTGGAGCGTGCCAGCGGTGCGGGGGCACGACGATTTTCTGATCAGTGCGGCGTTGACGGCGCGGTTGGATGCTTTGGAGTGACGGGTGCGGGTGGCGCGAGGGACAGGCGGGGAACGGATGAGAGGCGCCTTCGCAACGGATTGGGAGAAAACCTCTTCGAGATCAGAAAGCGATATGCCATTCGAAGCAGATCAAAGAGCGATCAGGTTGCCGCGAACGCTGGATGCATATCTGCCCACGGTGCGGCTGCTTCAAACGCGGCCGACGCGCGAAGAACGTTCGCATCGTCGAGATGGCGGCCGATGATGTTGGCGTATTCAACCGAGCAGCCGAGGTCACGCGCGAAGACGGCGACCGCCCGATCGACGACGCGACGCACCGCCGGATCGACCACGGCGTAGCCCCAATCCGGGCTGTAGGCGACACGAAAGCCTCTGACGCCGCCCTGCAGGCTGCCCAGCTAATCGACGTCGGACGGGATACTGTGGCGGTCCCGATCGTCAGGGCCGGCGATGACCGACAACATCAAGGCGCTGTCCCTGACCGTGCGCGACATCGGGCCGATGTACTCGAGCGACTCCCAGCTCGAGACGCCCGGGTAGCGCGCATCGCCGCACCCGGGATAGAGCGGCACGCGGCCGAACGACGCCTTGAAGCCGTACAAGCCACAGAGGCTGCTTGGAGACCGAATCGAGCCGCCGCCGTCGCTCCCGATAGCGAACGGCACCATGCCCTCGCGACCGCCGCGGCCGAGCCCGCGCTCGAGCCGCCTGTGGTCATGGCGGTGTTCCAAGGATTGCGTGTGTCGCCGAAGACGGGGTCACTGCCGAGACCGGCATAGCCGAACTCAGAGACGTTGGTCTTGCCGACGTTCACGGCACCCGCGGCTTTGAGGCGCTCCACGACGATGTCATCTTCGGAGGGAACGAAGTCCGCGTAGGCCCAGGACCCGGAAACCGTACGTATTCCCTTGGTCAGCACGAGATCCTTGATTGCGATCGGTACGTCGGCAAGCGGGCCGACCGGATCGCCGGAGTTCAACGCGTTCTCGATGCGGCGCGCATCCTCGCGAGCCAGCTCGGGGGTTACCGTGCAGAACGCATTCAAGAACCCGTTGTATCGATCGATGCGTCCCAGCGTTGCATCCGCGACGTCGGTTGGAGATAGCTCGCGCGTGCGGATGCGATGCGCCAGTGACGTAGCATCCATCCACGCAAGGGGATGCGCGTCCTCGGTCATACATGCCTCCAAGTAATTGTCGCTACAGGGCATGCTCCACGCGTTGCTCGCCCTGTTGGGGGTCGGACTCGCGCAGCCACGCGTCATACGATGCGGCGTAGCGCTCGGTCTCTTCGGGCCGTGGCGAGACTCGCGCCAAGCCGCTGGCGCTCGAACTCTGCACCGCCTCCGCGACAGTGGACCAGAGGCCGATACCGACGCCAGCGCAGATCGCTGCACCCCACGCACTCGCCTCGCTCACCGGGGGGAGCGCAACCGGAATGCCGAGAATATCGGCCTGCATTTGGGTCCAGCTGACGCTCCGCGACTGCCCGCCAACGAGTCGAACCTCGGGAATATCGCGGCGCGAAACTTCGGCCAGGAGTTCGACGTTCGCACGAACGGCGTAACAGATGCTCTCCATCGTCGCGCGGATGACTTCGGGGCGGCCGCCACCGAACGGCCCGATGCCGATGAGGCGACCAGAGCCAAGGTCTGTTAGCCCACGACGACGGAGGGACGTCGGCCCGAGAAAGCTCAGGGCGCCGTGCGACCCTGGAGGGACGTCATCGGCCAGACGAATCATGTGCGGGAACGTATCTTCCGACGGATTTTCGTACAGCAGGTCGCGGAGCCACCGGAGGGCAAGACCGGTGATCCCCGCATTCGCCTCGAGTGCCCAACGATCTTGCTGAAGGCCCGATCGTGTCCAGGTGCGGCGTTTTTCGTCAATGAGGGGTCGGTCGAGGTTCATGAGGATGGGCGTCGTCGTGCCCGCGATCGCGGCAACGGCGCCGGTGTCGATGGCGCCGGCCCCGAGCATCCCGCACTGGGCGTCCCCACCGCCAACCACGACGGGCGTCCCAGGGAGCAACCCTGTCTCTTCTGCCGCCGCGGGAAGCAGCTCGCCGACGGCAGTTCCGCTGGGGACGATCGGGGGAAAGACATCCCTCCGCAACCCGGCGCGTGCGATTGCCAGGTCAGACCAGTTCCCGGAGCGAATATCAAAGAGGACCGAGGAGCAGGCATTGCTCGGCTCGCCGACCCACGCCCCGCTGAGGCGATAGACCATCCAATCGTTGATCATCATCAGGCGGGCCGCGGCGGCAAATGTTGCCGGCTCGTGTTCCTTCAGCCAGAGGAGACGGCCGGGCACGTGAATGGCGCCGGGCAGGTGGCCGGTGATGGGATACAACTCCGCGCCGTACTGTTCGGCAAGAGCAGCGTTGTACTCGCGGCCGCGCATGTCCGCTGACGGACCCGCGTAGAGCACCTGGCCGGCGTCATCCAGCAGGACGAACCCCTCTCGCTGGCAGGTGACGCTGATCGCCGCCACCTGCTCGGCGGGAATCGCCCCCTGGTCCAGGGCCGCGCGCGCCGCGGTGGTGAGCGCGGTCCAGTAGCGTTCAGGATCGAATGAAAAGCCGCCCGGAACGCCTGGGACGCGGTCGGCTGCCCACTCCTCATAGGCGCGGGCCACGAGGGTGCCGTGGGTATCGAAGATCAGGCAGCGGCCACCGCCGATGCCCGCGTCGAGCGCCAGCAGATAGAGCCCCGACCGGTCCGCTGGCCGCGAGGAGAACCTACCCAAAGGCGAGACCTCCTCGTTTGGCGAACGCTGGGGCGTTGAAGACCTCCGGATTCTTGACCCGCGGGCGGGTGATGTGGCCGTTGAGATAGGCGAGCACATCGTCGACGACCATCCGCGAGTGATGGAGCGGAATCTCACGGGATGAGCCGGCAAGATGTGGGGTGAGGATGACGTTGTCCAGCTCGAGGAGTGGGCTATCGGGATCGAGCGGCTCCTTGTGGAAGACGTCGAGGGCGGCCCCGGCAATCCAACGCTCTTGCAGCGCCTTGAGCAGGGCCTGCTCGTCGACAAGGGCCGCTCTCGCGGTATTGATCAAATACGCCGTCGGTTTCATGAGCTGGAATTCGGGCTCCCCGATGAGACCGGTTGTCTCGGGGCTCACGCGCGCGTGTAGCGAGACGAAATCCGCTTGGCGCATGAGGTCCGGCAATTCGACCTTCTCCACGCCGAGGGATTCCGCCCGCTCCGGGGCAAGGTACGGATCGGCGGTAATGACGCGCATCCCGAAGCATTGCCCGAGTCGCGCGACTTCCTCCCCGATGTTGCCGAGGCCGACGAGGCCAAAGGTCTTGCCAAAGAGCTCGGTGCCGCGAAGGGCGGTATGGATGCGCTGGCTGTCGGTTCCCTCGGGTAGGCGCCACACGACATCGCGAGCGTACGCGGGGGCAACGTCGCTGGTGATGATCCGCTCATGGATCAGTCGATCGCCGGCAACGATATTGCGGGCAATCGCGAGCATCAGCCCGAAGGTGAGCTCGGCGACCGCGTGCTGCGTGCGACCGAGGGTGAAGAGGACGGGGATGCCACGCTTGGTCGCCGCGTCGATCGAGATGTTTGCCTCGGGGCCACCACGGATGGAGGCGATGAGCTTCAGGTCTGGGCAGGCATCCATGACCTCGTCAGTGACCTGTTCGTACCCGACGATGAGGACATCTTGCCCTTGCAGCTCCGCAGCGAGCTCTTCTGGTGTAATGAGCCGTTGGTGCCATAGAGCACCGCCCTCCGTGACATCGACGGCGTCACGCAGACGCGCAAGCGCATCCTCCGTGAGATCGGCCGTCAGAAGGACTTTCGCTTGTCGCTCCTTCACGTTTTCCCTTCCCTTGTCGCGCGAGTAATCCAACCACGGTCCGCCTGAGTCATCGTCGACGTCGTCTCGCGGCTACTCCTTGAGTCCACCCATCGTCAGGCCCCGCACCAGGTAGCGCTGACCGAAGAGAGCAAAGAGGTAGGCGGGGATCATGCCGATGCCGACGGCCCCCGCGGCCACACCGAAATCTTCCTGCGTTGGCGAGACGAGCGCGGCCGTAAAGAAGACCATCAACGTTCTCGTCTCCTGCCGGGTCAGGACGAGAGCGATCAAGAGGTCGTTCCACGTGAAGATGAAGACCAACAGGGCAACGACAAAGATGCCGCTGGCAAGCAGTGGGAGGACGATGCGGACGAGGGCCCCAACTTCCGAGGCACCGTCGATCATCGCCGCATCCTGGATATCCTGGGGGAAATCTTCAAAGAATCCGAGCAGAATCCAGGCCGCAAACGGGATGAAGAAGATCGCATACGCGATGATCATCCCTTGATAGGTGTTGATGAGCTTGAATTGACGGAAGATGAGAAAGAACGGCAGCACGATCGCTACCGGCGGGAGCATGCGCTGGCTGATAATCCAGCCGGGGAGGAAACTCCCTCCCGCGCGGTAGCGGCCGATAGCGTACGCGAGGGGAACGGCGAAGAGGAGGGTGACGATGGTATTTGCGGCGGAAATGATGATGCTGTTCTGAATGGCGCCCGCGACCTTGTAATCGACGAACATTTTCCGATAGTGGTCGAGCGTCGGCGCTTCCGGAATCCACCTTGGGGGAATCGAGAAGTACTCGACTGGCAGCTTGAAGGACGTGACGACAACCCAGAGCGTTGGGAAGAGGAAGAAGGCGATGATGAGGATGACCAACGCGTAGAAACCGATCGTCTTGATGACTTTGAGCGGGGTCGATTTTTTCGGGGCCATCGGCAGTTGGACGGGATACGCAACACCCGGTGCGTGGTTCGTCATCTCAGCGCGACTCTTTCCGGAGATAGTCGAGGTAGAACTTCGAGAAGATGATGAAGAAGATGGCGACGATCCACGCCATCGCCGAGGCGTAGCCGATCCGGAAGAACGAGAGGCCATTCTCGTAGATGTAGTAGGACACCGTCTTGGTGATCGTGCCAGGGCCGCCCTTGGTCATGATGAAGATGAGATCGAAGATGCGGACTAGATCGATGCCTCGCAGGAGTATGACGAGGACGAGGATCGGCTTGAGCAACGGCAAGGTGATATCGACGAAGAGGCGCCAACCACTCGCCCCGTCGATTTTGGCCGCGCCGTAGATGTCGTCGGAGATGCTGCCAAGTCCGGCCAGCACCAGCAGCATGACAAAGGGCGTCATGTGCCAGACATCGGTCAGGACGATAGCAGGGCGCGCCCACTCTACTGAGCTTAGCCATCCGATTTGCACCGGTTGGCCACTGAGGCGCGAGAGGATGTCATTGACGGGGCCGTAGCGTGGCTCAAGGAGGAGCCTCCAAGCCATGCCAGCGGCGGCGGAGGAGACCATGACCGGCGTGACGATCAGGCTGATCGCGATCGCCCGGCCACGAAATGATCGATTTAGCAGCATGGCGAGGGCGAGACCGAAGACGATCTCCAATGCCAGAGCCGGCACGGCGATGGTGAATGTCTGCCAGATCGACGTCCAGAGTTTGGCGTCGGTGAAGGCTTCGGCGTAGTTCTTGAGCCCGACGAAGCGGGGAGCCCCCGGGCGCTGCAGTTGATAGTCGAAGAAACTGATGTACAGTGCGTAAAGCGCCATGAAGATGCTGCCGACGAAGACGAAGATGACCGCGGGCCCCGCGAAGTAGAAGGGAGTCAAGCGACGGCGACGCGCTTTCCCCTTGGCGTACGCCTGACCCGATGGCCAGACGCTCGGGCGTCCCTCAGCCGCGGTCAAGCGGACAGACTCCGACCGCTGGCCCATCGCGAGAATCCTCCATTTCGCCGCAGGTATCGCAGTTTACCGACAAATGAACCTGGGCGGTAGGGGAGCCGAGGCGCCCTTACCGCCCAGAAGAACCCCTACTCCATCGGCACGTACTCGATGCCAGCTTCCTTGAGTGCGTTGAACTCCCGGGACCAAGCTTCCAACTGCTGCTCTCGTCCCATGCGATCGGTAATGTCGTTCCACTCGGACGCGACCTGATTCATCGCGTCATCGACCGACTTGCCCCCGGCCGAGGCCTCCTTCAATTGATTGTGGAGACTCGTGTAGTACTCGAAGGCGTTGGGCAACTGGAGATCCGGGAAGCCGACTGTTAGCGAGTCCTCGATGGTCTTGACGAAATCCGCGCCGTACTTGGCGGCGAACTCTTCGTTCTGGATCGACGAGCGGCGGTAGGCATCGATCCCCGTGTTCGGATCGAGGATGAATGCGGTGTGAACCTCCGGCCGCGAGTAGTACCAGGCGACGTACGTGGCAGCCTCCTTGTTCGGGCCGTAGGTGGGAATGCCGAGCACCCAGCCCGTGCAGAGGGCGTCGTGGCGGATGAGGTTGCCGTTGACCATCATCCCGGGCGTGACGGCGGTGCCGATCTTGCCGACGACCTTCGACTTGTTCGGATCCATGCTCGTGCGGAAGGCAGACGACCAGTTGATGGAGAGTGCGACATCTCCCTGCGCAATAGCGTTCTCGACCTCCTGATAGCCGAAAGTGTTGGCACCCGGGGGATTGAACTTGGCGCATTCGACGAGGTTCTGGGCCGCGGCGATCGCGTTCTTGGAGTTGATGAGCGGGTTCATCTGATCGTCGAAGTAAAGCGCGCCTGAGGAGGCGAGCCGGTTCTCGTACCACCAGGCGGGCTCAAGGTAGCCCTCGGCCGTGCCGTATCCCTGCCCACCGTCCTTGCGCCAGGGCGTGCTCTGGAAGAACTCGGCCATCTGCAGGTACTGGTCGTAGCTGGTGGGTGCGGCCAGTTCGTAGCCGTACTTATCCTGGAACTGCTGCTGCAGCTTCTCGTCTTCGAAGGCGTCCTTGTTGTAGAGCATGAGGTGATGGTCGCCATCGAAGGGAAGGGTCACGAGCTGGCCATCCCACATGGTGTAGAAGTTCTTGAAGGCGGGGAGGACGTCGTCGAGCTGGGGATCGAGTCCATACTGATCGAGGAGCTGGCCGAGCGGGTCGAGATGCGGCGCGAAGTCGGGAAGCTGGTAGGGGAGGAAGTACGCGATATCGTATGAGGTGCTGCCGCTCGCGTAGTCCTGCATGTTCCGGGCGTAGAGATCGTTCGCCGGCACGACCTCGATGCTGAGCTTGACGCCTAGCTCCTTCTCGATCTCGTCTTGGAACATGCGGAAGGCGTAGGCGTAATACTCGGCGATGGTCGCAATGCGGATTTCGACATTGTCGAACGTCTTATTGAGACCGGCAGGTGCAACGGTCGCCTGGGTCTGCTGTGCCAGTGCGCTCGGTACGCGACTACCCAGGGCGGCCGCCGACGCGGCGCCAAGCGAGACGCCAAGAAAGCGACGACGATTCAACGAGCGCTGCATGGGACGGTCCTCCACGGTTCCCCTCCTTCGGCGATACCGGCCACTTCTGGCCCACGCTCATATTTTTTTGAACGTCTTGCTAGCGAAGCGTAACAGCTTGAGACTCCTGGGGCAAACGGCTGTCCTCGTTCGGGTGCGCGTCAAAGTTTTGCGCAGGCGGTAGGATAGGCGGCCTGATCCGCCGATGCTGCTGAACAGAAGTGCGCATGCCTCGCCCGTTGCTCCGCGGCCGCTGGCTGGCCGACGCTGCGGTGCGGTTTGCCACTCTGGATGCGTAGCGACAAGCCCACCCCAAGGCGACGTGGACGGAAATCGAGGCGGCCATTGACGCTGAACTCGGGTCGTTGCAGGCGCAACTGCTGGGGGATACGGCGATGGCCTCGGAGGCGACCGACTTGCAGGGACCACGCCCGACCTGCCTGGCGTGCGGGGAGCCGGTGACGGCGGCGGGTGCCCACCCGCGGCGGTTACGCAGCGAGGGGGACGTGCCGATCACGGTGGTCCGCCGCTACGCCCGCTGCCCGGCCTATGGCGCCGGGCTGTTCCCCCCCTCGATGAGGAATTGGGGCTCCGGCGCGCTCACCCCGCCCCTGCAAGCCCTCCTCAGCCGCTTGGGGAGCCGGCTCAGTTTGGCCGAGGCGGCAGACGAGTTATGGCACCTGAAGGGGGTGCGGGTTGCGGCGACGGCGCGACGGCGGACCGAGGCCGACGGGGCGGTGTATGCGGCGCGCCAGGAGGCGGAAGCGATCCGGGTGCTGGCCGAGGCGCCGGTTTCCCCGCCGGGACCGCCGGTGCAACAGGTCAGCGTCGATGGGGCGATGGGTCGTGGCGGGAGGTACGCACGCTGGCCATCGGCACGGTGGTGCCGGGGCGGAGCCGGGCACGGTGTGCTGCGACGACCGCTCGTATTTCTCGCGGTTGTGCGACGCCGAGCGCTTCAAGCGCTTCATTGGTCTGGCCAGTGGGGAAATCCATCGCCGCAGAGTGGAGACAGCGGGGATCGTGGCCGGGGTGGTCGACGGGGCCGCATGGTGCCAGGACTTCCTCGATGCCCACCGCCCCGATGCCGTGCGCATCCTCGACTTCCCGCACGCCGCGCAGCGGCTGAGCGCCATGGCCGAGGCCGTCTGGGGCCGCGGGGAGACCGCGCGGGCTTGGGCGGCAGCGCAGCGCGCCGAACTGCGCGACGGGGTGCCGGAGGCCATGCTGGCGGCAATCCAGGCCGCGCCGCTGGGTGAGGCTCAGGACGCGGTAGAGGCGGCCCACGTGCACGCCGAGGTCCTGGGCTACCTGGAACCGCGGCGCGACCAGATGTGCTACGCCGCGTTCCGCGCCCAGGGCCTGCCCATCGGCAGCGGCATCGTCGAGAGCGCCAACAAGACGGTGGTCGAGACGCGGATGAAAGGGGCCGGCCGGCGCTGGGATGAGGCGCACGTTAATCCCATGGTGACGCTGCGGGGGCGGTCTGCTCCAACCGCTGGGACGAGGCGTGGGGCGGGATCGGGCGCCGGGAACCCGGCGCCCGATCCCGCCCGCGTTTCGTCGCGCCCTGGCAGCCGCCCGCCCCGGCCTCAGCCGCCGCTGTCGCCGCCCCCGCCCCATCGTGCCCCGTGCCGCCCAGCCCCGCCATCCCCCGCTCCGGCCCCAAGACCATCGTCAACGGCCACCCCACTGCCCGCCATCCCTGGAAACGCATCCCTGCCGTCTCACCCTCGTCCGCAAAACTTTGACGCGCACCCTCCTCGTTCCCAAGACCAAGCCGGCAGCGGCCGGCAATCCAATGGGGTAGCCCGACGAACCATCGGAAACGCTGCCGTCGCCAGCGTCGGGGTCAGGAGCGAGTCGTTGTCGCGCATCAGCCGGCACATAGTAATAGTAGTGGTGCAGCTTCTCGCGTCACGATGGCACCGGTGAAGTCCTATGCGCCACAAGTGCGTGAGAAATGTTCGCAACCACGGCGCCATGCCGTCGTCGAGCTGTAGGGTCAGCGCCTGCGCAGATCCAGAAGCGCCGTCAAAGTGTTAGGCTGCCCTAAGTCACGGAAAGAACCACGAGCCATAGATGGTGCCTGGCGAAGTCGGGAATCGTAGTGATGCGAGTCCCGTGTGGTCGCTTTTCAGACACCCGCGGCCAGATGAACCACGGAGCGAAACATGGACACCGTTGAAACTCCCGGTGATAACATCGGGCACGCTGAAGTCATCGATCTCCTTGGGTCGCTTGTTGCCCTGCCGAGCATCAGCGGAGAGGAAAGGGAGATCGCTGATTTTGTCCAGCGGTGGTTGCGAGATCGGGATATAAGGTCCTGGATCGACGCCCATGGCAACGTTCACGCCGAGGTCCGTGGCGAGAAAGACGGACCTATCCTGCTCTTCAACACGCATCTCGATACCGTCCCGCCATCCGGGGCCTGGAGCAGCGACCCCTTCCAAGCGGTCGAACGGGAGGGCTTCCTCTACGGCCTCGGCACCGCCGACACCAAGGGCAGCCTCGCCGCGATGATGCTTGCATTGCAGGCGATCCAGCAGTCGGGCCAGCTTCGTACGGGAGCCGTGAGTTTCGTCGCCGTCGTTCAGGAAGAGGTTTCGCTCCGCGAGGCCAAGGGCACGCTGAAGGCACTGGCCGACGGTCTGCAGGCAGACTTCGCAGTTTGCGGTGAGCCGACGTCACTCGCTGTGTCCCTTGGCTGCCAGGGGATGCTCGAGGTCTTGATCAGGACTCAGGGGGTGCCAGCTCACGCCTCCGATCCCTCACGGGGCGTGAATGCGATCGAAACGATGGTGACCTTTCTGGGGGAGATGCGGAAGATTCGCCCTGCCACGCACCCCCTCCTTGGGTCCGGAGCCATCAACGTCGGCGTCATCGGTGGCGGCGTAAAGTCCGGCGTCGTGGCCCCGAACTGCGAAGCACGAGTCGGCCGATTCACGGTCCCCGGGGAGACGATGCAGTCGTTTCTTGGAGAGCTTGCAATGATCCGGGATGACCTTGCCAAAACGGATGCGCGACTAAAGGTCGCGCTCCTCCCCGTCTACGAATCCAACAGTGCGGTGATCCCAGAGGACGCCTTGATCGTGCGCTTGCTCAGCGAAGCGGTGCGCCAGGTTTGTGGCACGCCGGCCACGATCATCGGATCGCGTCACCATGACGATTCCGACTTCCTCATGAACGACGGCGGAATCCCCACCGTCATTTTTGGACCGGGCGATCCAGCACAAGCCCACATGGCTGATGAACACGTGGCTATCGAGGAGGTGGCTCTGGCGTCACGAATCTTGCAGCAGGTGGAGCAGGCGGTGATGGCGTGAGCTGGTCATCACTGGTCCGCGGGGGGATGGCAGGAGTGACGCCGGGCGGGATGCAGACGATCGCAGAGCCGGAGAATGAGGCGGATCGATCGAGACGCAACAGGGCACGCGCGGGCACCCCTGGCGGCTAGCATCGGACACGCTCGTGGCTCGCGGTACTCGCCATTGTGCCGGTTGCCCCGGTGAGCACCGTATGAGAGACTTCGCCGCAGACAATCAGTTTGATAATGAGCGATTTCTCGCACGGCCGTCAGGAAGGAGGCCCACCTCCCAGCGGTGAAAGCTGCGAGTCCCAGGCTGTTGAGGAGCACTGTTGACGACGGTGCGCAACGGCTGATGCCGACGTATCAATTCCCGAGAGGAGACCGATCATGATCGTGAGGCGTCGCGTCGAACTCGTCGAGGATTATCAGAAGGGCCGGATGAGCCGCCGGCAGTTCGCCAAGGGGGCCATCGCCCTCGGCATGGCTGGGTCGGTCGTCTCCTCCATCATCACGGCGGGACAAACAAAGGCCGCCCCGGCGCGACGCGCCGCATCATACCCGGCGCGATATCAACAATCCGGTGGCGTGCTTGTTTTTGGCGCCTGGCAGACGCCGGACACCCTGGATCCGCAGAAGACCGGCCTGGCGGCAACCGGCCGGCTGCTCGCGAATGTGTTTGACCCGCTCATCTGGCAGTTCCCTGGCGATGATACGCTGTATCCAGGACTCGCCAAGAGCTGGGATGTCTCGCCCGACGGTCTCGAGTACACGTTCCACCTGCGCGACGACGTGGCGTTCCATAACGGCGAGCCACTCAACGCCGAATCCGTGCAGTACACCTTCGATCGTCTCGTTGATCCCGCGAACCAGACGCTCGTGCCGGTCCCGCTCGGCTACGACCACGTTGAAATCGTCGATGACCATACGGCAAAGGTCGTCTTTACCAAGCCGTATGCCCCCTTCCTCACGCTCCTGGCCCGCGGCTACGGATTCTCGTACATGCTGCCGCCCAAGTTTGCTGCGGAGAATTCGGAGGGCATGGGGCTCAAGCCACCAGGCACCGGGCCATTCGTGATTACCGACTATGCCCATGGCAGCCACGCGACCCTGGAGCGCAACGCCGACTACAACTGGGCGCCGGAGTATTTCGGGCGTCAAGGCCCCGCGCTGCTCGATCGCATCGAGTGGCGGATCATCGAGGAGTCCGGCACGCGCGCGTCGACGCTGGAGAGCGGAGAGACGCAACTCATTGAGGAGATCGTCCCGGCGCAGTACGAGTCGTTCAAGGAAAATCCGGCTTTCCAGGTCATCACGCAAGACACGCTTGGCTGCCCGCGCACGGTGCACCTCAATTGCACCAAGTTCCCCACCGATGACGTGGCTGTTCGCCATGCGATGAGCTACGCGGTCGACAAGCGCGTGGTCACCGATGTCATCTTCCGAGGGATGGTCGAGCCGGCCTATGGTCCTCTCGAGAAACTGACGCCCGGCTATAACCCCGCGGTCGAGGAGTACTACGCCTTCGATCCGGAGAAGGCGAAGCAGATCCTGGACGAAGCCGGCTGGACGATGAACGGCGACTACCGCGCGAAAGATGGCCAGGAACTGAAGGCACTCTTCATCGTGACCGCCAAGGACAACTTCGACGAACCCGCGCAAGTGATCCAGTCGCAGTTCCGGGACGTTGGCATCAACCTGGAACTGACCACCGAGGCCCAGCCGACCATCTTCACCACGTACAACCGCGGCGAGCAGAATCTCGCCAACATTTTCTGGTGGGATGTCGATCCTGAGGCGCTTTTCTCGCTCTATCATTCCAGCCAGATCGAGCAGGGGTTCAACTGGGCCCACTACACAAACCCCGAGGTCGACAAACTGCTGGAGCAGGGCTTTATCGAAGTCGATAACGAGAAGCGAATGGATCTCTACAAGCAGGCGCAGGTCCTGATCATGGAAGACGCGCCGGCGATCCCTGTCTGGGGCAAACGCCAGCTGATGGCCGGCAAAGCGTCGATCACCGACATCAAGTTCAACCTGAGCGTTTACCCGCTCTACTACAACACCACGCTCGGCGAGTAGATCCTTGAGGCGTGGGATGGCGATGGAACGGGAACGTTCGGAGGCATCGCCATCCCGTGCCACGGGGTTGGGTAGGCGGCAGTGACGCGCTATCTCGTGCAGCGGCTGATTCTGGCAGTGCCTGTCTTGCTGGGGGTGTCGATCGTCGTCTTTCTCATGTTGCATCTGCTGCCCGGCGATCCGGCGCTGGCGATGCTCGCCGGGCAATCCGGCATTACCTCGGAGGATGTGGATCGCATCCGCCGTCAGCTCGGTCTCGACCAGCCGCTTCCGGTGCAGTACCTCACCTACATCGGGCGGGTGCTGCACGGGGACTTCGGAGAATCGGTCCACAGCCACCGGCCAGTGTTGGAGATGATCGCCGAGCAGGCCGGCGCCACCATTCAACTGGCAGTGGCGGCGATGGTGATCGCGGTGACGATGGGGATCGTCCTCGGCACTATCTCGGCGTTGCGTCAGAACACCTGGGTTGACACGCTGAGCATGCTCGTCGCGCTGTTCGGCGTGTCGATGCCCAGCTTCTGGTTCGGGTTGATCCTGATCTACATCTTCTCTCTCCAGCTCGGCTGGCTGCCAGTCACCGGGCAGGGCGGGTGGCAACGCCTGGTCCTCCCCGCGATCGCGCTTGGCATGGACTTTTCAGCCATCACGGCGCGCCTGGTGCGTGCCAACTTGCTGGAGGTGCTGCGGCAGGATTACATCCTGACGGCCCGCGCCAAGGGTCTGCGCAACCAGGCGGTGATAGCACGGCACGCGCTACGCAATGCGATGATCCCGGTGCTCACCATCATCGGGCTGCAGTTGGGCAATCTCTTAGGAGGGGCGGTGGTGATCGAGACCGTCTTCGCTCGGGAAGGCATCGGCAGGTTGGCAGTGACCGCGATCCTTTCAAAGGACTTCCCGCTGGTGCAGGGGATCGTGCTCGTGGCCGCGGTCGTCTATGTCTCGATCAATCTGCTGATCGACCTGAGCTATGCAACGCTCGATCCGCGAATTCGCTATGGCTGAGGGGTCCTGACGGAGCCAAGCGGCATCCCAGGAGCGTTCGGCAGAGACTCGGAGCCGTTTGGTGTCCATGGCACAGCAGGCACAGCCGCCAGCGTGGCGCATCAGCCTCCGCACCGAGGAGCGACAAAGCGAGCTGGCCAAGACCATCCAGCGCCTGAAGAAGAACAAGGGAGCCATCGCCGGCGGGATCGTCCTGACGCTACTGGTGCTGATGGCGATTTTTGCGCCGGTGCTTGCACCGAAAGATCCGGTGAAGCAGGAATACTCGCGGGTTCTCAAGCCGCCGAGCCGCGATGCGCCACTTGGCACGGACCAGTTCGGCCGAGACGTCCTGAGCCGGGTCATTCTCGGCGCGCGGCCGTCGCTGCAGGCGGCAGCGCTCGCGATCCTGATCGCGGCGTCCGTTGGAACCGTGATCGGGCTGGTGACCGGCTACCTCGGGGGCTGGATCGACCTGCTGATGCAGCGTTTGATCGACATACAACTCGCCTTTCCCGGCATTCTCTTTGCGCTGGCCATCGTGGCAGTCCTGGGACCCGGGTTGCGCAATGCCATGATCGCGGTCGGAATCTCGCTGGTGCCGGCCTATGCCCGCATGGTGCGCGGGTCAGTTCTTTCGGTGCGAGAGAACGCCTACATCGAGGCAGCGCAGGTGATGGGCGCGGGAACCAGCCGTATTGTGGCGCGCCATATCTTGCCGAACGTGTTGGCGCCGATTGTCGTGCTCTCCACGGTTGGCGTGGCCTGGGCGATTCTGATCGGCGCCTCGCTCAGCTTTCTCGGGCTTGGGGCGCAACTCCCGGACCCGGAGTGGGGTCTCGACCTCGCCCAGGCTCGCGATTACCTGCGCGAGGCATGGTGGATGAGCACGTTTCCAGGGCTCGCCATCATGCTGACCGCCCTCTCGGTCAACCTCCTCGGGGAGGGGCTGCGCGACGCGCTCGATCCACGGTTGAGAAATCGGTAGGCCGCGAGCCGCGTCGCGACCCTCACCGGACGACAAGGGCGGAACCTGGTAATGGACAACCTGGAGAGACGAGACATGGGCAAACTCGAGGGGAAGATCGCGCTTGTCACGGGGGCAGGGCGCGGGATTGGGCGAGAAATCTCGCTGGCATTCGCGCGAGAAGGCGCGGACGTGGCAGTCAACTACAACAAGAGCGCGAGCGCGGCGGATTCACTCGTCGCTGCGATCACAGATCTAGGGCAGCGGGCTGTTGCCATTCAGGGCGACGTGGGCCGGCCCGAGGATATCGAGCGAATGGTCGCGCGGGCGCTGGAGACTTTTGGCCGGATTGACATTCTGGTAAATAATGCCGGGTTCCTCGATATCTACCCCGTGCAGGAGATGCCCCTGGCGGCGTGGGATGGGATCATGGAGACCCACCTGCGCGGGACGTTCTATACGACGCAACGCGTCCTGCCTCAGATGCTCGAGCACCGCAGCGGCAAGATCATCAACATCGCGTCGCAGTTGGCTTACAAAGGCAGGGCCGGCCTGGCCCACTACTGCGCGGCCAAAGCCGGCATCATTGCGTTCACCCGGGTGCTGGCGCTCGAGGTCAGCCGTCAAGGCGTCTATGCAAACTGCATTGCCCCCGGGCCGATTGCGACGGAGATCATGCCGCACGATGGGCCGCCCAATCCCGAGGAGGAGGCACGCTTTGCCGACTCGCTTCCGATTGGGCGCGTGGGCACCGTGGACGAGATCGCGCCAACCGCCGTATTTCTGGCCTCGGATGATTCGTCCTACTACGTCGGGCAAGTCCTCGGGCCGAATGGGGGAGACGTGATGCTTTAACGACGAGTGACATGTCGAGCGCAATCGCCGGGACGAGCCTAGAACTCGCCGTGGATGCGATTACCAATGGATTCAGGAGGAACCAACGTGCAAACGGCTGAGAGACTGGTTGACGCCGCGGTCGTTGAGCGCTTGCGGCAGGCGGCTCAGGATCTTGAGGGCGAGACGGTCGCGCTGACTCAGGAGTTGGTTCGCATCCCGACCGAGAATCCGAAGCTCACCAAGATGCCAGCTGGAGCGGAGGCAGAGTGCCAGGACGTGATCGAGGCACGGTTCCGCGCTCTGGGATGCACCACGGAGCGATGGGACGTGTACCCGGGGCGCCCCGACGTTGTTGGCACCCTGCAAGGCGAGAGGGGGGAGGGGGCTCGCTCACTGATCCTGAACGGCCACATCGACGTTGTGCCCGGGGGTGACCCCGCCGCCTGGACCTATCCACCATTTGCGGCTGAGATCGCCGACGGCAAGATCTGGGGCCGAGGAGCCGTCGACATGAAGGGGCCCATCGCTGCCATGATCGTCGCGATCGAGGCGATCCAGCGGGCCGGTATCCGTCTTCTGGGTGACGTAATCCTGGAGAGCGTAGTTGATGAGGAGGCGGGTGGCCCGGGCACCAGCCAGACGGTCGAGCATGGGTATCGGGCGGACGCGGCGATCGTGGTCGAGCCGACCGATTTCGTCGTCCAGCCCGTGGAGGGAGGACTGGAGTGGCTGCGAGTCGTCGTGCGCGGCCGCTCAGGGCACAGCGCGTACCGATATCGCTCCGTTCATGCTGGGGGCCAAGGCACCGCCGTCAACGCTATCGAGAAGGCCGCGAAGATTCTCGCCGCGGTGCAGGAATTGGAGAGGCACTGGGGCGTTCACAAGCGGCATCCGCTCCTGCCGGCCGGGATCACCACCATCAATCCAGGCGTCATTATGGGAGGAACTGGCGGCGGAGTGGATGGTATTCCTAACGTGGTCACCGCGGTGTCGACGTTTCCCGACTACTGCGCCCTCGAACTCAGCATGAAGTATCTGCCCAGTGAAGAGACAGCCAATGTCCGGGCGGAGTTCGAGGATTACATCAGCAGGGTGGCGGCGACCGATCCCTGGCTGCGCGAGCACCCGCCGGAAATCGAGTGGGGGATTCGCGGCGTCTCTTTCCCGCCGGCTGAGATTCCCATGGACCATCCCCTGATCCAGGTGCTCAGTGAGGCCTCGGAACAGGCCGTCGGGGCGCCCGCGGTGATCGAAGGCATGGAGGCTGTGACGGATCTGGCGTGGCTCGCCGGCGCGGGCATTCCCGGCGCCATCTTCGGTCCGGGGAAGCTCGTCGGGAACGCCCACGGCGACAACGAGCACATCGCCATTGCTGATCTCACGAAGGGGGTCTTTGCCCTTGCACTCGCTGTTTGTGGCTGGTGCGGGGTGGCGGCCGAAGGGTGATGGAACGATGGAGAGCGAGATGACCCATTCCCGGTCAGCGATGGACATGACCCGGATGACTTCACCAGAAGTCGCGGCAGCGATCGCCAATGGAGCGACCACCGCTATCGTAGTGCTGGGGGCGCAGGAGCAGCATGGCGACCATCTGCCACTGGCTACTGACACCTTGTGGGGGGAGAGGCTGGCCGAGCTCCTTGCGAACCGGTTGGGCGATGCATTGATCGCGCCCCCGGTGTCGGTCGGGTTCTCCCCTGAGCACATGAACTTCGCCGGGACGATCAGTTTGCGCCCGGAAACCCTGGCCGCGGTCCTCGAAGACTACGTGGCGAGCCTCGAACGTCATGGTTTCCAGCGCATCGTGGTGCTACCGTCGCACGGTGGGAACTTCGCCCCGCTCGCGGACGCGTTGCCCGCCCTACGCCAGCGACACCCTAATATCCCAATCGTTGCGTACACCGATCTCATTGGGTTGGTCGAGGCAGCCGCGGAGGTGGCGGCCGGCTTCGGTGTGACGCCGGACGAAGCCGGGGCGCACGCCGGGGAGTGGGAGACCTCGATGATGCTCGTGGTTGAACCCGCGGCCGTCCATCACGAGCGAGGCACAGCCGGCTATATGGGGTCGCTGGCGCCAGTATTCGACCAGATCAATCGTGATGGGATGGAGTCGGTCACACCGAACGGCGTGCTCGGCGACCCGGCCAAGGCGACCGCCGAACATGGATCGGCGTATCTGGAGCGCATCGCCGACCTCCTGGCCGGCTACATCCGCGGCGAATCTGACTAGAGATGACCGCCTTTTCATATTGGCGCGGGGGATGCGGCGAAGATGCGCATGGCGTTCTCGGAGGCCATTGCCGTTTTCGCCGCCGCGTCGAGGTGAGCGAGGCGCACGCGAGCCGCTTCGAAGCCCTGATCCAGGTAGGGGGCGTTCGACCCGAACAGCACTCGTTCCGGGCCGAGCTCAGCGACCGTGTCCTCGATGAAATCCTCGCGGTAGATGCCAGAGGTCTCCATCACGACATTCGGACTCATGCGCAGCATGCGGCCTGCGTCCGCGAGCAGCAGCCCGCTGATGTTGAGTTGTCCGCCATGCGTCGCGATGATCGTCACCTCGGGAAACTGCCGCGCGAGGTCGCCGATCTGGGATGGGTGTGAAAATCCGGGATACCCACCGGCCAACAGAAGTGGCAACCCCCGTGCCTGCAATTCCTCCATGAGCGGGAACACCATCTCGTCGTTGGCGACGAACTGCTCCTCAAAAGGATGGAGATACAAGCCGACTAACTCAAGGTCTTCGAGGCACCGGCGCAACTCACGCAATGCGGCATCCCCCTGCCAGGGGTCAACCCGGGCGAGCCCGAGGAGACGATCAGGGTAGGCTCGCACAGCTGCCGCGATGCGATCGTTCTCAGGGCCAAGATGGTAGCCGCGAGGCTTGAGCGGCATAACCGCGGCTTGCACGATGCCATTCTCATCCATCGATGCCAGCAACTCATCGACGGATTGGCTGTTCCCAAAGAGCGACTGACCGAGGTGCGCGTGCGCATCGATTAGCGGACCTGACCAACTCCGCCGCTCGCTATTGGGCATATCCGAGCATCCTTTCGATGTTGCCGCGGAAGAGGAGCGCCTCCTGCTCGAACGTAAGCCCGGCCCGGCGCACTTTCTCGACTTCAAGCAGCGGGTCGCAGCCGGGCCCATCGCTCGCGAACAAGACCCGCTCCGCGCCGATGGCCTCGACGGCGTCCTTGATCAACGCCGGATAGGGCATCGCCGACGTTTCGAGAATGAGGTTGGGATACCGCTGGGCCACCCGGATCGCATCGCGGACGTGGAAATAGCCCCCCATATGGCCGAGGATGATCAGCGCATCCGGAACGGCCGCGGCCGCTTCAGCGATTTGCAGCGGCAGCGAGAACTCCTCGTCCCCACAGTGGAAGAGGGTCGGCACCCCGAGACTTGCCGCGTGGCGGATCAGGTCGAGGGTCGGCTCGCTCGCCGGGTGCATCACGTAGCTGACGGGATGGAGTTTGAGGCCGCGCATGCCGTATTCACGGATGGCGCGATCAAAGAGGGCAACGGCTTCGTCACCGTAGCGCGGATTCATGCGCGCGTACCCGATGAGGCGATCCGGATAGCGCACCACCGCCTCGGCGATATACTCGATCACCTTCTCTTCCGGACCTGGAGCATCACGATAGGTCATGACCACGGCGCGGTCGATCTCTGCCTCATCGAGCAAGCGAACGATGACCTCTGGCGGGTCAAACCAACCATAGGTGGGAGCTTCATCGACGTGAGTGTGCGAATCGATGATCATGCCAAACTCCAATTCACCGGTTGCAATCAGTGTCCGCAACGATCCGGCTGCTTACCGAAGCCGGGTTGCCACTGCGGCCGATTGGCCCCCTTGCGATCGACCAAGCGTTCCCAACCTCGCCATTGACAAGCCCGCGACGCTCATTATCGCCGCTAACGCCCAAAATGTGACGTGCTCCGTGTGCGTCGGTTGCCCTGCTCTCGACCGATCCGCAAGCGGATGAGTAGGGTGGACACGCTTGGACGCGGTGGGTGGCCCTGCGCGAGCTCGACGCGCGAGCAGTGAGACCGGGATCGGGGTTGTACCGGATTCGGGGGGATGAGGCGGGCGCGCTGCTCTACGCCGGGCAGGGGCGCATCCCGGACCGGCCGCTGGCTCACCTGGGACAGGTCGCCAAGGCGGGCCACCAGCAAGGGGGCGTCTTCGCGGCGCAGGAGCGGCTCGAATGCTCGTGGGTGATCGATGACACGTGGTTGTCCCATCACCGTCTCGAACTCGAGAACGACCTGATCGCCGCTCATGTGCTGGCGACGGAGAGGGTGTCTGCGGCGCAATTCATGGGATAACGCGGGCTGGCAGGGCTGGGCAGTGGCGCTCAGCAGAGACGGATTGCCGGTCGCCGCGCCTTCTCAGCCACCAAACACGGTGCACGGGCGATCTGCACTGGCATCGCAGGCGACAGCGCCAGTCGAGCCCCGTTGGGGCCACGGAAGGCGACTCGCCGGCCCGGTCTGGAAGCGCTGGTGTTGTGACATGCAGGGCGCGACGGACGCCGGCTAACTACGCAATCAAGCCCTACCGCTCAAGGCTATCGAGCCAGCCGCGCAGCGTATGCAAGAAGCGGGGGCCTTCTTCGATGAATGGGTAATGGCCGCTCTTCTCGAACACGGCCAGTTGCGCGTGCGGCAACCCAGCCTTCAGGCGCCGCGCCTGGCTCATCGGGGTTACCCAATCGTCTCGCCCCGCGATGATCAGCGTCGGAACGGTGATCGTGGGGAGTTGGTCCGAAATGTTGAAATCGGCGAGCAGGAGTTCGGAGAGATAGTACGCTGCAGCGCTATAGGACGTGTTCGCGTCCATGCGCTCAATGATGGACGAGTCGGCGTGGTGGAAGTACAGGGGCTGGATATCTGCCCACAGGCGCCCAAACACCTCGTCGCTTTCGAGAGGCGCATCGCGCATCTTTTGGAGCGATTCAAGCTGAGCCGGCGTGGCTCGAGCCGCGGCGTTGCGCGCGAGCTCGTCGTCGTAGTCCCACGCCGGCGCCGTGCAGCAAAGGACGAGGCCATCGAGCCGGTCCTGGTGGCGCAGGGCGTATTCGACGGCGAGCATGCCGCCGTAGGAATGCCCGAGGAGCACCATCGTGTCGTGGCCAAGATGCTCCCGTAAACGGTCGGCGTCTTCTACGAAGGTCCGGTGGGTGACGCTCGCGAACGAGTCGAGTCGACTCGAGCGCCCGCCACCACGGTGGTCGTAGTAGATGAGTGTTGCCACGTCAGCCAAGCCGTCCAGCCACGGGCGGAAATAGGTGTGGTCCGGACCAAGGCCTCCGTGCATCAGCATCAGAGGAGGGCCGGAGCCGTGCGTCGTGTAATAGAGATCGGCACCATCCTCGCTCAAGATCACGAGAGCCGCTCCCTCGCCGCCACCGCGTCCAGCTCCTCCGCCGTACGTTTGACCGCTCCCTCGAGCATTACGAAGCGCACCTGCCTCAATTGGTCGAGCGATTGCAGCGGATCGCCGGCGACCGCGATGATGTCAGCGGATTTCCCAGGCTCCAATATGCCAAATTGGGGGTGCGGCGAGATGACCAGGGCCGCGTCTCGGGTTGCCGCCTGGATCGCACGATAGGGCGATAACCCAAACGAGGCGAACGCGATGATCTCGTCGATCAAGTCTCCGAAGCCATCTGTGCCAGTAGCGAAGAGAACGCCCGCATCGAGCGCCGCCTGGAACGAAGCGCGGTGCGGCTCCAGGATGTCGTGCGCCATCGGGATCCAGGACGCGGGCATCCCATATTCCAGCCCATGCTCGTAGATTCCCTGCATCGTGGAGAGGGTCGGCACCAGCGCGACGTTGTGATCGGCCATGAACCTTGCCTCATCGGGACCGAGAAAGATCCCATGCTCGATGCAATCGATGCCAGCCTCCAAAGCGTTGCGGATGCCGGGGACACCATCGGCATGGGCGGTTGTGCGGAGGCCGGCGTTATGCGCCGCGTCAACGGCCGCGGCCATCTCCGCGACGGTCAATTCCGGCTGCGAGGGTTCCTCGCCCTCTCGCGTGATGCCAACGCCCCCACTCGCCATCATCTTGATGAGGTCGGCACCCGCCTTGATCTGCTGTCGCGCTGCCTTTCGCGCCTCGTCAGGCCCGTCGACCTCGATGCCGGCCGCGACCCCGTGGCCTCCCGTCATGA
>JADYYO010000272.1 GCA_020853615.1 Thermomicrobiales bacterium
CCCGAGACGGTCATCGTCACGATCTGTTCTGGACAGGCACGGCCCGGCACGCCGACATCGTCCTCCCTTCGACGGTGAGCCTGGAGCGGAACGACATCGGCGCGGCGAGCAACGACCCGTGGCTGATCGCCATGCAGAAGGCGGTCGATCCGCTCGCGATGGCGCGCAACGACTACGACGTCTTCGCCGATCTCGCGAATGCGCTCGGGGTTGGCGCGGCGTTCACCGAGGGGCGCTCGGCCGAGGAGTGGCTGCCGCACCTCTACGAGACGTGGCGGGAGAACGTCGCCGCGACAAATGCCGATCTGCCGCCGTTCGACGAGTTCTGGCGGCGGGGCTATCTCCCGCTTCCCGACATCGACGAGGGGCTGGTGCTCTTCGAGGATCTCCGGCGGGATCCGATAGCGAACCCGCCGCGGACGCCGAGCGGGCGGCTCGAGCTCTTCTCGGAGACGATCGCCGGGTTCGTCTACGACGACTGCGCGGGGCATCCAACCTGGTACGAGCCGCGCGAGTGGCGGGGAAGTCCGGATGCGGAGACCTTTCCGCTCGTCCTGATCGCCAACAATCCGCGCACCCGGCTCCACAGTCAGCTCGATGAGGGAGCGTACAGCCAGAGCGTGAAGATCCAGGGGTGGGAGCCGGTGCGGATCCATCTGGACGACGCGGCGGTGAGGAGCATCGGCGACGGCGATATCGTGCGCCTCTTCAACGGCCGGGGCAGTTGCCTGGCCGGTGCGGTGCTCAGCCGGGACGTGCGGCCTGGCGTCGTGCAGCTCTCGACCGGTGCCTGGTACGACCCGATCGACCCGGATGACCCGCGGAGCATGTGCGCCCACGGCAACCCAAACGTCCTCACCTTCGATCAGGGGACATCGAAGCTGGCGCAGGGGTGTAGCGGACAGCAGGCGCTGGTCGACGTGGCGCTCTGGGAGGGGCCGGCGCCGCCGATCCGGGCCTACGCGCCGCCTGCGACGGTGGCGCGCGACCTCGTTTCCGAGCCGATGCTGACAGGCGCCGGCTGACGGGAGCAGCACGCTTCGTACGGAGAGAGACAACTCAAAAAAAACAACCGAAGGGCGAGATACGCCGAACGCTTCTCGCCCTTCAGCTCAAAAGTGCCTTCCCGTTGTCAGTGGGAAAGGTCACGCCCTCTTGCAGGAGGGGTCACTTCCGTGGTTCGTCGTATTGAGCCTGAGTGCTACGGGTGACCTCCTTTCACTTGCTGTGGAAGGACGTTGGTGGGTACCCACTCTGATCATACGCCTCGCGCCGGAATCTGTCCACTGGAGCGGGTCCTTCTGTAGTCAGTGCAGCAGTTCCCAGATCGAAGCGCTACATCAGGTACGCCTCGAGCTCCTCACGATCGCGGATGGTGATGCGGTGCTGGCGATCGACGTCGATGAGATGGCGGCGGGTGAAGCCGACGAGGACCTCGTTGACGCGGACCCGCGTCGCGCCGACCAGGGAGGCGAGGTCGGACTGGGTGATGCGCAGGGGAATGCGGACCGCGCCATCGGGCAGCGTCTCGCCGAGCGCGTCGGCCAGGGCGAGGAGTTGCCGGGCGACGCGGCCATGGACGTCGAGCGTGGCCATCGCCTGCAGTTGGGCGTTGGAGAGGCGGAGCCGGCGCGCCAGGAGGCGCAGGAGGTTCTCGGTGACGGCCGGGATGTCGCGCCGTAGCCGGTCGAACGAGGCGCGGTCGATCCAGACGAGCGTGGCCGGCTCGAGCGCCACGACATCGGCCGAGCGCCCCGAACGATCGGCCAGGGAGAGCTCGCCGACGATCTCCCCCGGCCCGAGCAGCGCCAGCGTCAGCTCTCGGCCGTTATCCTGCAGGACGGAGACCTTGAGGGTTCCCTCGAGGATAACGTAGGCGACCTCGCCCGGCTGGCTCGCGGTCAGGATCACCGCCCCCGCGGCAAATTTCGAACGTCCGAGGAGGTCGTTGACACGGGTCAGCTCCGAGGGCGACAGCCCGCGGAAGATCTCGAGCGTGCCGAGGGTACTGGGATCGGGAACGCCTGCCATCCATCGCTCCACCCGGATACCGGCTCCGGAATCGATAGCGTTTCACGACGATCGAGGCCGATCCCCGCGAAACGCGGATCACCGCTGTTCCGCAATTGGCGTTTGCCGCGTTTGCTCCTTGACGGCGCCGCGAAAGCGCGCATGCTGCACTGAGAGGGTAGCGCGGAACGGAATCGGGCGTACCGGCGCCGGAAAGCACGGATGCCGAGGGTTCCGTCGTATGGCGATCGAATGCTTGCGTGAAGAGGAGAGCGGCGATGAGCACCCCGGATCGAACGTCCTTTGCCCGGCGACGCGTGCTCGCCGCCGGGCTCGGCGCGGCGGCGCTGGCGCTGCCGCGCCCTCGCGTGGCGCTGGCGCGGACGATTCTGCAGCGCGGGATGAGCGGCGGCGGGCTGGTCCAGCTCGATGGGGGCGATGCGCCGCGCCTGGCCAACTTCGGGCTCTTCGCCTCGGCGGTCCAGCTCCCGGAGGGGACGACGCTGGTGCTGGGGTCGGTGCAGTGGCTCGAGGCGGGAACGGGCCTCGAGCTGCAGAGCACTGAAGTCGTGCAGTGCCGGCCGGTCCAGGATCGCGGCGATGCGGCGGAGATTCGGGGCCGCATGCAGGTGAATGGCAAGGGTGACTACCCGTTCGTCGCGCGCGCGATCGATGGCGGGCGGCCCGGCTCCGCGCTCGACCGGATCGAGCTCGAGGTCAACACTCCGGCCGCGCGCGAGGGGAGCGAATCAACGCCGTCCGCCGACGACTTCGTCTACCAGGCCGCGGGGAATCTGGTCGGCGGCGATATCCAGTGGATCATCGCGGATATCGCGCTGGCATCGTGAGCGGCCCGGAGTTGTCGCCGAGCGGAGGAGTGCCGCGCCGGACGGCAACCGCGACCAACTCCTCCTCGGCCATGGCCTGGCCCTGCGCCCAGGCAGGCTCGTAGATGGCGGGAGCGAACCGCGTTCGCAGCGCGCTCTCCGCCTCGGCGAAGCCCGGCGGCGCATGCCCATCTCGCGCGCAGATGCCGGCGACGCCGCCCAGGAGGAGGGCCGCGGCCTCGCCGTTCCCCTCGTCCGAGGCGATGGCGGCGATGCCGGTGAGCGAGGCGAGGATCCCCTGCGGGTCGGCCACGTCGCGATAGAGGCAGAGCGCGTCTTGATATCTCGCCCGCGCGAGCGCGGGGTCACTGCGGCGCTGCGTCAGGGCGGCGAGGTTCTCCATGGCGATGGCGGCATAGAGGCGGTTCGCGCACTCCAGCGCGAGGGTGTGGCTCTCCAGGTAGAGGCGCTCCGCGGTATCGGCCTGCTCGAGCCGGGCGAAGACCTCGGCCAGATTATTGAGCGTGCTGGCCATTCCCTGGCGGTCGCCGACGCCACGATGGAGCCGTAGGCTCTCGGTCAGAAGCTCGCGCGCCCGCTCGAGATCCCCCTGCTCGTGGGCAGCAGTCCCGAGGTTGTTGAGGGCGCGGGCCATGTGCGACTCGTCGCCCAGTTCGCGGAAGAGCTGCAGGCTGCGGTCGAGGAGCGCGGTCGCGCGGGCGAAGTTCCCCTGCAAGTGGGCGATCTGCCCGAGATCGGTCAGGGCGGTCGCCGTGAAGGCAGCATCGCCCGCCTGCTCCGCGACCGCGAGGCTCTCCCCCAGCAACGCCTTCGCCTCGTCGAATCTCCCTTGATTGATGGCGACGACGCCGAGATTGTTGAGCGACCAGGCGACCCCGCGCAGGTCGCCGATCTGGCGCGAGATCGCCAGACTCTCCTTGTGCAGCCGGGCCGCTTCCTGCCAGTCGCCCTGGCTCTCGGCGAGCACGCCAGCGCCATTCAGGGCCTTGGCTCGGACATCGAGCGAGGCGGCGGGTGATGCACGCAGGAGGCCATCGAGCGTCGCCAAGCCCTCGCCCATGTCGCCGCGCAGCCACCAGTAGCGCCAGAGCGCGGCGCTGAGACGCAGGGCATCCGTCGCCCGCCCCTGCCCGCGCAGCCAGGCGATCGCGGCCCGCAGGTTCGCCTGCTCGCGATCGAGCCGCGCCAGCAATCTCGCCTGGTCGCGCCCCTCCAGGAGCGGTTCAGTCTCCTCGGCGAGGGCGAGGAAGGCGTCGGCATGCCGGGCGTGGATGGCGGCCGCTTCCGGCCCGGCGGCGAGTTGCTCCCCGGCAAAGTCGCGAATCGTCTCCAGCATCGCGATGCGCGGGTCATCACCGTCGTCGATTCGGAGCAGGCTCTTGTCAGCGAGCGCCTCGATCAGTTCGAGGTTCTCCAGCGCCCCATCCGGTGAGTCAGGCGACGCCGCGACGGCGAGCGCGGTGTCGATCGTCGCGCCATCGACGAAGACGGCGAGGGCGCGAAAGAGCCCCTGCTCGGCCGGATCGAGCAGCTCGTAGCTCCAGGCGATCGTGTCGCGCATCGTCTGCTGGCGCGCGGGGAGGTCGCGCTGGCCGCGGCTGAGGAGGTCGAGCCGCCGGTCGAAGCGCTCGAGGAGCGCCTGGGGGGTGAGGAGCCGCGCGCGCGCCGCGGCGAGCTCGATGGCGAGGGGCAGCCCGTCGAGCCGGGCGCAGATCTCCGCCACGGCCCCGGCGTTCTCGGCAGTGAGCGCGAAGCCGGGCTTGACAGCGCGCGCCCGCTCGACAAAGAGGCGCACCGCCGGGGATTGCTCGATCGCGTCGATCTCGACCGGCGCCGTGGCGAGCGACGAGCGTTCGGCAGGGTGTGGCAGCGGCAGGGGGGGAACCGGAAGCTCGCGCTCGCCGAGGAGATTCAGCCGCTCCCGGCTCGTGACCAGCAGGGAGAGGCGCGGGCAGCGCCGCACGAGATCGGCGACGAGCTCCGCGGCGCCCATGACCTGCTCGAAGTTGTCGAGGACGAGGAGCAGACGACGGTCACGAAGCTGGGCGACGATGACCTCGTGCGGTGCATCGCCGCTGGTATCACCCGGATCGAGCGCCGACACGATCGCCGCCGGGACGTGGGCGGGATCGCGCAGGGCCGCCAGCGGCACGAAGAGCGCGCCATCGTCGAATTGCAGGCCGAGCTCGTGGGCCAGGTGGAGCGCGAGCCGCGTCTTGCCCGCGCCGCCGGGGCCGGTCAGGGTCAGCAGCCGGGCGGGCGCCTCTTGAGAACGCGGGGCGGCAGGCTCGTCGATGGGCGCGAGACCAAATGCTTCGCGCGCGGCGCGCACTTCGGCCTCGCGCCCGATCAAGGGGGTTGCCGGACTCGGAACGCCCTGCAACAGTCGCTCCGGGGTGCGCAGCGGCGGGAAGTCGGCCGGGAGGCCCGGAATCACGACCTGAAAAATGCGCTCTTGCTCCTGCAAATCCTTGAGGGCGTAGCGTCCCAGGTCTCTCAGGCCGATCTCTGGGGCGACCTTGCCCCGGGCCAACTCATGGGCAATGCGCGAGACGAGGACCTGTCCCCCGTGCGCGGTCGCCAGCAGCCGAGCGACGCGATTCAGCGACGGCCCGAAGAAGTCGTCGTCGCGGCATTCGGCGTGCCCGGCATGGATGGCCATTCGCACCCGGAGGGGCGCCGGCAGCCCGGACGCGGCGGCGGCGAGGGCGCGCTGGGCGGCGGTCGCAGCGGCAATGGCCGCCGCTGGATGGGGAAAGACGGCGCAGAACGCATCGCCGGCGGTCTTGAAGACGTGCCCGCCATTGGCCGCGATCTGGCCGTGGAGGAGCGTGTCGTGATGCGCGAGCGCGGCGGACATCGCCTCCGGTTGCGACTCCCAGAGGCGCGTGCTCCCCTCGATGTCAGTGAAGAGGAACGTCGTGATTCCGGAAGGGATCTCCGTCACCGTCGTCTCCAGAGCGAGCGCCGCGGAGGCGCCGCCGTCCTCAGGGCAGAGCGCGCGGGCCTCACCGCGAACTGAGCCAGCGATCATCGCCGGGTCAGGTACGGGTTATTGTACGAATTGCACAGGGGGAGCCGGGCGGCGCGCGCACGCGTGGCAGACCGCTGGCCGTCAGCGCCCGCGCCTTTGCTAGGATGTGTGGACGGACGGAGCGGCAGCCGGCGATCGGCCGGCAGACCGCGATCTGGTCGCGACGCGGAGGAACGCCGTGGGTTGCCGCAAGTGGGCCGGGGTCGTGGCGTCGTTCCTCGCGCTCGTCGTCGCGACGTTCGCCGCCGCCGACGGGCTCGCGCTGTCGGTCACGCGGCAGGGCGCGGGAATCGTCGAGGTCGGCAGCGGCCCGGAGGGCGAGCGGTCGCTGGCGCTCGACGGTCGCTCGACGCGAAGCGGACAGACGATAGAGCTCTACGGCTATGCGACGGCGGTCGTCGGCCTCGATCCTTCCCTCCTCTCGACTGGAACGGCGCTGAGCGTCGATACCGCCCGATTCACCTTTCAGGGCGAAATCGAGATCTCCGATAGCAGCCGGCAGGGCGACGTCGAGACGACGCGGGGGTCGGGGACGCTGCGCCTCTACTACGCCGACGCCGGAGGCGCTGCCTGGGATTCCCCGGCGTCGTTTGCTGCCGGCGAGCCGATCGCGAGCTGGTCGCTGCAGGCGGCCGAGGTGATGCAGCGGCAGGCGCCCGGCGTCGGGGTCGTCGTCGGCGACGGGCAGATGATGCAGACCGACGCCGAGGAATTCGCCGTCGGCGGCGACACTTATCGCCTGGGCAAGGCGGCGATTGGGCAGCGCCTTCGGTATGTTGGCGCGCTCCTCGACGGGGCCGGAGCCGTTGGCGCCGCGATCTGGACCGGCACCGTCACCGTCACGGAGAACGCCGTGCAGCCCGTGCGCTTGGGCGAGGCCGCGACGCCGCTGGCCGCGCCGCCCGCGAGTGTGGAGGTAGCGTGCGCGGCGCTGGAGCCGTGGGCGTCGCGGTCCCGCGAGGCGTTGACGCAAGCCGCGACGCTCGCCGCGACGGCGCAAGCGGGTTCACCCGATGTCGAGACGATCGACCGGGCGGCGCGGGATGCGCAAGCGTTGGTCGACGCGCAGCGGGCGCTGGCGGTCCCGGCGGGCGCCGCCGAGGCGAACCGGCTGGCGATCACGGCGCTCAGCACGACGGCGCGCGGGTTGCAGGCAGTCGCCTCAGCGTCGGCGGCGGGGGATGCCGGTCTCCTGAGCCAGGGACAAGGCGTGCTCGCCGATGGCACGAGCCTGATCGGCCGCGCGAGCGATGCCATCGATGCGCAGGTCGCTGTCTGTCCGGCTGGCTGACAAGGGGAGGCATAGACAGGAATGTTCTGGCGTGGCCGCCGAACGACCCTCACCCCTGACCGCCACCCAAGGGGTGAGGGCTGCTGGCGATTGCGACGACCAGTCCCGTTCCTACCTCCCCTTGACAGACCCGGCCGGCGGATAGGCCGTTGCCGGCGCTCGCGTCCACCGTTGGATTCGTGGCAAGACGAGACTGGAAAGGATCTGGGCCATGTCGCACCGTTCCGCACTCCGCTCCTCCACATCCTGGCCCACACGCGGTGCGAGAGGGCTTGAGGTAGCGCTTGCCCTCATTCTCTCGATGCTGCTGATGGCCGCGACCGCGCGCGCGGAGGCCGATCTCGGATTCTCGCCGGGAAGCGGTCACGCCCACGTCATCGCGCAGGGGGTGGTCGATCTGCCGAGCGGGGATGTCGTCTGGCGCACGATCCGTACGCGGGCGGCGCTGCCGGCCGAGGCGCCGTTCGAGCGGCACGACCTCGGCTTCGTCCTCGCCTCGGCCGGGCCTCTCCTCATCACTGACCAGGAGACCGGAGAGCAGATGCAGCTTGGCGTCGGGGAGGCCGCGCTGGTGCGGGAGGGCGCGGTCCAGCAGCGAGCGAGCCTGGCAGCGCAGCCGATCGGCTATCTCTCGATCGAGCTGGTTCCGGTCGATGCCGCGCCGCCTCCGGCGGACGCCACGGTCCTGCAGCCGGGCCAGCCCTTTGCCGCGCCCGGAGGCCGGCACGATCTCGACCTGGTGAGCGACACGCTGCAGGGAGACGAGGTCTACACGGTGCCCGATTCTGGCGCCAAGAACGTCGTGCTCATCACCGATGGCGCGGCGGCGGTCGAGCGCCCGGGTGGCAGCCCGGTCGTACTCCTCGCCGGCGAGGCGGCGAGCTTCAGCGGCGAGCTGCAGGTGGCGGTTGCGCCGGCCGGCAATGCCTCTGGCGACGCGCAGCGCGTCTCGTTCGTCGTCGCCATGATCGGCCCGGAGATTCCGCCGCCTCCGGCCGCCCCGTCTCCCACGCCGGTGGCAGCGGAGCAAGGGGCAGCTACGCCCGCGCTCGATCGGGGCTCGATCTCGGTGCAGGTCTTCACCTGCCCGCCG
The DNA here is from genome assembly GCA_020853615.1 of Thermomicrobiales bacterium. GTDB lineage: Bacteria > Chloroflexota > Chloroflexia > Thermomicrobiales > UBA6265 > JACCXM01. The sequence goes on from JADYYO010000272.1 coordinate 8,277, forward strand.
GGCATGACCGCCGAGACGCTGAGCGCGGCCGCCTGCGCCCCCGCGACGGGGGTCTTCGACGTCACGATCTCCAGCAGCGCGCTCCCGGCACCGCTGACGCTGGGCGATGCCGCGAGCGAAGGAGAGACGCTGACGTGGGGCGACCTGCCGTTCGGCGACTATGTGATCGCCGAGGCGGTCCTGCCCGAGGGCTACACGACCTACGAGCTGGCGGCGAAGGCAACCTCTGGCAGCGCCGAGACGGGCTTCCGCGCGGCGCTCGATGCCGAGAACCCGGCGCTGTCGGTCCGCATCTACAACTTCGCTCCCGCCTGACGGGCACGAGGCGCAACCTGTGGTGCCCGGATGGGGCAGAAGGTCACCGCTCTCATTTGCCGTGGTAGGGGGAGGCATGGGCAGGAATGCTCAGGCGTGCCGATGGAAGACCCTCACCCCCTACCCCCTCTCCCTGTGCGCAGGGCGAGGGGAGCGTGTGGCGAGATGGCGTGACACCAGTGGAACACCGTGAGGCAGTGGCCGAAGCACGGGGCGGTCCATCCATGCGGCGACCATCGACGTCAACCCTCCCCTCTCCCTGCGCACAGGGCCGGGTACCCCTTGGGTGGCGGCCGGGGGTGAGGGTTGGATGCGGCCGCCACGCCTGTCGATTCGCGGAACTTTGCCCCTTGTCGGTCCTCCTGCCCGGTAGCGTGTCCGGACGTGGAGGCTCCCCGTAAGAAAGCCCCCGTTTACCGGTGTTCCCGAGTTGACAGGGGCGGGGCGCTCGGCTTGGCGGTAGGGGGACAGGTCGGCTGCTGGAATAGGGGCAGAGACGAACGGCACTGGCCGCTCGCACCTGACGAAGATCCGGAAGGAGCCCCGAAATGACCGGCACGATGCAGACCTCGACCTCTCGCTCGGCCCATCGCCTTATCCGCCAGTCGCGCTCTCGCCTCCTGGGCGGGCTGCGCGTAGCCCCGGTCGCCCTCCTACTGCTCGGGGTGGCCAGCCTCCCGGCTCCGGCGGGAGCGACCGGCTGCCTCCCCGGCTCGACCGCGATCAATGGCGGCCGCGTTACGAACAGCACGACCGTCTCGGCTAGCGCCAATGGCGGGCTGGCGGTGAGCAACGCGAATGGCGGCGACCAGAACGTCGCCGTCGCCGGCAGCGGCGGCCTCTTCGGTGACGGCGGCAACGCGAGCGCCGGGAATGGCGGGATCGCCGATGCCAACGCCAATGGCAGCATGATCGACCTCGACAACATCAACTCCGGCAACAACCGCGGCAACAGCATCGCCGTCAGCGGCGGCGCGAGCTGCGGCGGCAGCACGGTCATCAACGGCGGAACGGTCCGCAACGACACCACGGTCTCGGTCAGCGCCAACGGCGGCACCGCCGTCAGCAACGCGAACGGCGGCGATCGTAACGTGGCGGTCGGCGGGAATGGCGGCCTCTTCGGCGATGGCGGCAACGCCCGGGCGGGGAACGGCGGGATCGCCGCAGCGGACGCTCGCGGCGGCACGATCATCCTCGGCCGGATCAACTCCGGCAACAACCGGGGCAACACGATCTCCGTCAATCGTCAGAAGGGCTCGCGCGGCCCCGTCCAGATCAGCGGCGGGACGGTGACGAACACGACGACCGTGACGGCCAGCGCGAACGGCGGGACGGCGGTCGCCAACGCCAACGGCGGCGACGGCAATGTGGCCGTGGGCGGCCAGGGAGGCCTCTTCGGGGATGGCGGCAACGCCAGCGCCGGCAACGGCGGGGTGGCCGCAGCCGATGCCAGCGGCGGGGCCGTCACCATCGGCGACATCAATTCCGGCGGGAACCGGGGCAACTCGATCGCCGTCTCTGGCGGCAGCGGCAGCGTGGCCGTCGACGGCGGCACGGTGACCAACACCACCACGGTCGACGTCAGCGCCGACGGCGGGATCGCCGTCAGCAACGCGGATGGCGGCGACGGCAACGTCGCGGTGGCCGGCAGCGGCGGGATCGTCGGCGATGGCGGCGATGCCGCAGCGGGGAACGGCGGCGTGGCCAATGCCGACGCCAGCGGCGGATCGGTGACCATCGGCGACGTCAACAGCGGCGACAATAGCGGGAACACCATCGTCGTCGGCGGCTAGCACCGCCCGGGCGGCGAGGTGGAGCGCCGCCCGATCCCTCCCTTCTTTCACCACGGACGAGCCATCAGGCTCGCCCGTGGTCGTGTTGCGTGATGCGGCGTTCGCTACTGCGGCAGGGTCAGCCCGCGCAGGAGCGCCTCCCGAAGCTTGAACTGGTCGTTGTAGTCGGCGGTCGGCACGTTCTGGACGATGGCAAGCACCGCTTCGTTCGGGATGAGCGGCACGCAGGCAACATAGAGGGTGTACGGCTCGACGCGGCCCGGGAAGGCGTAGTCGTGGTCGTAGATGGCAAATGCGCCCGTCGCCGCGGTGCCGCCCTCTGCCGGGTTCCCCTGGTCATCGACGGCGAGCCGCAGATTGCTCACGTTCGGGTCGGCCGTGAGCTGCTTGACGAAGGCATCGACGCACGCCCGCGGGTCGCCGTTGAAGGCGCGCTCGCCGGTGAAAGTGATGTAGCTCGTGCCGTTGAAGAGGACGAAGCGGTCGGCGCCGTTGGTCGAGGAGTTCTCCGACTCCTGCCACGCAGGGCCGTAGCCGATGGTGTAGCCGAAGGTCGGGCTGGTGTAGGTGGTGCTGGGCGGCGGCGCGGCCTGGGCCGCCGCCGCGGCTACGCCTTCCGGGGAGGCGGCAAGGGCGATGGTGACGTCAGTGCCGCCGCTGGCCGACGGCTTCAGGGCGACGAAGCCGCTGTAGCCGGAGCCGTTCTGCTCGCGGGCCTCGAGCACCAGCCCCTGCTCCGGCGTCCAGGGCGCCGGCGGGGCGCCGCCGACGTCGGCGCAGGCGATGTAGACCTGCTTGTTCTGCACGCTCTCGTGGACGTGGATCGAGAAGGGCTCGCCGAAGAGGCTGGTCAGGGGCGCCTTCGCCGTGCCCGTGATGAGCTCGAAGGCGCTGACTCCGGAGCCACCCCCGTCATTCAGGCGGAACGTCTGAATATCGGGCAGCGAGTAGACGACGATGCCGAGCTCGTCGCAGCTTCCGGCGTGGATGTGCGCCAGGCGCGACGGCTCGGCCGGTGGCATCTGATGCGAGGGGCCGGCGGTGCTCTCCTCGGCCTGGCCCGTGGCCGCCGGCTGGGCAGCAGGCGTCGCCTCGGCCATGACGTGCCCTTCCGGCATCGGCGTTGCCACCTCGATGCCGCTGTCATTGGCCGGCGGCGTCGCCTCGGTGACGATGATCATGCCCTGCATCTGCGCATGGAAGCCGCAGTGGTAGGCATATTCGCCAGGAGTGTCGAAGGTAACGCTGAACTGCTCTCCCGGATCGAGCCGCCCGGAATCGAACGAGCCGTCGTCCGCCGTAATGGTGTGGTCCGCGTTCCCATCGTTCGTCCAGGTGACCGTCGTGCCGGCGGGAACGGTCAGCGTGCCGGGGTCGAAGGCGAAATCGACCACACGCACATCGGCGCCACTCGCCGATTGCGCGATGGCCGGCGCACTCCCGAAGAGGAGCGCGGGAGGCGCGAGGCTCAGCACGAGGAACAGCATCAGAAGGGCGCGCGGCCAGTGTGGCCACCGATCGAACATGGGATCTGCTCCTCTCAAGGGGACGCGATACGGCGCGTCAGGCGTATCCGGGCGGTGTTGCGACATGGCCGCATGTTAACCCCTGGCCGGGTGCGCGCAAATGGGAGCTTCACCGAGGTGCGGACGGCGCTGCATCGGCCTGCCGGTCCGCCACCGCTTGAGGCGGCGTCCCCTACACCGTGTCATGCTGAGGAACGAAGCATCTCGGCACACCGGAAGCGCGGTTGCCGGCCGCCGAGATCCTTCGCTTCGCTCAGGATGACAGAGGGTCCGGCATCCCCTGGAGGCCGGATTGTCTCGCTATCCCGGCGTGTCCTGACCGGGCAGCGCCCGCGCGATGGCCGCCGTGAGATCCGGGGCGTTCGGGTCGATGGTTGGCGCTTCGCCCGCGACGAGATCGACGTGCATCAGGCCCGAGCCGGTCGAGAAGATCACCGTCAGGTCGTCGGGGGCCAGGAAGCCGCGCTCACGCAGCGTGCGGGCGGCGATGACGGCCGCGCCCGATTCGGGGGAGACGAAGAGTCCCTCCCGCGTCGCGGCGAGCGTCATCCCCTCGCGCAACTCCTGGTCGCTGACGGTGATCGCCGTGCCGTCACTCTCGCGGACCGCCTGCAGAATCAGGTAATCGGCGATGGCTGCCGGCACCCGGATGCCGGGCGCGATCGTGGCCGCGTCGGGCCAGCGCTCGGCGTGGTCCGCGCCCGTCTCGAAGGCGCGGACGATCGGGGCGCACCCTTCCGCCTGCACGACGACCATCTTCGGGCGCTCGGGCCCGATCAGCCCCATGGCCTCCAGTTCGGCGAAGGCCTTCCACATGCCGACGATCCCGGTACCGCCGCCGGTCGGGTAGATGATGGCGTCGGGGAGCCGCCAGCCGAGTTGCTCGGCGATCTCGAGGCCCATCGTCTTCTTCCCCTCGACGCGATACGGCTCGCGCAGGGTCGAGACGTCGAACCAGCCGAAGGCCGCGGCCCCGGCGCGGATCACCTTCCCGCAGTCGTCGATCAGCCCGTCGACGAGGAGGACGTCGGCCCCGTACGCCTGGCACTCGGCGCGCATCGTCTCGGGCACGTCGCGCGGCATCGCCACCACCGCGCCGAGCCCCGCGCGCGCGGCGTAGGCCGACATCGCCGCGGCGGCGTTGCCGGCGGAGGGGATGGCGACCGTCGCCGCGCCGAGCTCCCGGGCGCGGGCGACGGCCATCGCCAGGCCGCGCGCCTTGAAGCTCCCGGTCGGGTTGAGCCCCTCGTCCTTGATCAGCAGGCGGTCGAGGCCGAACTCGCGCGCCAGCCGCGGCGCGTCGTGCAGCGGCGTGCCACCCGCCCCGAGCGATGGGGCAGCCGCCTGATCCTGGATCGGCAGGATCTCCCGGTATCTGGCGAGATCCCACGGGCGCGAGGCGAGCGCC
>JADYYO010000273.1 GCA_020853615.1 Thermomicrobiales bacterium
GCCAGCGCCAGGCTGAGGAGGATCCGCCCGTCGGTCCAGCCCCAGGCCGACGCCTGATCGAGCGCGAAGAGGAGCGCCACCAGGCCCGCGGAGAGGGCCGCGATCCCCGGGTAGTCGATACCAGGATGGGCGTCGCCCCGCTCGACCGGCACGGTGCGCCAGACACCGATGATGACCAGCGCCGCGATCGGCAGGTTGACCCACTGGATCCAGCGCCAGCCGAAGAACTCGGTCAGGCCGCCGCCGATCATGGGGCCGATCGCCATGCCGACGGCATAAGCGCCGACGATCAGCCCGCCCGCGAGGTCCGCCCGCTCCGGCGGCATCACGGCGTAGCCCATGCCAGTGATCGACGGCAGCATCAGGCCGCTGCCGATTCCCATCGCGACGCGAGCCGCGATCAGCCAGATGGCATTCGGGGCGAGCGCGGCCGCGAAGGAGGCTGCGGCGAAGATGGCGGCCCCCGTCAGGAAGACCCGCCGCCGCCCCAACTCGTCGGCGAGGCGGCCGCCGGTGACGATCATCATGCCGTAGACGAGGAGATAGGCGTTGACGACCCACTGCGCGGTGGAGAGATCGATGTCGAGGTCGCGCTCGATGCTCGGCAGCGCGACGTTGAGCGCGGCCAGATCCTGGGCCAGCATCAGGTTGCCCAGCCCGAGCGCGATCAGTGCGAAAAGCGTCTCCCTGCGCATCGGCTCTCCCGTGGGTGATGAGTGATGGGGTGTTGGGTGTTGGGGTGATGGGGTTGTAGGGGCGGCGCCGGCGTCGCCCGCCGTCGCCGCACCGAACGCCCCGTCCTGGCCACGCCGTTGCCATCATCGACGTTCGCGGCGGATCGGCCTGGGCGACGCCGGCGTCGCCCCTACGGCCCCATCCCGAACACCCCATCACCCAACCTCCACCCCCCATCACCTATCACCCCCCGTAACGCCACGGTCCACGGCTCGGGCATGCCGAGGTACGAGGTGTGGTGACCGGGGAAGACCACGAACGGGCATCCGAGCTGTTCGGCGACGATGGGGGCGGTCTGCCCGTGGCTCCTGTCGCGGCTCTGCTCGCCGGCGGCCAGCACCACGCGGACGCCATGCTTGCGGATCGTCTCGCTGTCCGGCATGTAATTGGCGAAGGGGAGCATCTCCTGCTTCAGGAAGAACGCGATGTTGCCTCGGGTGCGCGCCACGTCCTCGGGATCGAGCGCCGCCCGGTCGGCGTCGGTGCGGGGGATGGCGTTCAGCGCGCCGAAGAGCCGCATCCCCGCCTCCGGCCCCTCCTCCCACGTCGTCAGATAGACGCGGGCGAACGCCGTCAGCAACTCGTCCGCGTTCGGCAGGACACGCATCACCGGCGGCTCGTGGGCGACCAGCAGCGCGACCGCCTCGGGGTGGCGGCGCGCCATCTCCAGCCCGATGATCGCCCCGCCGCTATTGCCGAAGATGATCGCCGATGCGTGCCCTTCGGCCCGCAGCAGCGCCACCGCGTCGCGCGCCTGCTGGCCGACTTCGAAGTTCTGGGGATCGCGCCGGGTGCTCCGTGAATAGCCGCGACGGTCGTAGGTGATCACCGTGAAGTCGCGGGCGAGCAGGCGAGCGGCGGGCGCGTAGCCGCTGGCATCGAGGACGCCGCCGTGGATCATCAGCAGCGGTGGGCCCGCGCCGCGCACCTCGTAGTAGAGCGCGTCGCCCTCGGTTTCGACCCGCCCCACGCGCATGCCCGGCTCGCCCGGTTTGCGCATCAGGCGGCCCCAACGCTGCCGTGGCACCGCCACGACGCGAGTCCGCCGCGCAGCAGCGCGAGGCCCGATTCGACCCCGGTGTCGCCCCCCTCACCGCCGGCCCAGACGGCGACGACGGCGAAGGTCGCCACCTTGCCGGTCGCCATCACGGTGTCGATCGCCGCCAGCACCTGCTCCATGCTTGGGCCGTTCGGCTCCTTCGTCATGTGGTTCGGCACGTAGCGCTCGTCGAGGATGTCGGAGTCGACGTGGAGGTAGATCAGGTCGCACTCCTCCGCCAGCCGCTGCACCGCCTGCTGCAGATCCTCCCCCGGGAAGCCGGCCGCCGGCGCGGCGATGACGACGTCGGTGGCGCGGATGAGCTGCTCCTCGGCGGGATCGAGGTTGCGCACGTCGACCATCAGGATGCGGTCGGTCGGCAGCGGCGCGGCCTGCTTCGACCACTGCCGCCAGCGCGGGTAGGCAAGGCCCGCCGAGACGGCGACCGGCATCCCGCCGAGCATGCCGGAGAGGGTCGTGCGCGGGGTGTTGAAATCGCCGTGGGCATCGAGCCAGACGAGCCCGATGCGTGCCCCGGGGCCGTGCGCCTCCTGCAATCCACCAACGACGCCCGGGACGGAGGCGCAGTTGCCGCCGACGACCAGCACCGGCTTCCCGACGCTGCGCCCCGCGGCGACGGCATCGGCGATCTCGCCGCCGAGCAGGCCGAGATTGTCGGTCGGCTCGGCGACGCGGCGATCTTCGGGAAAGGCCGGTTCGACGACGACCGCCTTGCCGAGCGTCTCGTAGGCGCCCGAGGCCCGGTAGCGCTCGACCGGGTCGCGGTCTGGGTGCGCGGGCTCTTCACCGAAGTAGCGGATCTGCACCACGTGCAGGCCGGGCTGTCTCGCCGTGGCCATGGGCGGTCTCTTCACTCCTCACGCTGTCGCGGGCACACCGGGACAGGGCATCACCCCGGGTCTATCTGGGCGACGGTTCCACGATAACCAGCATACAGCCCGTTCCCGCCCGGCGCGTGGCGTCCTCACGGAGCCCCATCGTGCGCGCGCCCTCCACTCTGTATAATGGGTTCATCACTCGCCGGACTCAGGGGCGGTCGGACGACCGGGGAAGCATTCCCGGCATACGATCCGACATCTCCCTCGCTCACATCGACACGACGGCACTGAAGCGAGGCGAGCTGTGAACGGAGATCCTGGCAGCGCGCATGCGCTGCCGTCACGAATGCGCTCCCAGCTTCTGGTGGGACGCGCGGCCGAACAGGTTGTTCTCCGCGAGGAGCTGGCCGCCGCCAGCAGCGGACATGGCCGCGTGATCCTGCTCGGCGGCGAAGCGGGCATCGGCAAGACGACCCTGGCCCAGGATCTTTGCCGAGAAGCGCATGCGCGCGCCGCGGTCATCCTCACCGGCCATTGTTACGACCACACCAACACGCCGCCGTATGGCGCCTGGCTCGATCTCTTCGCCGACTACCCCGATGATCCCGCATTTCCCGCCCCTCCCGACGCGTTCGCGGGAGGCCTGCTGAAGCCCGTCCCCGACCAGGCCGCGCTCTTCGCCGACGTGCGTCGCTTCTTCGCCGCGCTCGCGACCGAGCGGCCAGCGCTCGTCCTGCTCGAAGATCTTCACTGGGCCGACGCCGGTACCCTGGAGCTGCTGCGACACATCAGCCGGCAGATGAGACGCTGGCCGATGCTCCTCGTTGGCACCTACCGGGTCGAAGAGCCGATCGACCTCCATCCGTTTTACCGGCAGTTTCCCGCGCTGGTCCGCGAGGCCGGCTCGATTCGCCTCACACTGAAACCGCTCGACGTCGAGGCAGTTGGAACCCTCGTCTCCGCCCGCTATTCCCTAGCGGCGGCAGACGCGGCGAAGCTGACGACCTACCTGGCACGGCATGCCGACGGGAACCCCTTCTTCGTCACCGAAATCCTGCGGGCGATGGAGGAAGACGAGATCCTGCGCAGGGTCGACGACAGATGGATCGCCGGCGAGCTCGATCGGGTGGTCGTTCCCCCATTTCTCCAGCAAGTGATCGAGGGCCGCTTGGCGCGGCTCGGCGATGCGGTGCGCCGGGCACTCGCCATCGCCGCCGTGATCGGTCAAGAGATCCCGCTCTCGCTCTGGTCGCAGGTCGCGGGTCTCAGCGACGACCTGGCGCTGACGATCGTCGAGCAGGCCATCGCGGCCAACCTGATGGCGGCCGAGCGCGATGGGGTCCGCGTGCGGTTCGTCCATGCGCTGACCCGCGAGGCGCTCTACGACGGCATCCTCCCCCCGAGGCGACGCGCCTGGCACTTGCAGGTCGCGGAGACGCTCATGGCGGGGTCAGCGCCCGACGTCGACGCCGTGGCCTACCACCTCCAGCAGGCCGGGGACGCGCGAGCGCCGGCGTGGCTGGTGCAGGCGGCCGACCGCGCCCAGCGCGCCTACGCCTGGCTCACCGCCGCCGATCGCCTCGAGGCGGCCATCGACCTGATTGACGACACCGAGGATCAGGCATTGTGGCGGGCGCAGCTCATCTATCGCCTCGGCCGCCTGCTCCGCTTTTCCGATCCGGAACGAACGATCGCTTACATGGACGAAGCCGAGCGGATCGCCACGCGGCTTGGCCATGCCATCCTGGCGGCAGAGGGACACTTTCTGCGCGGCATCGCGCTCTGCTATGTCGATCAGTTCCGAAACGGCCTCGCCGAGATGGCCGCCGCTGCCGGGGCGCTGGAGGCGATGCCGCTGGAAGCGACGCGCGCCTTTACGCCGGCGGAGACCTGGATCGCCGACGCGCTCCCGGAGTCGGCCCATGTCGATCCCGAGCACGAGGCGGTCGCCGCGGA
>JADYYO010000274.1 GCA_020853615.1 Thermomicrobiales bacterium
CTAAGCTGGTCGCCAATGCGTGCGTGTGAGCCGGCTGGACCAGCATCACTCCGGGCAGAAGCGTGAGCATAAGGGGCGGAATCCGTATCGCGGGTCCTAGCGCGTTTCTAAGAACGTGAAACCCGGCTCCGGCATGGGATGGAATGCCGGTCCGGTGCCGACGAGGGAGGTTCCGCCCCCGCGGCATGAGCTGGCGCGCTGGCTCCACAATGACCCAGCAGTCCGGGACATCGTGACCATGCGAACGACCAAGCAACTGGCGCGCGAAGCCGCCGAAGCCTGTTGCGGCACTCTCGCGGTCGGCGTCGATCTCCTCGCCCTGGCCGCCTTGATGCTGAATTTCCGCGTGACGGTCGTGGCCTGACGTCCACAACAGGCGCTAGCCGACCGTGCGGCCGAAGCGGTCGATGGCGCCGATCAGCTCGGTCATCAACTCCTCGCGGTTCTCCTCGTCGGCCCCTTCGCGCCAAGCGTCGGCGACACAGCCGCGCACATGATCCTCGAGGACGAGCAGCCCGGTCTGACGGGCCGCCGCGATGATCGCGGAGAGCTGGGTCAGGATGTCGAGGCAGTACTCGTCTCTCTCGACCATCCGCTGCACGCCGCGCACCTGCCCCTCCATGCGGCGCAGGCGGGCGAGAATCTTCGCCTTGTCGTGGGCATACACGGTCGATCGCGGATTCGCGAAGGGAGGCGCGGCGCCACGGCAGGCGCCGCTGTCGGACGTTTCCATGCCGCCGATCATACCCGGGCGGGGTACAGGCGTCAAGCGTGGCCGCGCTCCGCGATTGCGGAGCGTTGACATTGCCCTCTGCGCCACATAGGATACGGGCACTATCCCATCCCCCCCCGGAGGGGTCCGCGAGAGGAAGAGCGTGCAGACGTCCAAGGATGATGCGATCCAGCGGCTGAATTCGATCGAAGGCCATCTGCGGGGCATCCGCAAGATGGTCGAGGAGGATGCCTATTGCGTCGATGTGCTCAAGCAGACCTATGCCGTGCAACGCGCGATCGAGAAGTTCGAGCAGGTGGTGCTGCGGGGCCACCTGGCCCACTGCGTGCCGGATGGCATCCGGGAGGGCCGCGACCGCGAAGTCCTGGGGGAGCTGGAGGAGCTGTTCGCGCTCTCTCGCCGTTGAGCGGCACGATGACGGACCCGAGTGGCCGGCCCACGCCAGGCACAAGGAGGAACGAGCGGTGAACCATGCGGTGATCGCCACGAAGCAGTCGCGCCGATGGGTCCTTGGCCGCGGACTCCCAGCTGCCGTGTTGGCAACGGGGATTCTGGGGAGAGGGCGGTGGGTTGCCGCGCAAGGAACGCCCGAGGCGAGCGGGTTGCTGGCGGAGGTGCGGCAGCGGGGCGTTCTCCGCGTCTCCAATACGCAGGCGTCGCCGCCGTGGAGCCTCCTCGACGAGAAGAACAGACCGGCCGGGTACGACGTCGACATCGCGCGCGAGATCGCGCGGCGGATCGGGGTTCCCGACGTAGAGTTCATCCAGGGCACCTTTCAGAACTTCATCCCCGGGGTGCAGACCGGCACCTTCGACATCGTCATCTCCGGCCAGACCGTCACCGACGAGCGCAAACAGCAGGTCGATTTCTCCCTTCCCTACGAGGTGAACGGCGTCGCGATCTTCGTCAAATCGGGCAACGAGACGATCCAGGATGAGGCGGATCTGGCGGGCAAGCGGATCGGCGTCACCGCCGGGAGCACCCAGGAAGACTTCGTCCGTGAGAACATCCCGGACGCCGAGGTGCTGACCTACGAGAACGCGACGCTCGCCTTGCGTGACGTGGCGCTTGGCCGCGCCGATGCGGCCCTGTTTTCGCGCTTCGTCGGCGCGTACCTCGCCGAGCAGAATGCCCTGGATGTCGCGCCGATGCCAGAGCTGCTCAATTCCGAGGTCAACGCCATGTCGTTCCGGAAGGGCGAGACCGATTTCAAGGCGGCGATCGACCGGGCTCTCATCACCATGATCGAGGACGGCACCCTGACGGAGATCTCCCAACGATGGCTTGGCGGGCTCGACATGGCGGTGGAACTGCGCGCGCTGCCGGATTACGCGGGGCTGCTCGAGGCAACCCCGGTTGCCTCTCCAACGGCGTGAGGCGCCCAGACGACCCGCGACGCGGCGTTCGGTCGCGCTTGCGCGGGGAGAGGTGGTGATCGCGGTGGATCTCCTGACGCGCGCATTTCCGCTTCTCGTTGACGCGCTGGCGATGACGATATTTCTCGGCGTCACGTCGTTCCTCATTGGCAGCGCGATCGGCATGGTCGTCGCGCTGGCGCGTCTCTTCGGCGGTCCCGTGTTGCGTGCCGTGGCGGTCACGTACGTGTCGATCCTGCGCGGCACGCCGCTGCTCATCCAGTTGCTGCTGGTCTACTTCGGGCTGCCCCAGTTCGGCATCCTCCTGCGGCCGGTCCCGGCCGCGATCATCGCGCTCTCGCTCCATGCCGGCGCCTATCTGGCGGAGAACTTTCGGGCGGGCATTCTGGCGGTTGACAAGGGGCAGTGGGAGGCCGCCTACTCGCTCGGCATGCCGTTTGCCAAGGCGTTCCGGCGGGTCGCGTTCCCCCAGGCGGCGCGGGTCGCCATCCCGCCTGTCGGCAGCCGGTTCATCGCCCTCATCAAGGACACCTCGCTCGCCTCGGTGGTTACTGTCGTCGAGTTGACGGCGGTGGCGGAAAGCATCGGCTCGTCGACGTTCCGCTACCTGGAGATGTTCGCCATCGTGGCGATGATCTACTGGGTGATCAATAGCCTGCTCTCTCTGGGGCAGGAGGTGCTGGAGCGGCGATTAGCGAGGGCGTACTGATGGGTCACCGAGAGGATTGTCCGGTTTCCATCTCCGGCTTGCACAAGCGTTTCGGCTCCCTCGAAGTCCTCAAGGGCATCGACCTCGAGGTCCGCCGTGGCGAGGTGGTCGTGATCATGGGTCCATCCGGATCCGGCAAGACCACGCTTATCCGCTGCATCAATTTCCTGGAGGAGCCAGACGCAGGATGCGTGCGCGTCTGCGGGGTGGAGATCCCGTGCGGCGGCAAGACCAAGCGGCCCGCCCGGACTCGCCAAATCCGGGAGATTCGCACTCGGGCGGCGATGGTCTTCCAACACTTCAACCTGTTCCCCCACATGACCGCCCTCGGCAATGTCATCGAGGGGCCGATTTCGGTCCGGGGCATGCCGAAGGCGGAGGCCCTGGCGCTCGGCGAGCGGTTGCTCGCCCGGGTCGGTCTCGCCGACAAGCGCGACCAGTATCCGTCCCGGCTGTCGGGCGGCCAGAAGCAACGGGTGGCGATCGCGCGTGCGCTCGCCATGGAGCCGGAGGTGGTGCTGTTCGATGAGCCGACCTCGTCACTCGACCCCGAGTTGCATGAAGAAGTGCTGCAAACGATGCGCGCATTGGCGGGCGATGGGATGACGATGATCGTCGTGACGCATGAGGTGCGCTTCGCGTATGACGTGGCGGACCGCGTCGTCTTCATGGCGGGCGGGGTGATCTTGGAGGAAGGGCCGCCGGCCGAATTCTTCGGCAACCCGCGGCACGCGCGAGTGCGCTCCTTCCTGCGACTCGTCGATGGTGGGGAGGTCGACGCGGATACCGTGGCGAATGGCGCGCTGTGGGCAGTTGGCAGCGCGGGGTTTAGCGAAGGCAGCCCGGTGTGAACGTCACCACAACGGACCTGGACGTCGCCCGCGCGCGGGCCGAAACGCCTGGATGCGCGCACGTTGTTCACCTCAACAACGCTGGCGCGTCGCTGATGCCTCAGCCGGTCCTCGCCGCCGTTGTCGAGCACCTCGCGCGCGAGTCGCGGATTGGTGGGTACGAGGCAGCCGAAGCGGCCCAAGGGGCGATCGCGCGCATCTATCAGGCGGGGGCGAGCCTGTTGGGGTGCGACACGGATGAGATCGCCGTCGTCGAGAACGCGACGCGGGCTTGGGACATGGCATTTTACGCGCTGCCGTTTGGGCCAGGCGATCGCATCCTGACCTCGATGGCCGAATATGGGAGCAACTTCATTGCCTTCCTCCAGGTCGCGCGCGCGCGGGGGGCGGTCGTGGAGGTGGTCCCGAATGACGAGCAGGGGCAACTCTCCGTGGACGCGTTGCGGGGCATGATCGACGGGCGGGTCAAACTCATCGCGATCACCCACGTGCCGACCAACGGCGGACTGGTCAACCCCGCCGCAGCGGTCGGCGCCGTGGCGCGAGAGGCGGGAATTCCCTATCTGCTCGACGCCTGCCAATCGGTGGGCCAGATGCCGGTCGATGTGCGGGCGATCGGCTGCGACATGCTCTCGGCGACCGGGCGCAAATTCCTACGCGGCCCGCGCGGCACAGGGTTGCTCTATGTGCGGCGCGCGCTGGCCGACCGTCTCGAACCCGCGTTCCTCGATCTCCACGCCGCCCACTGGACCGCGCCTGACACCTTCGAGATCGCCCCCGGAGCACGGCGATTCGAGAATTGGGAGTCGAACGTCGCCGCCAAGATTGGTCTTGGTGTTGCCATCGACTACGCGCTCGGTTGGGGGCTTGCGGCGATTCGCGACCGCGTCTACGCCCTTGCGGACCAGGCGCGGGAACTCCTGTCTTCGATCCCCGGGGTCACGGTGCACGACCTCGGCGCCGAGCGATGCGGGATCGTCACGTTCACCGCCGAATGGGCAGCACCGACCGAGGTGAAGCGGCTGCTCCGCGATCATGGCATCAACGTCTCCGTGACCCGCCAGCCGAGCACCCGCCTCGACATGGTAGAGCGAGGCCTGGATGAGATGGTCCGCGCCTCCGTCCATTACTACAACGACGCCTTGGAGATCGTGCGCTTCTGCTCGGTGATGCAGGAGAGCGCGGCGCGGGGCGGGCGCGCCAGGGCCGAGCGTGGCCGGGTGGGGAGCGCTGAGCGAGATGGAGGAGCAGCGGGACCACTATACCCACGTGGGGTATAGTGGGGTTATACAGCCCACCGCGAGGTGGGGATCGCGGCGGCGCATGGCCGCCCGCAGGCCCCGGAGCAGGCCTGCACGGTAGCGAAGATGAGAGACAAGATCGGGGGCGTGTCAACACCCATGGAACTCGTTACGCGGCAATCGCCGCCGGGGGGCCTCGAGCAGCGCGAGGCGAGCTTCCCCGTGACGGGGATGACCTGCGCCTCGTGCGTGAGGCGAGTTGAGAAGGCGATCGGCAAGGTGGCGGGGGTCGACCACGTCGCCGTCAATCTGGCGACGGAGCGGGCAACGGTCAGATTCGACCCGGAGGCAACAACTCTTGGCGAGGTCGCGCGCGCCGTCGAGCGCGCGGGGTATGGCGTGGCGGAGTTGCCGCCTGAGCCTGTCGCCGCTTCCGCGCCGTCTCCCGCCTTGTGGCCGGCAGCGGGGGCGCCGGACGTGGCCGCTGGCGCAAGCACGGCGGAAGCTGTCTTGCCGATCGAGGGGATGACCTGCGCCTCGTGCGTGAGGCGAGTTGAGAAGGGGTTGGAGAAGGTTCCTGGCGTCGCCGCGGCCAGCGTCAACCTCGCCACGGAGCGGGCCAGCGTGGCCTACGACCCGGCCGTAACCGATCTCGCCACCCTCCGCGCCGCCGTGGAGCGGGCCGGCTACCGCGTCGGTACGGTCCCCGAGGTGGCGCCAGTGCCCTCGACGCCGCCCGCGGCGGCAGCGAGCGCGGTCGATGCGCGGGAGCGGGAGCGTGACCGAGAGCTGGCAGAGCTGAAGCGCAAGTGGGTCGTCAGTCTGGTGGTCGGGCTGGTGATGATGGCCGAGATGTACCTGCCGCACGGGTGGGACATGACGATCGTCGCGCCGCTCCTGCTGATCCAAGCGACGATTGTCCAAGTCTGGGCCGGCAGTGTCTTCTACCGCACTGCCTGGGCCGCGGCCCGCCACGGCGGGACGAACATGAGCACGCTGGTCGCGGTCGGCACCAGCGCAGCGTACGGCTACAGCGCCTTCATTACCCTCTGGCCGCAACTCGCGGAGCGCTGGGGCTTCCCCTTCCACCTCTACTACGAGGTCGCGGTGATCGTGATCGCCCTGATCCTGCTGGGCCGCTGGCTAGAGGCACGGGCCAAGAAGCAGACCGGGGCGGCGATCAAGGCGTTGATGGGGCTCCAGGCCAAGACTGCCCGGGTGATCCGCAATGAGGTTGAGCAGGATATTCCGGTCGAGCAGGTGATCGTCGGGGACCTGGTGCGGGTGCGCCCGGGCGAAAAGGTACCGGTTGACGGCGTGGTGACCGAGGGACACTCGGCTCTCGACGAGAGCATGCTGACGGGCGAGAGCCTGCCGGTCGAGAAGGTGCCTGGCGACCCGGTGATCGGCGCGACGCTCAACAAGACCGGAAGCTTTGTCTTCCGCGCCACCAAGGTCGGCCGTGACACGACCCTGGCCCAGATCGTCCGCCTGGTCGAGGAGGCGCAGGGCTCGAAGGCGCCGATGCAGCGCCTTGCCGACACTATCTCCAGCTACTTCGTGCCGATCGTGCTGGTGCTGGCGGCAGTGACGTTTGCCGCGTGGCTCGTCTTCGGCCCCTCGCCGGTCTTTGCGCTCACGGCGACGATCGCGGTGCTGATCATCGCCTGCCCCTGCGCGTTGGGGCTGGCGACGCCGACGGCGATCATGGTCGGCACCGGGAAGGCGGCCGAGTACGGCATCCTCGTCCGCGGCGGCGAGGCGCTGGAGATGACGCGCAAGATCGACACGATCGTGCTCGACAAGACGGGGACGCTGACGCGCGGCAAGCCGGCGATTACCGCGGTCGTGCCGGCGAGCGGCCTCGCGGAGCGGGAGCTGCTTCGCTTCGCCGCGGCGGCGGAGGTCGGCTCCGAGCACCCGTTGGGCGAGGCGATCGTGGTCCGGGCCCGCGAGCTGGGGATCGAGCTGCCGCCAGCCCACGCCTTCCGCGCGGTGACTGGCAAAGGTATCGAGGCCGAGATCGAGGATCGGGCAATTACGATCGGCAACCGCGCGCTGATGGAGCAGGCCGGCGTGGCGCTTGACGGACTCGGGTCACGCGCGGAGGAACTGGCCCGGGGTGGCGCGACGCCGATGTACGTCGCCATCGACCAGAAGCCGGCGGGGCTGATCGCCGTGGCCGATACGCTCAAGGCGGAGTCGCGCGAGGCGATCGCTGAGCTGTCGGCGCTTGGCCTCGAGGTCTGGATGCTGACCGGGGATAACCGGGCGACCGCCGAGGCGATCGCGCGCCAGGTCGGCATCGCGCCGGACCGGGTGCTGGCCGATGTCCTGCCGAGCGACAAGGCGGCGAAGGTGCGCGCGCTGCAGGCGGAGGGGAAGACCGTCGCCATGGTCGGCGACGGCATCAACGACGCCCCGGCGCTGGCGCAGGCCGATCTCGGCATCGCGATCGGCACCGGAACCGATGTGGCGATGGCTGCCTCCGACATCACCCTGATCGGCGGCGACCTGACGACCATCGTGACCGCCATCGCCCTCTCGCGCAAGACCGTCGGCACGATCAAGCAGGGGCTCTTCTGGGCCTTCGGCTACAACGTGGTGCTGATCCCGGTAGCGATGGGTCTGCTCTGGCCGTTCTTCGGCA
>JADYYO010000275.1 GCA_020853615.1 Thermomicrobiales bacterium
TCGAGGCGCTCGCCGAGGCCTGGCAGGCGGTCAACATCGAGACCGGCGGCGGGGCGCGGCTCAACGCCCTGCCCGCCGCGATCCACGGCGACCCGGCCTATATCTTCGCCCGCGCCACCTATCTCCGCATCGTCGGCCGTCCGGCAGAGGCGGCGGCGATCCTCCGCAACGCGCCGACCGATCCGGCGCTCCTCGTCGACCCCGAGGCGTGGTCGACCGAGCGGCGCGAGATTGCCCGGCGCCTCATCGACCGCCGCGACTACCGGACCGCCTACGAGGTGGTCGCCGCCCATCCGGCCGAGACGAGCGGAGAGGTCGGCGAGGCCGAATGGCTGGCCGGCTGGATCGCGCTCCGCTTCCTCGACGATCCGGCACGGGCGACGCAGCACTTCCAGGCCCTCGAGGCGGGCTCGACGCTGCCGCAGAGCCTCAGCCGCGCCGCCTACTGGCTCGGCCGCGCCGCCGAGGAGTCGGGTGACGCGCTCGCCACGGCCGCCCTCTACCGCCGCGCCGCCAGCTACCCCGGCACCTATTACGGCCAGCTCGGCGCCGCCGCCGCGGGCATGAGCACGCTGTCCATCGCCGTCCCCGCCGAGGCCGATGCCGCTACGGTCGAGCGCTTCCGGCAGCGCGAGCTGGTGCGGGCGATCGACGTCTTCATCGAACTCGACCGCCTCGACAATCTCGACCTCTTCTTCCGCAGCGCGGGCGCGGCGATGGACGACCCCGCCGAGCTCGCGCTCCTCGCCGCCAGGGCGGAAAGCCTCGGCCGCCACCAGGTGGCGGTGCAGATCGCGGTACAGGCCAACAACCGGGGCGTCGCCGTGGGCAGCCTGCCCTTCCCGACCGCCGGCATCCCGGAGCTCAGCCAGGCGCTCAACGGGGAGCTCGCCGCGGTCTACGCCATCGCCCGCCAGGAGACCGTCTTCAACGCAACGGCCGTGAGCTACGCCGACGCGCGCGGCGTTCTCCAGCTTCTGCCCGGCACCGCGCGCGACGTGGCGCGCAGCCTCGGCCTCCCCTACGAGGAGGAGCGGCTCCTCAGCGACCCCGCCTACAACGCGCTCCTCGGCGGTACGCATATCGCGCGCATGGTCGGCGACTATCGCGGCTCCTACGCGCTCGCTTTCACCGCCTACAACGCGGGGCCGGGTCGCGTGACCGACTGGATCGAGCGGAACGGGGACCCGCGGGGATCGGTCGAGGAGGCGATCGACTGGATCGAGCTCATCCCGTTCGACGAGACGCGCAACTACGTCCAGCGCACGCTCGAGAACCTGCAGGTCTATCGCGTCCGGCTAGGGTTCCCGGAGCTTAAGATCGAGCGCGATCTCATAGGGCGTTAGCGTCTCGTTCTCCGCGGCCGCGGCCGGCTTCGGCGCCGGAGGCTTCAGCGGCGGTGGTCTTGCCACCAGCGGAGGCGTTTGGGGAATAGCGTTGGCCGGCCGTTTCTCCCTGGGCGGCCGCTCGACCAGCCGCTCCCTCTTGGCCGGCTTCTCCTTCGGCGGCGGCGTCTCGCGCGCGGCCTGCTCGGCGCGGAGGATGGCCTGGGCGCGCGTCGCCCAGCGTCCCACTTGCCGGCGGCGGATGCCCAGCATGTCGGCCATCCATACCCGCTCGGCATCCGACCAGCGCGCCAGCTGATCGAGCCGCGGGTACCCCGCCTCCGCGAGCCGCGCGGCCATCGCCGGCGCGAGCCCCGCGATGCGGTCGAGCTCGCCGGGCGGCGGCGCCGCGAGATCCTCTCCTGCGGGAGGCGGGCGACCGCGCGGGCTGCTCAGCCGTTCCATCCGCCGCGCCCGGCGCGCCACGATCCCGCGCCGGGTTCCCTCCACGCCCATGGCGACGACATCGGCCAGGGCGGCCTGCCCTGCCGCGAGACGGCCTCCCGCCAGCCAGTCGTGGAGGAGCGCGCCGGCGAAGGCGCCGACGGCGAAAGCGGCTGCCACCGCGAGCCAGATCTCGAGGAGGTCGAGGATCATAGCTCGTCCTCCCAGCTCGGCGGCCGCTGGCGGCGACGCGCCGCCAGCGCCTGTCCCCACCAGCCAACGCCGAGGCCGGCAAGGAGCGCGACGAGAAGATACGGCCAGTATTCCGTCACCACGAAGATCATGGCGCGGGGTCCCGGAGCGTCAGCTCGATGCGGCGGTTGCGCGCCTTCTCCTCCGGCGTGGCGTTGCCGGCGATCGGCTGCGATTCGCCATAGCCCATCGCCGTCAGCCGCGCCTCGGCGATGCCGCCCGAAGCGAGATAGGCGACGACCGATCCCGCACGTTCCATGCTGACGGTGCGGTTGTAGCTCGCCGCCCCGTCCGCGTCGGTGTGGCCGCCGACCTCGACGAGCGCGGCCGGGCAGCGGAGGAGGAGCGCCACCATGCGGTCGAGGAGCGCGTAGCTGGCGGGAAGGATGTTCGTCTCGCCGGGCGGGAACTGCACCTGCCCGGCGGCCAGCGCCTCGTTGATCGCGGCCTGGCAGTCCGCCGTGGAAAGGGGCGCGCCGAGCGGGGGAACGTTGAGCCCGTCCACCACCGTGAAGCCCGGTCCGGCAGCTTCGGCGAGGGCCTCGGTGATGAGCGCCGGCGCACCGGGGAAGCGCGCCTCGCCCTCGACGCGGATGGTCCTGTCGAGGATCTCCACCCGTCCGCGGTCCGCCCGCGAGACAGCGTCGAGGCCGGCCACGAGCGCCGGGCCAAGGCCCTCCGGCGCGCCGCCGGCGATCTCGGCGCGATCGGTGACCGCGCCCTCGCCGAAGCGCGCCGTTGCGGCAGCGGTCAGCGATTCGCGCGCGGCGGCGTCGGGCAGGTAGCCTTCGATCACCAGGGTCCCGTCGCCGGTCTCGAGCAACGTCCGATAGGGCGAGACGATGGGCGCCCCGATCTCGGCGCGCGCCAGCGTCAGGCTGGCCGGCAGGGTCGCCGCGCGCAGCGCCTCGAGTTCGCCGGCCGCCGCGCCGTCGGCGGCGGCGCCCTCGATGCTCAGCGTGTGCTCGCTGACCACGACCGCGCCCTTCCCGAGCCGGGCCAGCTGCTGGAGCGCGAACTCGGCGGCGCCCACCCAATCCATGCGCGGCACGCCGGTGGCGATGCGGAGATGGTCGGAGACGGTGAGGCCCGGCATCGACTCGGCCGCGGCGGCGAGCACCTGGGACTTGCTCTCCTCGCTCGGCATGTAGCCGGTGAGGACGACCACCCCGTCGCTCCGCTCGCCGCGCCAGAAATAGGGCGAGGCGACCGCCGGCGCGACGCTTGCCGCGGCCAGCACGATCCCCGCCGGCATCGGCGTCTGGCGAAGGGCGGCGAGCGCGTCGTAGTCGGCGATGCTTGCCGCCACGCCCTCGATGGCGAGGTCCGA
>JADYYO010000276.1 GCA_020853615.1 Thermomicrobiales bacterium
CGCGCAGCGCGTGGCGCTGATGACGATCCACAGCGCGAAGGGGCTGGAATGGCGCGTGGTCGTGCTGGCGGGCGTGGAGGAGGGGCAGATGCCGCGCTTCCGGAACACGCCGCCGGAGGCGCTTGCCGAGGAGCGGCGCGTCCTCTACGTGGGGATGACGCGGGCGCGAGAGCGCCTCTTTCTCCTCTCGGCCGAGAGCCGGAACGGGTTTCAGGCCGGGCCGGCACGGTTCCTCGAGCCACTCCTCGGCGAATTGATCGAGATCCTGCGTGCCTGACCGATCGCGCCGGCGCGCTTACCCTCGCTCGCGCGGATGTACACGTGGCATCACCTCGCGCGAGAGGAGCTCGACCGTCTCCAGATCGCGCGCATCGAGGATCTGGACGACGAAATAGTCGATCCCGGCATTGACGAGGTGCTGGTAGTAGTCCGCGACCTGCTCCGGGCTGCCGACCACCCGGCTGTGCCGCTGCTCTTCGTTCAGGCCTTGCGGGTAGTAGCGGTCGAGTTTCGCCCGGGCAGCCGCTTCCGTCGGGCCGATCATCAGCCAGCTCGTGAAGTGGCTGCGCAGAACGCTGCCCGGATCACGCCCCTCCTCCTCGCAGTAGCGATCGAGGACCGCGTTGCGCCGCCTGACCTCGTCGGGGGTGCGGAGGAGGCCGGTACTGTGCCCCGCGCCGAAGTTCGAGGCGTCAGCGTAGCGGGCGACGAGGCGGAGCGCCCGCTTCTCCCCGGCTCCGGCGAGGAGGAGGGGGAGGCCGCCTGGCTGGACGGGCGGCGGGAGAATCTGCTCCTCCTCGGTGCGATGATAGACGCCGTGGAAGGTGAATGGCTCCGCGCCCAGGACGCCGCGAATGATCTGGATCGCCTCCTCCAGCGCCGCCTGTCGCTCGGGAATGGACGGGAAGGGGAGGCCGAGCTGGGCGAACTCGGCGGCGTTCCAGCCGTGGCCGAGGCCGAGAACGATTCTGCCGCCCGAGAGGTTGTCGAGATCGGCGGCGAGCCGGGCGTTGATGACGGGCGGGCGGTAGCCGGCGCAGAGGACGACCGAGCCGAGCCGGACGCGCGTCGTCTGCACGGCGAGCACGCCGAGATGCAGCCAGGCGTCCGGCGCGTAGGCCGGGTGATCGCCGATGAAGAAGCCGTCAAGCCCGGCGTCGTCCGCCAGCCGCCCTGCCGCCAGGATGCTGGCCGCCGGCGTCGGGTCCTCCGGGAGGGCGAAGGCCTGCAGGCCCCAGCCAACCCGATCCTGAAACTCCCTGACCCAAGGGTGGACTTCTCCGCGATGCGCCATCGTGACGACTCCCTGCGTGCGCTCCACAACTCGACTGGCGCGATCTTCGCCCTTCGCGCGGGGTTCCGCCAGTCGTGTCGAATCGCGACCAATGGTCACGGTCCCGCGCGCCGCGCTCTGGCGGTACCATGCGCGATGGTATGGAGGGGCCGATCGGGGGATGGCATGACGGTCAGGGTCTATCTCGCCGCCGCGCGACTGCTGGACGAACCGCCGCACGCGGACGACATTCCAGCCGAGCGCGTCTTCGTGCACGCCTCCGGGCTGCCCGAAGTCTGGGTGGAGACCGAGAGCCTGCGCGTCCCCGCACGCGGCCGAGCCGTCAACTTTGCGCTGGCGCGGCCGATGGATATCGGCTTCCAGCGGATCACAGGCACGGTCGAGCGGACGGTCGAAAAGCGCGCACCGAGGGCGGATCGACCCTGACCGCCCCACGCCGCTCCTGAGTCCCGTTTGCGCCAGATCGTTCGGCATCCGTGAGGCGATCGAAGGCAAATCCGAGGACGATGCCGTAGGCGATGTGGCGCGGCACGGATTGCCAGAACGCCGGCCAGGTGCGGTAGCGAGCGACGCTCTCCTCCCACACGGCCGGGTGAAGCTCCTCGAAGAGCGTGATGGGGTAGAGGAGGAGATTCTCCAGGTTGGCGAAGAAGAGGCCCCGGAGCCAGGGCGGGCCGGGAAGCCGGCGCTCGACCCGCGCGTAGAGCGCCGCGAGCGCGACGGAGTTGAGGGCGTGCACGGCCAGGCCGATGCGCCGGGCGCGCTTCGCGTTCCGCGTGAACGGCCGACCAAGAATGACCAGATCGTCGACGTTGCGGCCCGTGAGGCGGAGGTCGGCCTCGAGGACCGCGGCGAAGGCCGCGCCTCCGAGGAGCCCGGCGACTGCCGCCGCCGCGAGATCGGGATGCGCTTGCTCGACCATCGGTCTCCTCCACGCTCACCGCGTCACTCACGAACCCGAACGCGAATCAGGGGCGGCCGCGCTGCAGCCGCCCCTGATTCTGCTCACCGGGAGGGTGTCTACTGGAGGTACGCCTCGTCGATCCAGCCCGCCTGGCCGTCGACGCGGACGTTGGCGTAGCCGTTCGCCCGCGAGCCGGTCAGGGTGACAGTGCTTCCCGAGGGCAGGATATCGAGAACGACGGCGTTCGCGTTCGGCTGTGAGCGGAGATTGACGTTCGAGGTCGTGACCGACTCGTTGCCCATGGTGCTCGCCGGCGCTGGAGCAGCGCTGGCCGTCGTCGCGCTGTCAGCGGGCGCGGCCGGCTGCAACTGTTGCGTGCCAGAGGAGGCGTCGGCGACCTGCAGATAGGCGGCGTCGGCCCAGCCCTGTTGCCCGTTGTAGCTCACCTCGAGGTAGCCGTCCCGCGCCTCGCCCGTCAGCGTCACGACCGCCGACGAGGGGATCGAGCTGACGAG
>JADYYO010000277.1 GCA_020853615.1 Thermomicrobiales bacterium
AGTACGAGGTGTCGCCCGCGATGTGCGGGGTCGGGTAGACGAACGGACTGGTGCGGAAGGAAGCGTCCGCTGGCGGCGGCTCGGGCGCGAAGACATCGATGGCCGCGCGGATTTCGCCCGCCTCGGCCCGCCGCCAGAGGGGCTCCTGCGCCACGACCGCCATCCTGGTGACGAGGATGAACGTGGCGCCGCGTGGCAGGGCGTCGATTACCTCCGCGCTGATGATCTCCTGTGTTGCCGGCGTGGGCGGGATGCCGACGACGAAGATTTCGCTCTGGCTGGCCAGCTCCGGCAGCGAGGCGACGCGCCTGATCCCCGCCCGTTCCAGCGTGCCTTCTGGCACAAAGGGGTCGCAGGCCATCACGTCGCAGTGGAACGGGGCGATCAGTTCGGCGTAGCGCCGGTTGATGCTGCCGTACCCGGCGAGGCCGACCCGCTTCCCCGTCAGGTCGCCGTAGAAAAAGGCGGGTTGGTCCCACGCCTGGTCCTTCCACTCGCCCCGGCGCACGAGGTCGAGGGCGGCCGGAATCTCCCGCAGCACGTTGAGCGTCATCGCCAGCGCGAACTCGGCCACCGTCGGCGTCATGCTGCGCGAGGTGTCGATAACGGTCACCCCACGCTGGATGGCGTCCCGCACGTCGAGCCAGTTGCCGAAGCGGTTGTCGAACGTGCCGGCGATCACCTTGAGGTCCGCCGCCTGCGCCCATCGTTCCGGCGTGAAGCGCGGCATCGTGGCCCACGTCCACGGCGAGACGACCAGCGCCGCCGCGCCGGGGAGCGCGGCGTCCAGCAGGGCGGCGCGTTCGGCCTCGTCCATCTCCGACAGCCAGTCCACGCGCCGCAGGTCGGCTACTCCCTCAAGAGCCGTGCCCGCTGGCTCGGCGTAGCGCCCCATGCGCTGCTCCGAGATCAGCACGACGGGGGCATGTTTCGGTGCGGTTTGTCCAGGGTCCACCATTGATGTTGCTACCTCTGCCCGTTCCGGGCGCTATTCGGCCGCTACCGGGTGATGGGCGATGCCGCTGGGTCACGGCCGTTGCCGGAGACCGGGATGGCCTTGAACTCGCGCATGGTCGCGGTCATCGCGACCTCCACCGGCAGCCGCTCCATCGAGCTTGCGCCGACGAACCCGGCGGCGCCTGTCCGCGCCAGCACGTAGCTGGCGTCGGCCGGGGTCGCGATCGGCCCGCCGTGGCAGAGCAGAACCGCGTCCGGGTTGACTCGCCACGCGGCGTCGCCAATGGCCTGCACGCGAGGTACGGCCTCTTCGAGTGTCAGCGCGTCCTCCGGCGCCAGGCCAATCGACCCGCCGACGGTGAGCCCCATGTGGGCGATGAGGCAATCCGCCCCAACTTCCGCCATGGCTCGTGCCTCATCCGGGTTGAAGACGTAGACCGCCGTGAAGAAGCCGTGGGCGTGAGCCTGCCCGATCATGGCGACCTCTTTGGCGAAGCCCATGTTTGTCCGCTCCAACTCCATCCGGAACCGGCCATCGATCAGGCCGACCGTCGGGAAGTTGTTGATGCCGGAGAAGCCGAGCTGGTCGAGCTGGCGCAACAGGTGGGGCATCTGACGCATCGGATCGGTGCCCATCACGCCCGCGATGACCGGGGTGTCCTTGACCACGGGCAGCACGTCGCGTTCGCCCATCTCCAGGACGATGGCGTTGGCGTCGCCGAAGGCGAGCAGGCCGGCCAGGCTGCCGTGGCCCGCCATGCGGAAACGGCCCGAGTTGTAGATGATGATCAGGTCGGCGCCGCCCGCCTCGGCGAACTTGGCCGACAGGCCCGTGCCGGCCCCCGCGCCGATGATCGGTTGCCCCTGCCGAACCTGTTCGCGCAGGCGCTCCAGCACCTGAGCTCGTGTGTGCCGCATGGTCCCCTCCGCGAGCATCCTGCGTTGGCCCGGTCGGGCCTCAGGCGTGCCGCCGCATCAGCTCGATCAGCAGATCGGCCGCGTAGTCAGCGAACGCCGGGTCGTTGATGTTGAGATCGAGTTCCTCGATGCGGATATCTGGCT
Organism: Thermomicrobiales bacterium; assembly: GCA_020853615.1. Taxonomy (GTDB): domain Bacteria; phylum Chloroflexota; class Chloroflexia; order Thermomicrobiales; family UBA6265; genus JACCXM01. Next base: position 2,020 of record JADYYO010000277.1, read on the forward strand.
GCAACCCGTCGCGCAGCGCCGCGAAGCACGCCTCGTCCGCCACCGGGTCCCAGAACTCGTTGCCGGCGCTGTCGAGCATCGAGACGCCGCCGCGCGGGAGCAGCACGGCCACCGGCCCGGTCGCCGCGTTGGCGGCGGCGGCCAGCATCTCGCCGATCTGGCGGTTCTCCTCGGCGTTCGTGCGCAGCAGGGTGACGTTCGGGTTCCACTGGTAGAGCTGGCGCGCGCGGTGGCGCTCCGGCACAGTCTCGATGCCGCCGAAGTTCGCCATATCGACGCAGCCCGGCACGATCACGGCGGGAACCCCGGCCCGCGACGCGGCGAGGCCGCGCTCCGGCCCGGCGTCGAAGATGCCGCCGCAGACGTAGTCGGCGAGTTCGGTCGTGGTCATGTCCAGCGAGCCGGCGCAGAACCCGGCGCTGATGAGCGCCTCCATCGTCTTGCCGCCCGTGCCCGTGGCGTGGAAGACAAGCACCTCGTAGCCGCGCTCTTCGAGCCGGGCGCGTGCGCGATCAACCGCCGCCGTCGAGTTGCCGAACATGGACGCTGCAATCAGCGGGCGTTCCGCCGTGGCGGGCGGTGGCTCCACCTGCATCATGCCGGCAATGGCTCCGGCTGCCCGCGCGTACATCGTGCGGCTGATGCGGTTGAACCCGGCCACATCGACAATCGAGGGCACGAACGTGATGTCGCTCTCGCCCGCGTACGCGCTGACATCGCCGCCAGCCACCGTCGAGAGCATCACCTTCGGCACACCAATGGGCAGTACGCGCATCGCCGACGTGGCGATCGAGGTGCCGCCAGTGCCGCCCATGCCGAGGATGCCGTCGATCTGCCCCTCGGCGTGGAGACGGCGCACGGTCTCCTGCAACCCGGCGGCCATGACCTGCATCGCCCGGTCCTTGTGCCCGCCGCTGCGCAACTCGGCCAGTTCGCTCCCGCCCGCCCGGCTCACCTCCTGGCGGGTGACATCGGGCGCAAAGGCTGGCTCGCCGAGCACGCCGAAGTCGATGACGAGCGTGTGCAGGCCCTGCTGCTCGATCAGGTCCTTGACGAAGGCGAACTCGGCGCCCTTGGTATCGAGTGCGCCCGCGAGCGCCACGGTTCTTGTCATCGCCACTCCCCCGTCGTTGCGGGTCTAGACCCGCTCCCGGTTCGGTTTTGCCGGGCCGTGCGTGTGCTCCCACAGGTGGCCGCGCCGCTTCGCGCCTTCGAGAGTCGTCTCGAAATAGACCGCCCGCACGGGCTGCGGGGCTTGCGGGAAGTCGTGATGGTGGCCCATGCCCGTGGCGACGCAGTCGCCGAGGCCGACCTCGTAGGCGATGCCCTCCGAGATGGCCACGCCCGCGCCTTCCCAGACGATCCAGTACTCGTCGCAGTCGTGGAAATGGGAGTCGAAGCTGGCCGCCTTGGGGTAGGTCACCGGGTCGCCGCCGTCCTGCGGGTGGGCGCTCTCGGTGACGCTGAAAAGCCCCGAGCCGCCGGTTTCCTCGCCCCAGTGGCCGCACATGCGGATCACGGTCACTGGCTCGTCGGTTGCGGTTACCGTAAAGCCGGCGCTGCCGGGCGGCAGGTCGAGGTTGCTCCCTTCGGCGCCGTCCTGCGCCTCGCCCGCGCCGGTGATCCGGCACTGGCCGCGCCCAACGATCAGCTTCTCTCGCGGCGCGCGGCGGGCGAAGTCGCGGCTGCCCCCGGCCGGGATTTCGGCGACCTCGAAGAAGGTCAATTCGCACCACGCGGGAACGACATCCCCGCTGCGGAAGACCGGCATGCCTTCGGCTCCCTTGCCGTATTGTTCTCATAACAATATGCTTGATTGTTCCAATCATAGGGGATAGTCGACAGCAAGTCAACGCTGTGCCGCGGAATGTTCTCCGGGTGTGCCGATCGACGCATGTTTGTTATGATAACAATACAGGTGCGGTGTGGACGGCGGTTGCCGGGGCCGTACGCGATGATAAGGGGCAGACTTGGCGATGGGGGACGGGGCTGTGTGGCCCATTGATCGGGACAATCTGCTGGAGGGAGACCCGGCGACGCCGCGCTATGCGCTGATCGCCGAGGCCCTGCAACGCGCCATCGGTGCTGGCGCGCTGCCGGTGGGCGCGCGTTTGCCCACGGTGCGCCAACTGGCAACGGACCTGGGCGTGAGCGTGACGACAGCCCTCGCCGCCTACTCGCGGCTCAACGACGCGGGGTGGACGCAGAGTGAAGTGGGGCGCGGGACCTTCGTCCTCGGCCCGCCCGGCGATGAGCCGCGCGAGCCAAACGGCGCCGCTGTCGCAACGGTCCCACCCGCCGCGCCGCGCCGCCCGCTGCCTGCCGCCGCGCCGTGGCGGCGGCGGGCGCTCGTAACCTCGGCCACCCGGCTGCGGGCGGCCTGGCCCGAAGCGGCCGATTGCAGCTCGGGCCGGCCTGCGCCCGCCTTACTGCCGCTCGCGGCGCTCCAGCGCGCCTGGGGCGAGGCCATCGCCAGCACCACCCACGCCGACCTGCAGTACAGCGGCCCCGATCCCATTGCCCCGCTGGCCAGCCAGGTGGTCGCCCAACTTGCCGCCGATGGCATTGCGGTGGCTGCCGCAGATCTCGTCGTGGGGTCATCGGCGCAGCAGTTCATGGTGCTCGCCCTGCACGTGTTGGCCATGACGACGGACGTGCCACACCTGCGCATCGCCGTTGAGGAGCCTGGCTACCCGACGATCTTCGATACGTATGAGCGGCTCGGCTACGGCCTGATTGGCGTCGAGGTCGATGCGGCGGGCGCTGCCCCGGCCTCGCTGGATGCCGCGCTGGCGGCGGGCGCGCACGCGGTGCTCCTCACCCCACGGGCCCACAACCCCACCGGCGCCTCCTGGTCACCGCAGCGGCTGCGCGACCTGGCGGACGTGTTGGCCGATCACCCCAGGGTGCTCGTGATCGAGGATGACCAGTTCGCCGGTATCGCCGTCACGCGCCCCGGCTCATTGCTCAATGACCAGCGCCTTGCCGACCGCGTCATCTACGTGCGCTCCTTCTCCAAGTCGATTGCGCCCGATCTGCGCATTGCCGTCGCAGCGGCGGGGCCGTTGTTGCGGCGGCAGTTGGCGGAGGCGAAAAGCCTGGCCGATGGCTGGAGTTCGCGGCTGGCGCAGCGGGCGTTGGCGATCGCGCTCGGCGACGCGGAGCTGCTCGCCGCGCTGGACACCGCGCGCGATGCCTACGCCGAGCGGCGGGCGGCGGCGGCGCACGCGCTCAACACCGCGCTGGGCAGCGCGGGCGGCGGGGCGGCGGTCGGCGACGACGGCGTCAACATCTGGGTCCATCTGCCCCTGGGTGTCGACGCCGCGCGGGCTGTGGAGCGGGCCGCCGCACTCGGGGTCCTGGTGGCCCCCGGCGAGCCGTTCTTCATCCGGCCGGGCC
>JADYYO010000278.1 GCA_020853615.1 Thermomicrobiales bacterium
CGCAGACGATCCGCGAGCGCTACTGGGAGCGCCACCTGAGCGGCCCGGACGTGACGCCGGTGTACGGGTGAGCCGGTGGCGGTGAGTCGTCGCCTGACATATCACCATGCGGCCACGAGACGAGTGAGTCAGCGTGGAGAGCGTGGAGGCCGCCTGCCGCGGATTCCCTCCCCGCGCGCCGGGGCCGCTGGGAATCGCCAGCGGCCCCGCCGACACGTATCGGGTCAGATGTCCATCGGCGCGTTCCTGGGCTCGTGTCGTTCCGGGCCGAGCGAAGGTTCCCGGCTTTCTGAGCGTGTGCCACTCCCGCGCGGAAATCGCTCGCTTCCTGGCACGACACGGCGTTGGCTCGCCGCGCTACGTGACAACCTTGAAGGCTGATTTCATCCCGGCTTCGAAATGGCCCGGGACGTGGCAGGCCATCTGGTACTCCCCCGGCGCCGGGAATGTCCAGAGCACGTCCTTGGTCTGGCCAGGGGCGATATCCTCGGCTTCCGCTTCGGCCTTGACGCCGTTCGCCACTCTGGAGAGCGGCTCGTCGACCGCGGTCGCGGGCTCCAGGACGAACTCGTGCGTCGCCGCGCCGGCGTTGGTGATCTCGAACAGGTAGGTCGTGCCCGCCTTGAGCTCGGTCATTCCTGGCGTGACGTTGAAATCGCCGAGTTTCACCGAGACCGTCGGCGTTTCTTTGCCGACGACCATGAACGGTGTTGCCAACCCGGGTTGCGTTGCCGAGGCACTGTCATCAGCCATCTCATAGTCACCCGGCGTTGAAAATGTCCATTCGAGGCGCTGCGTCTCGCCCGGGGCGATGTCATCGACCGCCGCTTGCGCGCTGGTGCCGGAGAGCAAGGTGCCCCCTTGCTCGAGCACGAACGGATGGGCAACGCTATCGGCATTGGTGACGAGGAAGCTGTATAGCTGGCCAGCCCGAAGCGCGGTCCGGGATGACGTGAGTCCGTCTGCCGCCAGGGTGACCGTGATCTCGTGCGCCGACCCCTGGCCGGTTGACGCCGGCGAGGGCGTTCCCTGGGCCAACGTTCCGCTGGCGGACGTGGCGCCGATGGTGAGGCCGAAACCGATCGCGGTGACACCGATGACGCGGACGAGCAGTGATGGTGCCATGATCCCTCCTGTGATCCCTCGTGGGACCGTTGCCTCGATCAGTCAGATGTCTCCCCGGTAGAGCGAGTTGGGGTCGTCCACTGGCTGGCGACGATCTACGGTACCGTCGCTTCCTGCAGATTCCCTGAATGACGGCTGGGAATTGGCTGGGAGACTTCAGCACGACGTGCCGAGGGGACGTTGCTGAGGCGCCCCCGTTTCGATGGCACTGGGGCGAAATTCCGTAACTCTTACGGATGCCATCCCCAACGGCATCCGGCAGCCTGCAGCGGACGATGCGCGATTGCCCGCGATCCGGGCGGGCTCCAGATGCCGGTTGCCCGAACCGCCGGCTTCGCGTGCGCGCGAACGGTGCAAACGTCGCGAGGAAAGGGGACCCGCCATGACTGCCAGTACGTTCGATCGGGTTGAGCTGGACGCGTTGCAGAACGGTTTCACCGGGGAGATCATCCTGGCTGACGATCCGGGCTACGATGCGGCGCGGGCAATCTTCAACGCGATGATCGACAAGCGTCCCGCCGTGATCGCCCAATGCGCGATCGTCGACGATGTCGCGGCGGCGATCCGTTTCGGCCGCGAGCGTGCTCTCGAGATCGCGGTGCGGGGTGGCGGGCACAGCGTCGCGGGCAAGACGCTCACCGACGGTGGCCTTGTGATCGATCTGCGGCGGATGAACGACGTATCGGTCGATGCGGAGGAGCGGATGGCGACGGTCGCGGGCGGCGCGACGATGCGCGACCTGGACCGCGCGACCGAACCGTACGAGCTGGCGACGACGGGTGGCCGGGTGTCGACGACCGGCATTGGCGGCTTCACCCTGGGTGGCGGGTCGGGATGGCTCGATCGGAAGTTCGGCCTCGCCTGCGACAGCCTCCTCTCGGCAGACGTGGTGCTGGCCAACGGCGACTTCGTCCGCGCCAGCGAGCACGAGCATCCCGACCTTTTCTGGGCGCTGCACGGCGGCGGCGGCAATTTCGGCGTGGTCACGTCGTTTACGTTTCGTCTCTATCCGTTGCGCACGGTCACCGCGGCGCTGCTGCTGTGGACGCCGGAAGACGGGCCGGCCATCGGGCGCGCCTATCGCGACTTCATGGCGGACGCTTCTGACGAGATTGGCGGAGGGTTCGTCTTCCTCACCGGCCCCGCCGAGGAGTTCGTTCCGGAGCACCTCATCGGCCGGCTCACCTGCCTCGTGCTGCTTACGTACGCCGGGCCGGAAGCCGAGGCCCGCCAGGCGATGGCCCCGATGCTCGCGCTGGGGCACGGAGGCGAATTGATCGTCGAGGTTCCCTATGCCGAGTTGCAATCGATGCTCGATGCCCCGCCCGGCTATCGCAACTACTGGTCGGCCGAATACCTCGACGCGTTCCCGGACGAGGCTGTCGATCGCTTCTGCGCGCGCGCCAGCGACATGGTCGTGCCGTCGCCATCGCAGCATGTGCTCTTTCCCCAAGGCGGGGCGGTGGCGCGGGGACCGGCCGACTATCCGATCCCGTGGCGGCGGGTCGCCCGGTGCGTCCACCCCTTCGGCGTCTGGGAGAACCCGGACGACGACGAGCGGGCGCGACAATGGGCGCGAGGCCTGCGGGCGGCTCTGCAGCCCTGGGCGAGCGGCACCACCTACCTCAATTTCATAGGCGATGAGGGGCATGACCGGGTCGTGGCGGGCCTCGGATGCGAGAACTACGATCGCCTCTCTGCGATCAAGGCGCGGTACGATCCGGAGAACACCTTCCGTCTCAACCATAACATCAGTCCGAACGGCGCCGGCTGACGCGCCGCACGTGGGCGCGCCGCGCGGCTAGACCACCGCGCACGCCAGGAGCATGAAGTCCGACGCGAGGCGGACCGAGACCGACCCGATCTTGTCGAGATCGTCGTCGGCGCGGCCGGAGGTCGTGCCGTTGCCGCCGGCATCGGCGACGTAATTGCCGCCGATCTCATCCTGGGCGCTATAGGGCTCCAGCGCGCAGTGGTCGTTGTCGTA
>JADYYO010000279.1 GCA_020853615.1 Thermomicrobiales bacterium
CGCCGACCGGGAGGCGCGGCTGCGCGCGGCCGGCTATCGGGTGCTGCGCGTCGAGAACGCGGCGGTGCTGGATCGCCTGCCGGCGGTGTTGCGCCAGATTCACGCGGCCGCGCTGGAGCAACCGGTCGTGCCCGCGCCGGAGCGCCGTCGGGCCGCGTGGTGAGGGGCGGCGTAGTCCCTCACCCCCAGCCGCCACCCAGCGGGTACCCCACTCCGGTGGGAGCGGGGTACCCGCTGGGTGGCGGCCGGGGGTGAGGGCTTTCGTGGGAGAGAGCCGGGAGTGAGGGTTGTCGAGAGACCGGGGAGAGGGCCAGCGACGCCGACACCCCATCGCTCCGGAAACCCGCCCTACTCCACCTGCATGCTCCGCAGTCGCCAGACCGCCAGCGCCAGCGCCACCACCGCCGCGACCGCCATCGCCACCGCCGCGTTCGTCGCCAGGGCGGCGTCGCCGGCGAGGATCCCGTCGAAGATCTGCAGCGCGTGCTCCCGGCTGGAGATAGCCCGCACCCCGGGCAGGAAGCGGCCGAGCAGGCTCTCCCAGGCGAAGACGTAGACCATCCCCGCCAGCAGCGCGCGGGGGATGACCAGGCTGACCAGCAGGAAGACCGCCGCCAGCAGCACCGCCAGCATCGCCGCCGCCGCGCCCATCGCCAGCAGCAGCGCGCCCAGATCGGCGCTCCCGGGCGCGCGCGAGGCGATCAGCGTCGTCAGCGCCAGCCCGATCAGGAGCGAGGGGATCGTCACCAGCAGCACGGCCAGGAACTTGCCGAGGATCAGCCGGAGGCGACTGACCGGCTTCATCAGCAGATAGGGGAGCGTCCCGTCCTCCAGCTCGTCGCCGAACGCCCCGGTCGCCGGCAGGAGGACGACGATCGGGGCCAGCGTCGGCACGATCAGCTCGCGGAAGAGGCCATCGAGGAACTCCCCCGGGGCGATCCCCGACGGCCGGAAGGCGTAGATCGCGGCGAAGAGAGCCGGCAGGCAGCTCAGCAGCAGGACCAGCCGCGCCGTCCGCCCCCCGGTGAACTGGCGCAGCGCGAGGGTGGTGACCGGCAGCAGCGTCCAGGCCGTCTGCATCGGCTACTTCCCGACCAGGTAGGAGAAGACGGAGGCGAGCGACTCGTCGACCGGCTGCAGCTCGTAGAGGCGAATCCCCTCTCGCCGCGCCACCTCCGGCAGCAGCAGGCCGAAGCCGCGCGCGTCGGGCGTCTCCACGATCATGCGGCCGTCGCCGGTCATCCGCACCGAAGTCGTCACCGGCTCGGCCACCAGCGCCGCCGCGAGGCGCCGGGGGTCGCTGCAGCGGATGCGGACGATGTGGTCGCGCGTGTCCATCCGCTCGCGGATCGCCCGGTAGTCGCCGGCGGCCGCCAGCTTGCCATTGACGATCACGAGAATGTTGTGGGCGAAGCGCTCGACCTCGGAGAGGACGTGCGAGGAGACGACGACCGTCTTCCCCGCCTCCCCCAGCCGCCGCATCAGCGCGGTCAGGCTGGCCCGCTGCACCGGGTCGGTCCCGTTCAACGGCTCGTCGAGGAGGAGGACTCGCGGGTCGTGCACCAGCGCCGCCGCCACCTTGATCCGCTGCCGCATCCCCTTCGAATAGCCGCGCAGCGCCCGCCCCGCCGCCTCCTGCATGTCGACCAGGTCGATCGCCCGCTCGGTCGCGGCGTCGGGGTCAGCGACCTTCTGCAGGATGGCGTTCAGCCGCACGAACTCCCGCCCGCGGAGGCTCGGGTAGAGCTGCTCGTGCTCCGAGGCGAAGCCGATCTCGCGGTAGATCGCCGGGTTGCCCCGCACCGGCCGGTCGAGGATGCGCACCGTCCCCGCCGAGGGCGCGAGCAGCCCCGCCATCAGGTTGAGGATCGTCGATTTGCCCGCCCCGTTCGGCCCGAGCAGGCCGGTCACCCCCGGCCCGATGCCGAAGGAGACGTCGGAGACGGCGACGACCTCGCCATACCACTTGGCGACGTTGCGCAGCGCGATCACCGGCTCCTCCCCCGGCGCGAGGCCGGGGAGCGCGTGGCCGTTCGCGGTGAATGGCGCGGCGTCAGTCATGGCGCTGATACCAGGCGAACATGATGGCGAGGCAGATGGCGATGACGACGACGATCGCCCCGATCGCCGAGGTGAGCGGGACGTGCTCGCCGAAGCCGGGCACGCCAAAGAGACTATCGACCAGCCCGGCGATGGTGCGCGAGGGGCTGATGGCGAACACCCACGGGGCGAGCGGCCCCTGCCCGTCGAGCGCCCGCGAGATGGCGAAGGAGAGCGACTCCGTCAGGACGAAGCCGAGGACGATGACGCCGACGGCGACGCTCCGGCGGCTGGTGAAGGCCGAGATCGTCAGCCCGATCGCGCCGAGGTAGAAGGCGATCAGCACGCCGGCCACGATGATCCGCCCGAGATCGTCGAGCCCCTCGCGCATCGCCGTGATCGGCTCTCTGGCGAGCAGCCCGTTCCCCAGCCAGAGGACAACCGCCGGCAGGAGGGAGATGGAGAGGGTCAGCAGCCCCGTGCCGAGGAGCTTGGCGACGACGTAGGCGGTGCGCCCGATTGGCCGCGAGAAGTAGAGGGGCAGCAGGCGGTCGTGCCGATCGCTGGAGAGCATCTCCGGGGCGATCAGGGCGACGAAGATCCCCTCCAGCAGGAAGATGGCCCCGAAGAAGGAGGCGTAGTCGAGGAAGGCGAAGGCGGGGACGAAGGCGCGAATGCCGATCGCGACGGCGACCGGGATGGCGACCGCCCCGTAGAGGAGCGCCGGGATGATCTTCGCCGTCCATGGCCGGCGGATGCCGACCGCGCGCGCCATCGAGTAGCGCGCCAGCGCCCAGATGGCGTGCGCCTGCCCGAGGCGCGGCCCGGCATAGTGGCGGTAACCCCGGTCGAAGATCTCACCGTAGTCGCCCTGCGCCGCGCCCATCAGGCCGCCCCCCGCCGGGCGCGTCCGTTTCGCCGCGCCGGCTCGGCCCGCGCCTCCGGCGGGATCGCCCCGACCGAGTCGATGTAGAGGTCTTCCAGCGAGCGCGCCGCCGGCCGCAGCAGCCGCAGCGAGGCGTCGCTCTCGGCGGCGGCGTCCCGGATCGCGTCGAGCGTCCGGTCGCCATCGCGGCTGACGATGAACTCGTCGGTGGCGTACTCGATGCCGGCCGGCCGCGCCGCGATCCCCGCCTCGGCGAGCCGCCGCAGGAACGCCTCCGGGTGGCTGCCGACGCGCACGTGCAGATCGGCCGTCGCCTCCTCCGGTTGCCGCAGCGGCTGCGAGGCGGCCACCCGCCCATGGTCGAGGACGACGACGTAGTCGCACACCCGCTCGACGTCGTCGAGGATGTGCGAGGAGAGGACGACGAGGATGCCGAGCTGGCGGTGGATGCGCTCGATCAGCGCCAGCATCTCGTCGCGGCCGAGGGGGTCGAGCCCGTTCGTCGGCTCGTCGAGGAAGACGAGCTCCGGGTCGTGTACGATCGCCTGCGCCAGCTTCACCCGCTGCTTCATCCCGGTCGAGAAGCCCTTGATCAGCCGGTAGCGCTCCTCGTCGAGACCGACCTGATAGAGGACGTCGGCCGCCCGCTGCCGGGCCGCGCGCCGGGGCAGCCCGCTCATCTCGGCCATATGGGCGACGAAATCGGCGGCGGTCGCCCCCTCCGCCAGCGTCTCCGCCTCCGGCATGTAGCCGACCCGGCGGCGCAGCTCGCGGCTCTGCCGGTCGATATCCCAGCCGAGGACCTTCGCGCTGCCGCTGGTCGCCTTCGTCAACCCGAGCAGGATCTTCAGCAGCGTCGACTTCCCCGCGCCGTTCGGCCCGAGGAGCCCGACCGCCGCGCGCGGCACGGCGAGATCGACGTGGTCGAGCGCGACGACATTCCCGTAGCGCTTCTCCAGCCGGGTCGTCTCGATGCTGAATGGCGAATCCGCTGGCAAGGCTTCTGCTCTCCCGCCTCCGCGCGGCCCCGCGCCGCACCGGGGGAGTCTAACAGCACCGCCCCTCCCCGAATGGTCAGGCGCGCCTTCCCCGGATCGGCGATGGCGGAGGGGAGTGGGAGTTCTAGGATGGGGGTGTCTCCTTCTGAAAGGAGTCCCTCACCCATCGAGCCGGCCGATGGCGAGGTCGTTGCAGGAATTGGCGGTCGTGATGGGTGCGCTTGCCCTCACCCCGGCCCTCTCCCACTGCGGTGGGAGAGGGTGTGCTGACGTCGAAATGGCGTGAAAGAAGGGAAACCGGTATCTCCGGATTGCGCATCGAGCGCAATGCACTCCGAAATTGTCACGCCATCTCGCCAAAAGCTCCCCTCGCCCACCGGAGTGGGAGAGAGGTTGGGGGTGAGGGTGAATGCCGGGCGTCGAGCCGCCGCAGATCACCCGAACCGTCAAAAGATAGAAAAACAGGAGTCCCCCATGTCTTCCACACTCTCCCCGTCCTCCCTCCTCGCCAGCCTCTCGGACGAGCTGGCCAATGCGGTCGAGCGGGCCGGGGCGGCGGTTGTCACCGTCGATGCCCGCCGCCGGCACCCCGCCAGCGGCATCGTCTGGTCGAGCGACGGCCTGATCATCACCGCCAACCATGTCGTCGAGCGGGACGAAGAGATCGAGGTCGGATTGCCGGACGGCCGCCGCGTGGCGGCGACGCTGGCCGGCCGCGACCCGGGCAGCGATCTCGCCCTGCTGCGGATCGAGGCGAGCGGGCTGGCCCCGATGGCCCGGGCCAGCGCCGAGCCGCGCACCGGGCATCTGGCGCTCGCCATCGGCCGCCCCGGCCCGAGCGGCCCCATGGCCTCCCTCGGCATCGTCAGCGCGGTCGGCGGGCCGATGCGCTTCCGCGGCGGCCACGCCATCGAGCGCTACATCCGCGCCGACGTGGCGATGCTCCCCGGCTTCTCCGGCGGCCCGCTGATCGACGCCGCCGGCGGGCTGATCGGGCTCAACTCCTCCACCCTCGGCCACGCCGGGCAGCTCACCCTCCCCGCTGACATCATCGACGCGTCCGTTGCCACCCTCCTGCAGCACGGGCGGGTGCGCCGGGGCTATCTCGGCATCGGCGCGCAGGCGGTCCGCCTGCCGGACGCCCTCGTACAATCGGCGGCGAACGGGCAGGAGCAGGGGCTGCTCGTCGTCTCGGTCGAGCCGGGCCGCCCGGCGGAGCAGGCGGGGCTGCTCCTCGGCGACGTCCTCCTCGCCGTCGACGGCGAGCCGGTCGCGCAGGTCGAGCAGTTGCAGGAGCGGCTGACCGGCGAGCGGGTCGGCAAGGCGGTGCCGGTGCGCCTGTTGCGCGGGGGCGAGCCGCGCGAGATCAGCGTGACCGTCGGCGAGCGGCAGCGGCAGGCCGAGTAGACAGGATGGCAGGCATGGCGACAACGCTCGAACCCTCCATCACGCCGGCGCTCGCCGGGCTGGCGCTCGCGGAGGAGATCGCCGCCATCGCGGCCGAGGTCAAGCCGGCGGTCGTCCTCATCGGGCAGGGGAGCAGCCACGGCGCGGGCGTCATCTGGCGGTCGGACGGCATCATCGTCACCAACCGCCACATCCTGCACGACGACCGGGTCGACGTTATCCTCGACGACGGCCGCAAGCTGACCGGGATCGTCGCCGCCCGCCACCCGGAGCGGGATCTGGCGATCGTCAAGATCGCGGCGACCGATCTCCCCGCCGCCCGCCTCGGCGACTCGACGACGGTGCGGCCGGGGCAGATCGCCATCGCCATCGGCCACCCGCCCGGCTTTCGCAGCGCCGCGACGGCGGGGATCGTCGTCGCGGCGGGGCAGGCGGCGACGCTGGAGGGCCCGCGCACGGGAGACTGGCTGCAGACCGATGTCGTCCTGCGCCCCGGCAACTCGGGCGGGCCGTTGGTCGACGCCGCGGGGAGGGTCATCGGCATCAACACGATGGTCAGCGGGCGGCTGGCCCTCTCCATCCCGAGCGGGGCGGTCGAGCGCTTCGTCGCCGGCGAGCGCCCGGGCGATCCGCGCGCGTGGCTCGGCCTCGCCGGGCTGCTCGTCCCCCTGCGCCGGACCGACCATCCGGCCGGCTACCTCGTCTCCGAGGTCGCCGAGGGGTCGCCGGCCGACCGCGCCGGGCTGATGGTCGGCGACATCGTCGTCGCCATCGGCGAGGTCGCGGTCTCCGACGCCGAGTCGGTGCCGGCGGCGATCCTGCGCATGAACCCGGGCGAGGCGGTGCACGTCGCCATCCTGCGCGGCGGCGAGCCGCGCGCCTTCACCGTCGTCCCCACGGAGCGGGCATGAGCGCGACGGAGGGGCCGCGCCAGCGCGTCCTCGTCGTCGCCGCCTACCCGGCGCTGCGAGCGGGGCTGCTCGCCCTCCTCGCGGGGGACGCCTCGCTCGATCCGGTCGCCGCCTCGCCGCTCGAGATCGCCGCCAGCCCCGATGGGGAGCTGGCGGCGATCGTCATCGACTACTCGGGTGGCGAGCCGGAGGCGGCGACAGCGGCGGCCGAGACCTTCCCCGCCGCGCCATTGGTGTTGATCGGCGCCGACCCGAACACGGACGGCCCCGGTCTGACGGGCCCGCCCGTCGCCTACCTCCCGGCCGACGTCGAGGGGCCCGCGCTGATCGCGGCAGTCCACGCGGCAGCCGCCGGCCTGATCGTCCTCGACCCGACCATCGCCGGCGCGACCGGTGTCCACACCCACGGCCCCATCTCGCCCGAGGCGGAGGCGCTCACCCCACGCGAGCGGGAGGTGCTGCAACTCGTGGCCGAGGGCCTGCCCAACAAGGCGATCGCCCGCGAGCTGGGCATCAGCGAGCACACCGCCAAGTTCCACGTCGGCTCGCTCCTAGGAAAACTCGGCGCCGGCAGCCGCACCGAGGCAGTCACCCTGGCGACCCGGCGGGGGATTCTGCCGGTGTAGGGGTTGCCGGAAAAACCCTCACCCCCAACCCCTCTCCCTGTGCACAGGGAGAGGGGTTGGGGGTGAGGGTTGCTGGCGGCCACGACGGTGATTCCTGCCACTACCTCCCCTTCTCAGACGACTGTGGCCGGGGGTGAGGGTCGTTCGGGGCGAATCAGCCACGAGTCATCAGCATCCCTATACGACTCAAAACGGCGTCACCACCGGCCAGGGAGGCTCCTTCCCGCCCGCCTGCCCCGGCTCGACGGCGGTGCGGCGGACGATCAACTCCGCCTCCAGCGTGATCTGCGGCGGGATCGCCGGCGGCTCCGCCAGCGCCTCGAGCAGCAGCCCGACCCCCGCCTGCCCCAGCTCGCGCACGGGGATCCGCATCGTCGTCAGGCCGAGATGGCGCGACATCTCGATATCGCCGTAGCCCATGATCGAGAGGTCGCGCGGCACCCGCTTCCCGAGCTTTCGGGCCGCTTGCAGCACACCGACCGCCCGCGTATCGCTGCAGGCGAGGATCGCCGTCGGCGGCTCCGGCAGGGCGAGGAGCGCCTCGCAGGCGGCCGCTCCCCCCTCCGGGCTCGCCTCCGCCGCGATCTGGTACTCCGCGCGCGGCAGCACACCCGCCTCCGCCAGCGCCATCCGATAGCCCCGCTGCCGCTCGACCGCGACTCCCGGCGTGAAGGGGTCGTCAGGCGTGTCGGCGATCGCGATGCGGCGGTGTCCCAGGCCGAGCAGGTAGCGAGTCGCCTCGCGCGCCGCGCCGACATGGTCGACCACCACGCTCGGCAGGGCGAGGTCCGCCGCGTCGACCAGCACCGCCGGCAGCTTCGCGGCTTCCAGCCGCGCGAGCAGGTCGTCGTCCGGCGTCACCGAGACGACGATCACGCCGTCGGCGCGGCCCCCCTGCCCGAGCGCGGCGAAGGCGTGCCCGCGCGATGCCGGCCGCTCGATCGTGCGGATGACGACCGCGTAGTCGGTGCCCGCGAGCGCCTCCTCGATGCCGCGCAGCACCTCGACGTAGAAGTGGCGCGTCACCAGCGGCACCACCACCTCGAGGGTGTGCGTCCGGCGCTGGGAGAGGGCGCGCGCCGCCGTGTTCGGCCGGTAGCCGAGGCGCGCCATCGCCGCCTCGACTCGCTCCCGGGTAGCCGGCGCCACCTGCGCCCCACCGCCGAGCACCCGCGAGACCGTCCCCACGCCGACGCCCGCCTCGCGGGCCACATCCCGAATCGTCGCCATCGCCTCTCCACGCCCGGGAACCGGGCTGCTCACTTCGCGTCCATTACATCGAAATCGGCTCCGCCGCCGGGTGCGGCCTTCGCACCCCGATAGGGAGCTCATCCGGCGGGGACGCACGGCATGGGGAGATATTCCTCGAATCGACAGGCATTTCGGCCGCGCCCAACCCTCACCCCCGACCGCCACCCAGAGGGTCCCCGGCCCTATGCGCAGGGAGAGGGTGTGTTGGCGTCCAAATTTCTCGGCGGTTCCAGAACTCACCGGCCCGCGACAGGATGTCGCCGGGCATGGCGCTCCAGAATTGTCACGCCATCACGCCACGCGCTCCCCTCTCCCAGCACTCTGGGCCGGGGACCCCTTGGGTGGCGGCTGGGGGTGAGGGTTGTTCGGCGTCGCCACCGCTGATCCCTGCCAAGACCGTCCCGTATCAGGTCGGAGCACGGCCCGCCGTGCCCACGCCTCCCGCGACCTCGCCACCTCTCTGCCGCGCCTTGTGCAACGCGCGCCAGATGATTATGCTTCAGCCGTGGAACCGGTTCCAACCTCGCGGTGCAGCGCGTGCCGGCGAGCGGGAGGCGACGGATGACGACGACGGCCATCAGCAGCGAGCGGGTCATGGAGGCGCTGAAGGGGGTGATCGACCCCGAGCTCGGGATCAACGTCGTCGATCTCGGCCTCATTTACGACATCGTCACCGGGGAGGACACCGTCCGCGTCGTGATGACCCTCACCACCCCCGGCTGCCCCCTGCACGAGAGCATCAGTGAGGCGGTCGAGACGGCCGTGCAACTGCTGGTGCCGGGCGTCTCCACGGTCGAGGTCGATCTCGTCTGGGATCCGCCCTGGTGCACCGATCTGATCACCGAGGATGGCCTGCGCGAGCTGGGCTGGCGCTAGCGGCGCCAGCAGGAGAGCGACGATGACCGCGCCGACGACGAACGAGCGCCCAGAGCCGATCCTGGCGAGCTGGAAGATCAGCGAGGTGCTGCAGCGCTACCCGGCGCTCCTCGACGAGTTGGTCGCCCTCGACCCCGCCTTCGCCCCGCTGCGCAACCCCCTGCGCCGCAAGATCCAGTCGCGGCTCGTCACCGTCGCCCAGGCGGCGCAGATCGCCGGGCTGGAGCCGGCCGCCCTCGTGCGCGACCTCAATCGCGCCGCTGGGGTGAGCGTCCCTGCCAGCACGGGCGGCGCCGCGCCCGCGCACACCGCAGCCGGCACTGCCGAGTGGCCCGAGGCCCCGGTGGCGGCCGAGCTCGACGTGCGCCCGCTGATCGCGCGCGGCGATGAGCCGTTCGGCGAGATCATGCGCGCCGCGCGGCAGACGCCGATCGGCCAGATGCTCCGCTTGCGCGCCCCCTTCGAGCCGGTCCCCCTCTACGACGTTCTCGGCAAGCAGGGCTTCACCGCCAGCGCCCGCCAGCTCGGCCCGGACGACTGGGACGTCGCCTTCCTGCGAACCGGCGCGGAGACGAGCCCATCGCCGGCCGCCCCCGCTGCCCCTGCCCCGGCCCTCGATTGGGACGCGCCGAGCGCGACCGTCACCATCGACGTCAGCGAGCTGGTGCCGCCGGAGCCGCTGGTGAAGATCCTGCAGGCGCTGGAGGAGCTGCCGCCGGGCGGCGCCCTGCGCGTCCATCACGTCCGCCGCCCGATCCACCTCTACCCGCGCCTCGACGAGCTCGGCTGCGGCTACGAGACGCGCGAGCCGGAGCCGGGGCGGGTCGAGATCCTGATCCAGAAGCCGGCGGAGGCGACCGCGTGAGCGCCGCGCGCGCCGCCGGCCCCTCTCGCACGCCGGGCAGCATCAGCTCGAAGCACGCCCCGGCGCTCGATCTGCCCGCCCGCTTCATGGCGCTGGCAATGCTGCTGCTGGCGGCGCTGGCGCTCGCCGCGCCCTGGACAATGCCGCTCCTCCTCGGCAGCTTCTACGATCCGCGCCTCCTCGCCTTCGTCCACCTCAACACGCTCGGCGTCATCGCCGCCGTCATCCTCGGCGCCAGCTACCAGCTCGTCCCGGTCGTGCTGCAGACGCCGCTCAGCTCGGTCAAGCTCGGCCGCCTCTCCTTCTGGGCCTTTCTCGGCGGCCTGATCGCGCTGCCGATCGGGCTGCTGCGGGGCTGGCTGCCGGCGCTGATCGCCGGCGGCACGCTGCTGGCGATCGCCTTCCTCCTCTATATCGGGATCGTCGCCGCCACGCTGCGCCGCGCCCCGCACCGCGACGTCGTCGCCTGGCACATGATCGTCGCCCTCGTCGGCCTCCTCGGCGGCGTCACGTACGGCGTGATCCTCGCCATCAACAAGGGGACCGGCATCCTGGGCGAGCACACGCTGGCGAACCTCGCCGCCCATGCCACCATCATGCTCGGCGGCTGGGTGGCGGTCTTTCTGGCCGGGGTCGCCTACCGCCTCGTCGGCATGTTCACCCTCGCCGAGGAGGCGTTCTGGGAGCCGGCCGCCTGGGCCGAGCTGGTCCTGACCGCCGGCGGCGCCTGGGTCCTCTCGACCAACCTCCATCTCGGCGGGCCGCGCGCCCTCTCGCTCGCCGGCGCGCTCGCCCTCCTGGCGGGGCTGGCCCTCTTCGCCGGGCAGCTCGCCCATCTCTACCGGCGGCGCAAGCGGCGCGGGCTCGACGTGCACATCCCCTTCGCCCTGACGGCAGCGGCGGCCGGGGTGCTTGCGGCGGCGCTGCTGGCGCTCGGCTTCGCCCGGCAGGAACCGCTGACCTCGCCCCTCTGGATCGTCGCCGGCTGGCTGGCGATCGCCGGCTTCGCCGAGACGGCGATCCAGGGCTTCTTCTACAAGATCGCCACCTTCCTCGTCTGGCTCCAACGCTACGCCCCGCTGGCCGGCCGGCAGCGGGTGCCGAAGCTGGAGGAGCTGTACGGGCGGCGGCTGGCGCTGGCCGGCTGGGCGCTCTGGTCCCTCGGCGTGGCGCTGGCCGCCATCGCCGCCGGGATCGGCGCGCTCTGGCTGAGCTACGCCGCCGGCCTGCTGGTGGCCGCGGGCCTCGTCGCCTTCCTGGTCAACGTGGCCCGCATCGCCAATCACTGGCGCGCCCCCGGCGCGCGCAACGCCGGCCAGCGCGCCGGAATACAGCACAAGGAGTCACTTGCATGAGCAGCACGCGGCAGAGCGAACCACGGACTCTCGATGTGCGGGAGATCACGCCGCGCGAGCGGCACCCGCTCATCTTCGACACCTTCGGCAATCTCGCCGTCGGCGAGGCCTTCCATCTGGTGAACGACCACGACCCGAAGCCGCTCTACTACCAGTTCATGGCCGAGCACCCCGGCGAGGTCGGCTGGCAGTACCTCGAAGAGGGACCTGAGGTCTGGCGGGTGGAGATTTCGCGGGTGGCGTAGATTCCGGAGGATATCGCTGGCGGAGGTGAGGGTAGGAATCGCGACTGTCGTGGCGGCCAGCAACCCTCACCCCAGCCGCCACCCAGAGGGTCCCCGGCCCTGCGCGCAGGGAGAGGGTGTGCTGACGTCGAGCTTTCGTGACAGAGGGAGCATTCCACCCCTCGTTGGCTTTCCTCCGAGGAACCATTCCGAAACTATCACCTCATCACGCCAGACGCTCCCCTCTCCCACCGGAGTGGGCCGGGTACCCTCTGGGTGGCGGCTGGGGTGAGGGTTGCCGGCCGGCACGAACGTCGATTCGGGGAAAGAGGCCCGTCAGCGCCTCCGCCGCCGCGACGACTTGCGAGCAACGGGGTGAGCATCGACACCGAGCCTCACTGCCACTGACCGCCGAGCCCGTCATCTCCAACGGTAAGGAACCCGAAACGTGTACCAACTCTCCGTCTTCGTCCATGTCGTCAGCGCGGTGGTCTGGGTTGGCGGGATGCTCTTCCTGGCCCTCGTCATCGCGCCGGCGACGCGCCAGATGCCGCCCGCCGAGCGCGGTCCCCTCTTCTCGATCGTCGGCCGCCGCTTCCGGACCATCGGCTGGCTCTGCATCGCGCTGCTGATCGCGACCGGCATCGCCAACGTCGCGTTTCGCGGCGTCACCTGGGGCGATGTCGCCTCCGGCCGGCTCCTGACGAGCGACTTCGGCCGGGTGCTGACCGCGAAGCTGGCCGTGATCGCCGTCATGATCGCGCTCAGCCTCGCGCACGACCTCCTCCTCGGCCCGGCGAGCGCCGCCGCCCGCCCCGACCCGGTCCTCCTGCAACGCGCCGCCGCGCTGCGCCGCCGCGCCGCCCTCGTCGGCCGCGTCAACACCCTCCTCGCGCTGCTGGTGCTTGCGCTGGCGGTGGCGCTGGTGCGCGGCCTGCCCTGGTAGACGCCGCGCCCCGGCGCCACCACTCCGCCGACGCATGGATTGACAGCATGGCCTCCCCCGACGTCCACAACGGCTGCGTCGGCCTCGGCGACTGGCAGCGGAACTGGCAGGCCGACCCCGCCTGGGCGCTGAAGACGATGATGATCGTGCAGGCGTGGCAATGGAACGGGATGACGGTCGTCCTCTACCTGGCCGGGCTGCAGAACGTGCCGGAGGATCTGCGCCACGCGGCCCTCGTTGACGGGGCCAAACCGTGGCAGGTCTTCCGCGACGTCACCTTCCCCATGCTCGCCCCCTCCTTCACCATCATGACGGTCCTCTCCTTCATCCTCATCTTCCGCGCCTTCGACCTGATCTACGTCCTCGGCGGGCCGGCCGGGGTGCCGGATGGCGCGACGCTGGTGCTGGGCGTCCTCATCTACAGCGACGCCTTCGGGCAGGGCTCCTTCAACAACCAGGCCCGCTTCAGCTTCGCCATGGACGGAGGGAGTCATCCTCTTCGCCTTCCTGGCGATCGTCTCGGCGGTGCTGATCGTCCTCCTCGGGCGGCGTGAATCGGCGATCCACTCGTGAGCGGTGCAACCCGCACCGCCGGGCGCAGGCGGTGGACGAAGCTGGCGCGGGCGATCGCCCGGCACGCGGTGATGCTGGCGGTCAGCGCGGTGGTGCTGATCCCGATCGTGATGGTCGTCCTCGGCTCGTTCAAGACGGTGCCGGAATTCTTCGACCTCCCCTACGGCCTGCCCGAGGCGTTCGACCCCTTCAACTACCAGAAGGCGTGGCACGAGGCGAACCTGCAGCGAGCGACGCTCAACAGCCTGATCTCGACCGTCCTCGGCGTCGGCATCAGCACGGTCCTCGCCTACCTCGCCGCCTACGGCCTGGCCCGCTTCGACTTCCGGCTCCGCCTGCCGCTGCGGCTCGCCTTCGTCGGCGGGCTGGTCGTGCCGGTGCAGTTGATCATCATCCCGATCTTCATCATGTTCCGGCAGGCGCGGCTGCTCGGCAGCATCTGGTCACTGGCCCTCGCCTACTCGGTTCTCGGCATCCCGCTGGCGGTGCTGGTGATGGTCGGCTTCTTCCAGGCGCTGCCGAGCGACCTGGAGGAGGCGGCACGCATCGACGGCGCCAGCCACCTGCAGATCTTCTGGCGGATCATGATGCCACTGACGCGGCCGGCGCTGGCGGCGGTGGTGATCCTCAACGGCGTCTGGATGTGGAACGAC
>JADYYO010000280.1 GCA_020853615.1 Thermomicrobiales bacterium
CGCCGACCGGGAGGCGCGGCTGCGCGCGGCCGGCTATCGGGTGCTGCGCGTCGAGAACGCGGCGGTGCTGGATCGCCTGCCGGCGGTGTTGCGCCAGATTCACGCGGCCGCGCTGGAGCAACCGGTCCTGCCCGCGCCGGAGCGCCGTCGGGCCGGCTGGTGAGGGACAATACCGGGATCGAGGACAGCGCCCTGCCGGCCTGAGCGGGAGGTAAGAAGGGCCGGGCGTGACGGCAACGCGTCACCTCCCCCCCTCAAATCAGATACGCCTTCGCCAGAATCCCCTCCGCCACCAGTAGGCCGCCGAAGAGGAGGAGCATCGGCCAGCGCAGGCGGGGGGAGCGGATGGCGATCGTCTCCGCCATGCCGAGGGCGAAGAAGAAGGCGCCGACCAGCAGCCCGCCGTAGAAGACCCGCGCGATCGAGGCGCGGTCGCGGCCGTCGTCCATGAAGAAGATGATGCCCGACCAGACGTTGATCATCATGACGGTCGCGGCGACCGCGAGGCGGACGATGGCCCCGTTGACGACGTCGCCGTCGCGCGCCTCGGCGCGAGGGAAGGCGGAGACGAGCTGGGCGATGCAGGCGAGCGCGATGCCGGCGATCAGGCTCGCCAGCACCATCCCCTGCGCAACGGCATTCTCGGAGAGCAGGTTCATCCCGGCGCCTCCCGTGGTAATCGCCCCATCCTCATCCAGGAAGAACGGATGATGTCGCCGATTGGATCATGCGCCGCCCGCCAACATCGTGTCATGCTGAGGAACGAAGCATCTCGGCTCAGGGGAGACGTGGCTCTAGGGTGCCGAGATCCTTCGCTGCGCTCAGGATGACACCCGCGCCGTGTCTCAGCACGCGGCATGTCACGATAGTGGATCATCGCCGCCCAGGCTCACGCCTCGATCGCCGCGAAGAGATTGTTGAGCGCCTCGGCCAGCGTCGGATGGGCGAAGATGCCGTCGCGCAGCGCGGTGTAGGGGAGATCGCCCATCATCGCCACCTCGACCGTCGCCATGATCTCGCCGCCCTCGACCCCGAGCGCGGCGAAGCCGAGGATGCGCTCGCTCCCAGCGTCGACGACCGCTTTCAGGAAGCCCCGCGGCTCGTCGATCTGCAGTGCCCGGGCGACGCTCGCCATCGGCAGCGTCGCCACCTTGACGGGAATGCCGCGCTTCCGCGCCTCCCCCTCGGTGATCCCGACCCGCCCAAGTTGCGGGTCGATGAAGACGACATAGGGGACGAGGCGCCCCTCGGTCGTCGCGTCCCCGCCCTCCAGCAGATTGGCGCGCAGGATACGGAAGTCGTCGTAGGAGATGTGGGTGAATGCCGGGCCGCCGGTGATGTCCCCGATGGCATAGATGCCGGGCACGTTCGTCGCCAGCCGCGCGTCGACCTCGATGAAGCCCCGATCGTCCGTCTGCACGCCGGCGCGCTCCAGCGCCAGTCCGTCGCTGCTCGGCGCGCGGCCGGTCGCCACCAGCAGGTGCGACCCCTCGATGGTCCGCTCGGCGCCATCCGTGCCGCGCACGGTGAGCGCGACCGCGTCTTCCCCGTTGGACGACACGGCGCGGGACTCGGTCCGGAGCAGCAGGGCGACGCCGTCCTCGCGCAGGATCTCCGCGACCGCCTCCGCCACGTCGCGGTCCTCTCGCCCCAGAAGCTGCTCGCCCCGCTGCACCACTGTCACCTCGCTGCCAAAGCGGCGGAACATCTGGGCGAACTCGAGTCCGACCGCGCCGCCGCCGAGGACGATCAAGTGGCGGGGCACGCGGTCGAGCTCCATGATCGAGGTCGAGTCGAGCGCGGGGATCTCCTCCAGCCCCGGCAGCTCCGGCATGGCCGGGTGCGTGCCGGCATCGATCACGATCAGCTCCGCCGAGATCTCCCGCGCCGGGCCCTCGCCCTCGATGGCGACGGCATGGGGAGCGGTGAAGCGAGCGTTCCCCCGGATCAGGTCGAGACCGGCGGTCTCCTCGATCCGGCGCAGGGAGCCGGAGCGGAACTCCTCCACCATCTCCCGCTTGCGCTGACGCACGGCTGCCATGTCGACGCGCACCGGGCCGGTCTCCACGCCGTACTCCCCGGCTCGCCGGGCGAGATAGGCGACGCGGGCCGAGGCGGTCATCGTCTTCGTTGGTGTGCACCCCTCGTTGATGCAGGTGCCGCCGACGTGCGCCCGCTCGACCAGCGCCGTCCGCCGGCCCGCCTCGGCGCAGGCGCTGGCGAAAGGCCCACCTCCCTGCCCGGCCCCGATGACGATAACGTCATACCTGGTGCTAACCATATGCGTCCCCCTTGTATCGGGATCCGTCGCTGAGGCAACCCCGATTGCTGCAGGAATCATGTAGTATCGGAGCGTTCAGGCACACGCTGCCGTTTCCGGTCACCGCGGACCGGAGCAAAGCAAGGAGAAGCAATGATGCGATCGCCGCGATGGACGACGATGCTTGTCGTGACCCTGCTCCTGGCGCCCCTCCTGGCGGCGATCGCCGCCTCTCCGGCGCCGGCATCCGCGCAAGCCGCAACCTGCACGATCGACGGCTTCACCGATACCCCGATCGAGATCATGGCGCCTGCCGCGCCGGGCGGCGGCTGGGACACCACCGCGCGCGAGATGCAGCGGGTGATGCAGGAAGAGGGAATCGCGAAGACGGTCCAGGTCTACAACGTCGAAGGAGCGGGCGGCACCATCGGCATCGCGCAGCTCGTCAATGATGAGCGGGGCAACGATCACCAGATGATGATGATGGGGCTGGTGATGATCGGGGCGCTGGCCACCAACGCCTCGCAGGTTACGCTCGACGACACGACGCCGATCTCGCGCCTGACCGCCGAGTTCGAGGTGATCGTGGTGCCCAAGAACTCCCCCTACCAGACGCTCGACGACCTGATCGCGGCGCTGAAGGAGAATCCGACCGCGATCTCGTGGGGCGGAGGATCGGCGGGCGGCACCGACCATATCCTGGTCGGGCTGATCGCGCAGGCGGTCGGCGTCGACCCGACGCAGATCAACTACGTCCCCTTCTCTGGCGGCGGCGAGGCGCTGGCCGCGGTCCTCGGCGGGCAGGTTTCGGCAGGCGTCTCGGGCATCGGCGAATGGATCGACCAGATCGAGGCGGGCGAGCTGCGAGCGCTGGCCGTCTCCGGCTCCCCGGGTGAAGCTGCCGCGACGCCGGTTGCCGGGGCCGAGGCCACGCCGGTCACGTCGGTCGCCCCGACGCTGCGGGAGCAGGGCGTCGACGTCGAGCTGGCGAACTGGCGCGGCATCGTCGCCCCGCCAGACATCTCCGAAGAAGGGCGGCAGTGCCTGGTGGCGCTGGTCGATGAGATGATCGCCTCGCGGGGCTGGCAGGAGACGCTGCAGAAGTACGGCTGGCAGGACTATGCCCTCTCGGGCGACGCCTTCGGCGAGTTCCTGAAGGAGGAGCAGGCGCGGATCGTCCCCATCCTGAAGGAGCTGGGGCTCGTAGCCTGATTGGGGGGAGGCGTTCCCTCACCCCCAACCGCCACCCAAGGGCTACCCGGCCCACTCCGGTGGGAGCGGGGAGCATGCGGCGAGATGTCGTGACAGACGGGAAGCGGGTTTTCCCGCAATCCTCATCGGACTCGCCAGAACTGGGGAGCGAATCCATCGCGTCATCTCGCGACAACCCTCGCCGCTCCCACCGGAGTGGGCCGGGTAGCCCTTGGGTGGCGGCTGGGGGTGAGGGTTCTCCGTGGTCACGACGATGATTCGCGCCAGCACCTCCCCTTGTAAAGCCAAATCAGGAACGAGGAGCGCGATGGAGTGATGGATCTCGAACCGCGGCCGGAGCCGCCCGGATCTGGTCGCGCCGATGTCGGCGAGGTGCTGCTGGGGCTCGGCGCCGTCCTCTTCGGCATCGCGATCGTCTGGCAGACGACGCAGATCCGCCTGACCCCCGCCTATTCGACGGTCGGGCCGCGCGTCATCCCCTACATCGTCGGGGCGTCGCTGATCGTCATCGGGATCTGGCTGTCGATCGAGGCGCTGACCGGCCGCGGCGGGGCGATCAGCACCGAATCGGAAGACGCCGACCCAACCCTGCCGACCGACTGGCGCACGGTCGGCATGCTGACACTCGCGCTACTCGCCTACCTCTTCCTGCTGCAGCCGGCGGGGTTCATCATCGCCAGCACGGTCCTCTTCGCCGGGGCCGCGTTCGCCATGGGGAGCCGCCATGTCGCGCGCGACATCATCGCGGGGTTGCTGATGGCCACCCTCCTCTACGTCGGCTTCACGCGCGGGCTCGATCTGCGCCTCCCGGCCGGCGTGCTGGCGGGAATTCTCTGAGATGGGCGCCTTTGCCGAGCTGCTGCATGGCTTCCAGGTCGCGCTGACGCCGGAGAATCTCCTCTGGGCGCTGATCGGCGTCGTGCTGGGAACGGCGGTCGGGGTGTTGCCGGGGATCGGACCGGCGCTGACCGTCGCGCTCCTCCTGCCGGTCACCTTCCGGCTGGAGCCGGTCAGCGCCTTCATCATGTTCGCCGGGATCTACTACGGCGGCATGTACGGCGGCTCGACCACCTCGATCCTCCTCAACACCCCCGGCGAATCGGCCTCGATCGTGACCGCGATCGAAGGGAATTTGATGGCGAAACGGGGGCGCGGCGCGGCCGCGCTGGCGACGGCCGCCATCGGGTCGTTCGTCGCCGGGACGATCGGGACGGTGGCGCTCACCTTCCTGGCCCCGGTGATGGTGCAGGTCGGTCTCAGGTTCGGGCCGGCCGAGTACTTCGCGCTCGTCGTCCTCGCCTTCACCACCGTCACCACGCTCCTCGGCAACTCGCTGGCGCGCGGTCTACTCAGCCTCTTCCTCGGGCTGGCGATCGGGCTGATCGGGATCGACACCCTCACCGGCCAGAGCCGCTTCACCCTCGGCCGCCCCGAGCTGCAGAACGGCATCGACGTCGTCACCGTCGCCGTCGGCCTCTTCGCCGTCGGCGAGACCTTCTGGGTCGCCTCGCGCATGCGCCACGACGTCGACAATATCGTGCCGATGGAAGGTCCGGCGCGGATGACGCGGGAGGATTGGGCGCGATCGTGGAAGCCGTGGCTGCGCGGGGCGCTGCTCGGCTTCCCGATCGGCAGCCTCCCCGCCGGCGGCGCGGAGATCCCGACCTTCCTCTCCTACGCGCTCGAGAAGCGGCTGACCAAACACCCGGAGGAGTTCGGGCATGGCGCCATCGAGGGGGTGGCAGGGCCAGAGGCGGCCAACAACGCCTCGGCCGCCGGCGTGCTGGCGCCCCTCCTGACGCTCGGGCTGCCGACATCGGCCACCGCCGCGATCCTGCTGGCCGCCTTCCAGCGCTACGGACTCAACCCGGGGCCAACCCTCTTCCGGCAGAATCCGGACCTCGTCTGGGGGCTGATCGCCAGCCTCTACATCGGGAACGTGATGCTGCTCGTGCTCAACCTGCCGCTCGTCGGCATCTGGGTGCGGCTGCTGCTCATCCCGCGGCCGCTCCTCTACGCCGGCATCCTGGTCCTGGCCGGCCTCGGCACCTATGGAATCAGCCGGTCGATCGTCGATCTGGTCGTCCTCTATCTCCTCGGCGCGCTCGGCTTCGTCATGCGCCGCTTCGACATCCCGGTCGCGCCCGCGGTCGTCGGCGTCGTCCTCGGCCCCATCGCCGAGGACCACTTCCGCCGCGCATTGCAGATCGCGCAGGGGAACTACCTCACCTTCGTCACGCGGCCGATCTCCGCGGCGATCCTCGCCCTGGCCCTGGTCGCGCTCGTCGCGCCGCCAATCCTGCGCGCGGTCCAGGCGCGGCGGGACCGGTCGAGGGAGTCTCCAACGGCGAGCGCGGCCTGATACGGAATCTGGGTTATCAGCGCCGCGTTGCGACGGCCGACCCTCACCCCCGGCCCCGCGCCCCCCCCCGGGGGGGAGGGGGCGGGGGGGGGGGTCGGGGAGGGGC
>JADYYO010000281.1 GCA_020853615.1 Thermomicrobiales bacterium
GAGAGCTTGCGCCGCGTCCGCTTGCTCATCAGGAGCGCGTCCGGCTTCCCCGGCTTGACCAGGTCGATCACCTGATCCATCAGGTCGAGCGTCAACTGGCCGCCGTTCGCTCCGGCCGCGATCGTCTGCCCGGCCGCGGTCGCCTTCGTCAGCCCGTCGAACGCCTTGCTGTTGGTCGCGGTGTCGCCGTTGTAGAAGGCATCGAGGAAGGCGTGGGCCACCGCCCGGCTCCGGCTGGCGATCACCTCCGCCTCGATATCGGTCGGGTCGGCGTAGGTCGCCTGGAGAAAGTTGTCGACGTCCGCGTCGCCGCCCATGATCTTGAGCGCCGCCGTCACTGTGGTGAAAGTCGGTGTCGCCTCGGTCCACGTATCCCCGACGTCGTAGAAGCTCGCCGCCGGCAACGTCGCCTCCCGGTTGTAGGTGACAGCGGTCCCCGTGACCTCCATGAAGGGCAAGAGCTGGAGCAACTGCGATTCCTTGATCACCGTCTCGATCACGCCGCGCAGCAGCAGATCCTGCGTCAGCTTGGCAGCTTCGGACTTGGTCATGGCCATGAGTCGTGGTTCCCTCCTGTACGCGCTGTTGGCTATCGGCTATCGGCTATCAGCTTTCTATCGCCGCGGGTGTCCGTTGCGGGTGATCGAGCGTCACCCACACGCAGCTCATCGCTGATAGCCGATAGCCGATAGCTGATAGCTGATAGCTCCCGTCACCTCGCCAATCCCCGCCGGATCTTCTCCACCGAGGGGAGCGTCTCCGGGTCAATCGCCACCGGCGCCGCGCTCCCCGCGGGCACCGCCGGAGGCGCCGGCGCAACGCTCCGTGCCGCCACCCCCTCCGCGATCCGCTGGTAGGCCGCGGCCGCCGCCTCGACGCTCGCCAGCACCTCCGCCACGCTCGCCCCGCCGATCAATTCCGGCACCGTCTCCGGGTAGGCCCGCAGCACCACCTCCCGCAGCGCCGCGAGATCATCGGCGCCCAACACGGGCGCGTTCCCGGCACTCGGCTCTTCGTCCATTTGTTCCTCCTTGTGGGTGATAGGGCCGCCGGGGCGACGCCGGCGTCGCCCCGACGGCCCTATCACCCATCACCCATCACCCCCGTCGCGATCCGCTCTCGCCAATCGACGCCGTCCAGCACCGCCGTCAGCGCCGCGCTCATCACCAGGTCGTCGTGACCGCGGCCAGGGGGGACGCCCCAGCGGAGCGTCTTGCCGGGGCCGGGCGGCGTCGCGTAGGTCGTCGCGGCCAGTTGCGCCCGGAAGAGGCGGGTGAGCTGCGCGCCATCGTCGGCGTACTCCCGATAGCGCCCGGCATCGATCAGTCCAATCCAATCCCAGCCGAGAGCGCTCTTGCTCGCCGCCGTGAAGATGAAGGGGATCACCGGGATCGCCCGCCCGACGCGGCGATCGCCCAGCGTCGCCGCCAGGAAGGAGGCGAGCCCCGCGCCGACCCCTGTGGCGTCGACCACCACCACGCTCGCCCGCCACACCTCCCGCGCCAGATGCACCAGCCGCGCATGCAACGCCGTATGCCGCACCCCGGTCCACGCCAGGCGATCGACTGTTCGGTAGATCGGGAGACGGCAAGTCGGCGAGTCGGCAAGCCGGCCAGAGACGAGTGGGCCAGACGGCGAGCCGGCAAGCCGGCGAGAAGATTCGGCATCCTCGTATTCCAGCCCCGCCCCTTCTCGATCCGTCATCTTGCCGACTTGCCGGCTTGCCGGCTCGCCGACTTCGACAACAGTGAGCGCCGTGCTGTCCCGCCGCGTGTCGTCGCGGAAACCCTCGGGGGCGGTGGCTCCCTCCTCTTCGCCGGCAACGTCAAGCAGGAGGGCGTAACGACGCCCGGGCGTGGCCGCATGCTGGCGGGGGTGATCCCCCTGCATCGCCGCGATGCGGCCGGGCGGGAAGAGACTCCCCGCGCCATCCAGCTCCTGCAGGCAGTACTCGGTGCGGATGAAGGGGTGCGCCGGCCCGAACTGGGCGATGCGCGAGCGCACCCGCTCCCCGTAGGCCGGCAGCGTCCGCGCCACCTCCTCCCAGGGGACGGTCCAGACCCGCTTGCTGCCGTCGCGCCGCTCCTCCTCGCGCAGGAAGGCCATCTGCCGCGCCAGGAGCGTCTCCCGGCTCCAGACGGTGCCGAGGAAGAGGGTCGTCGCGTTCGTGCTGGCGGCCATCGGGTCGAAGACCGCGTCCCAGAGATCAGGCTCGATATCCTGCGCCTCGTTCGCCACCAGGAGGAGATCGGCCGTCTGCCCGCGCGCGTTCGCCCCCGGCGCAGCCGAGAGGAAGCGGGCTGACGCCTGCCCGAGCGTCACCGCGTAGCCGTCGTGCAGCGACGCGCCGCCGGTGAAGGCGGCCGGCAGCGGCTCCTCCAGCCGGGCCAGCAGGCGGTCGCGCATCAGCGCCGCCTGCGGCTGAAAGGTCGGCGCGGCGAGGACAATGCTGCCGCCCCGCCGCTGCCACCGCGTCAGCAGCCAGGCGACGAGCTGCGCCAGCATCTCGTCCTTCCCCGCCTGCCGCGAGAAGACGACGGCGAACGAGCGCCCCAGCCCCCGCTCGACACTCTCCGCGATCGCCCGTGCCGGCTCTACCTGATAGGGCCGCAGCGCCCGCCCCGGAAAGAGGATCCGCGAGAACGCGGCCACATCGCCAAGCACCAGGTGGGCAACGCGGGTAATGGGTGATGGGAGGTGGGTGATGAGGGGAGGCGAGGGCGTGGATGCAGCGGACCTGACATCTGACATCCGGCATCTGTCATCCAGCGTCAACGCTCCACCCCCCATCACCCCCGTCCCAGCACCCGCAGCACCACGTCCAGCAGCACCGAACCGGCGACCAGGAAGAGGAGGCCATTCAACCGCCCCTTGATCTCCCGCAGCTCCTCGCCCAGGTCGAGGACCATCTGCCGCGTGACCGCCTCGTAGGCCGAGGCCGGCTCCAGGCTGACCGCCTGCCGCCCCTGGCCAGGAGGAGCTACGCTCGCCGCTCGCATCATTCCGCCTCACCCCCTTTCGCGGCCCGCTCGGCCTCGTAGCCGGCCAGCCCCTGCAGCAGCGCCTCGCGCAGCTCGTCGCCCGCCCCGGGCACTCGCCGCAGCCGCGCCGCCTGCACCGCGACGCCCGCCACCCGCGCCACGCCCGTCGCCAGCCGCGATGGGTCCCCCTCCTCCTGCAGCAGGCGCGCGAGCGCCAGCCGCAGCGCGCCGATCTCCGCCTCCAACCCGTCGTCGGCCGCCGCGCCCCGCAGCGCCTCGCGCAGCCCCGCCCCGAGGAGCGCGTCGTAGTCGCCCGTGGCCAGCCGCGCCTGAAAATCGACCATCGCGCCGCCCAGGTCATCCGCCCCGGCCGCGCGCTCGTCGCCGGCCCCATCCGCCTCGGCGCGATGCCGGGAGCAGAACGCCTCCCCGGCGCGCGTCCAACGGCCGCAGCCGCGCGCCGCGCAGCGGTTCACCGCATCACCCCCTTTCCCCGGATGTTTTCCCCCCTCTATCTATAAAGACACATTTGCCCCGCCAAAATGAGACACCCCAAAAGATATTGGCGTGGTTACGTGGGCTTTCGGGAGTCGCAAGTGGACGATAAGCGGAGATTTCGCGGGAAAACGTGCGGCGAAGGACCCTCACCGCGAACGAAAACGCCGCGTCGGGCAACTCCCGGCATCTCCACCATGCCAGAGCACCCTACCGCGGCGCACACATTATGTCGCAAGATCAGGGCCGCATGTCGCAAGATCAGGGCCGCCATTGACAGGGGGATGTCCGCGTCCCGGCCCGGCCTCCGCGTGGCCGGCGACTGCCCGGGCGGCGAGCGGCCCTGCGCTATCATGGCGCCGCGATGCTTGACGCCCATCCGTCTGGAAGTGGGAATCTGATGCCGCAATCGTTGCCGATCGCGCGGCGGCGTGGGGATGCCGCGCCATGACCGCCGTGCCCAACCGGCCGGATGGCGCGGCGAGCGCCACGGATCGCGCCGCTGCCGAGCAGGAGTGGAACCTCCGGGATCAGCTCCTGCGCGACCCCGCCGTCCTCGCCCTCGTCCTCTCCCGCTTCGCCACCGTCCTCGGCATCTCCACCCTCTCCTACGGCGCGATGGTCTACCTCGCCACCATCGGCGCGCCGCAGATCGTCATCTCCCTGATGGGCGCCACCCGCTACCTCGCCGCCCTCCTCTTCGGCATCAGCGGCGGGGCGCTCGCTGACGCCATGTCGAAGCGGACGGCGATGGTCACCGCCTACGTCCTGCAGGCCGCCGCCTGCTTCATCGTGCCGACCGTCTGGGGCACCGGCGTCACCAGCCTCGTCCTCCTCATCTTCCTCACCGCCATGCTCGGCCAGATCGTCGTCCCCGCGCTGAAGGCGATGACCGCGCTGGTGGCGACCGCCGCCCACGTCGCGGCCGTCGCCGCCCTCATCACCGTCGCCAGCGGCATCGGCACCGCCATCGGCACCGCCTTTCTCGCCCCCATCCTGATCAACGTCACCTCGCTGCGCGTCCTCATCTACGTCACCGGGTTCATCCTCCTCTTCGGCGCGGTGCGGACCCTCAAGCTGCCGAAGGAGGAGCACTCGACGCCCTTGCCCCGCGCCGTGCGAGCCGTCGACTGGCGCGGCTCGGTGCCGACCCTGCGCCGCACCGCCGAATGGCTCAACGGCAACCGCAAGGTCGGGGCGATGATCCTCGTCGGCTCGATGGTCTTCGCCCTCTTCGACGGGCTCAACACCCTCATCCCCGTCTACGTGCGCGACGTCCTCCGCTCCGACCCGACCAACTCGGTCTACATCCTCGCCCCGGGCGGCATCGGCTTTCTGGCCGGCTCCGTCCTCGGCCCCTGGCTGATGGATCGCCGCGGCGAGCGCACCCTCGCCGTCATGGCGATGGCCATCCTCAGCCTCGGCTTCATGCTCTTCGGCCTCATCGACCTCGTCGCCCCCCTCCTCGCCCCCATCAGCCCGCTGCGGCTCCTCGGCCTGGTCGGCATCCAGCTCACGCCGCAGATCGAGGCGGTCGGGCTCATCTCGATCCTGACCGCCCTCGGCTCGACCAGCGCCGGGGCCGCCGTGCAGACCTACATCAACCGCTACGTCATCCTCGCCCGCCAGGCCCCCACTTTCGGCATGCAGGAGGTGCTCGACAGCGCCCTCACCCTCTTCGCCGTCCTCACCCTCGGCATGGTCGCCACCCTCATCGGCTCCCGCCTCGTCTTCATCGTCGCCCCGCCCCTCATCATCGCCGTCGTCGTCTGGCTGATCCGCATCGCCTTCCGCGTCACCGCGCAGGACCCCCCCGAGGCGCGCGCCATCCTGCACGCGCTCTTCGACACCGCCCGCACCACCGCGCCCTACCCTCCCGACGACCCCGCGTCCCGCTCATGACGGGCGTGTCCAGCATGGCCCGCCGATGATCGCGGGGATCGGCAACACGCTCCTGCTCGGGCTGGGGATCGCACTCAACCCCCTCGCCATCGTCATCACCATCCTCATCGCCAACCGGGAGCAGGCGCGTCGCAACGGGGTCGCGCTCACCCTCGGCTGGGTGCTCGGCCTCGTCGTGCTCCTCGCGCTCCCGGCCATCATCATCCAGACCCAGATCAGCCTCCCCCCGCACCCCGGCGCATGGCTCGACGGCCGCTTCGCCATCTTCCGCGCCGCGCTCGGCCTCCTCCTCCTCGCCGCCGCCGCCATCTCCCTCGTCAAAGGCCCCCTCCCCGGCGAGCAGCCGGCCGATCCGCGCTGGACGCGGCTGCTCGACACGGGGGGCCCCGGCCGCCGCTTCGCGCTCGGCGCCTTCCTTGCCATCGTCAACGTCCGCAACCTCATCCTGCTCGCCGCCGCCGCCAGCCTCATCGGCCAGGCGCGGCTCGCCCTGCTCGCCGAGCTGATCGTCATGGCCCTCTTCATCGTCGTCGCCACGCTGGGGCTCCTCGTCCCCCTCCTGGTCCGCCAGTACGGCGGCGAGGCGGGCGAGGCCTGGCTTGAGCGCTGCGCGGCCTGGCTGACGCGACACATGCAGAGCATCTCCGGCGTCGTCATGGCCCTCTTCGGCGCGATCCTGCTGACGAACGGTGTCAGCGGGGTGCTGTGATGGCCCCGACCGACCCTCACCCCCAACCCCTCTCCCACCCCGGTGGGAGAGGGGTTGGGGGTGAGGGTTGCTCCAGGCCGAAGCGTTCTCCGGAACCGGGCGCGCGTCCTCTCCACGCCTTGGGTGACGTCGGGGTGAAGGCCGCATGATGCGCTCGGGACATCGCTGTTATGTCCAAGTTCGTGGACACTCGGCCCGCCTCTCTGCTATCTTCCCGCACGAATCGAAACGTATCGCGCACTACGAGACTGGCGCAGGCCCGCGCGACCGGTAGGTGGTGGCTGTCTGGACCGCGCTCCTTGGAATGAGGCGTAGGAGGGGGTCGAATCATGTCGTCCACGAGCGCCGCGCGCCAGTATGCCCGCGACAACGCCGACCGCTTCCTCGAGGAGCTCGAAGCGCTCCTGCGCATCCCCAGCATCAGCACCGACCCCGCCCACGCCGGCGATATCGCAGCCGCCGCCGACTGGCTCACGGAGAGCCTGCGCGCCATCGGGGCGGAGAACGTCGCGGTCATGCCGACCGCCGGCTACCCCGTTGTCTACGGCGAGTGGAACGGCGCCGGCCCGGACAAGCGGACCGTCCTCGTCTACGGCCACTACGATGTCGTCCCCGCCGCCATCGAGGATGGCTGGGATACGCCCCCCTTTACGCCGGTCGTCAAGGATGGCAAGGTCTTCGCCCGCGGCGCGACCGACGACAAGGGGCAACTCTTCATCCACGTCAAGGCGCTCGAGTCGTATCTCGCCTCGGGCGGCGCGCCAGTCAACCTGAAGTTCCTCCTCGAGGGGGAGGAGGAGGTCGCCTCGCCCAACCTGCGCCCCTTCATCGAGGAGCACCGCGATCTGCTCGCGGCCGATGCCTGCGTCATCAGCGACTCCTCGATGCCCGCCATCGAGCGCCCCGCCATCACCCACAGCCTGCGCGGCATGACGTATATCGAGATCCACGTCGACGCCCCGCACGACGACCTGCACAGCGGCTTCTACGGCGGCGCCGTGCACAATCCGGCTCTGGCGCTCGTCGAGATCCTGAGCAAGCTGCACAACCCCGACCACAGCATCGCCGTGCCCGGCTTCTACGACGACGTCGTCCCCCTGACCAATGCCGAGCGAGCCGAGATCGCCAAGACGGACATGAGCGAGGCGGAGTTGCTGGCGGCCACCGGCGTCCCCGCCCCTTGGGGCGAGGCCGACTTCACCCTGCGCGAGCGCGTCTCGGCGCGCCCGACGCTGGAGATCAATGGCCTCCTCAGCGGCTGGACCGGCCCCGGCTCGAAGACGATCATCCCGGCAAGGGCGATGGCCAAGGTCTCCTGCCGCCTCGTCGGCAACCAGGATCCCCACGACATCTACGAGAAGCTGCGCGACTACATCCTGGCGATCGCGCCGCCGACTGTCCGCGTCAGCGTCGAGCTGCTCAACACCGGCGAGCCGGCCCTGATCGACTTCACCCTCCCCGAGATGCAGGCCGCCGCCCGCGCCTACGAGATCGGCTGGGGCGCGTCGCCCGTCTTCACCCGGGGGGGAGGCAGCATCCCGATCGTCGCCGACATCGCCCACCTGCTGCAGATCCCGGTCGTCATGATGGGCTATGGCCTCGACACCGACGGCCTGCACGGGACAAACGAGCACTTCAGCCTCGAGATGTTCCACCGCGGGATCGATACGGCGATCGTCTACCTGGAGGAGCTGGCGCGGCTTCCCGCGCCATCGCGCTGACAAGGGCGTTGCCATGACCGCCGCGCCCGACGCCTCCCCCATATCGAACGGCCGGCTCCCCCTCCCCGGGCGGGTCCGCGAGTTGCTCTACGCCGCGCACGAGCGCTTTCGCGCCGTCGATGAGGGGGAGAACGCCAGCGTCTACCCGGCGCTGGCGGATGTCCCGCGCCACCTCTTCGGCATTTGCGTCGCCGCCACCGACGGCGCGACCTATGCCGTGGGCGATGCCGCCGCCCCCTTCGCCATCATGAGCGTCTCCAAACCCTTCGTCTTCGCCCTCGTCTGCGATGCGCTCGGGGCGGAGGCGGTGCGCGAACGCATCGGGGTCAACAGCACCGGCCTCCCCTTCAACTCGATCGAGGCGGTCGAGCGCGATGCCAACCGCCTCACCAACCCGATGGTCAACTCCGGGGCGCTGGCCACCACCAGCCTCGCCCCCGGCGCCGGCATCGAGGAGAAGTGGGATTTCCTGCGCGAGGGGCTCTCCCGCTTCGCCGGCCACCCCCTCGCGCTGAACGAGGCGGTCTATGACTCGGCCTCGGCCACCAATCTGCGCAACCGGAGCATCGCCGGCCTCCTCGCCAGCTACCACCGCCTCTACTTCGACCACCTGGCGACGACCGATCTCTACACCCGCCAATGCTCGCTCGATGTCACCGCCACCGATCTGGCCGTCATGGGGGCCACGCTCGCCAACGGCGGCATCCACCCCCTGACCGGCGAGCGGGTCGTCAGCGGCGACTCCTGCCAGCGCACCCTGGCGGTCATGGCCACCGCCGGCCTCTACGAGACCTCGGGGGATTGGCTCTACGACATCGGCCTCCCTGGCAAGAGCGGCATCGGCGGCGGCATCGTCACCGTCGCCCCGGGCAAGGGGGGGATGGGCGTCTTCGCCCCACCCCTCGACGCCGCCGGCAACAGCGTCAAGGGGCAACTCGTGTCCCGCTTCCTCTCCGAGCGGCTGGGGCTCAATCTCTTCGCGTCCCGGCCGGAAAACCCATCGTTCAGCGCGGCAACCACAGGAGGCACGGAGAACCAGCATGCCTGAGACCTTCGACCGCGAGCTCGAGGAGCGCCTCATCCGCTACGCCCGCATCGACACCGAGAGCGATGAGGCCTCGCCCACCACCCCCAGCACGGAGCGGCTGCTCGACCTGCTCCGCCTCCTTGTCGCCGAGCTGCGCGAGATCGGCGCGAGCGACGTAACGATGACCGACTATGGCGCAGTCCTCGCCACCCTCCCCGCCACCGTCGAGGGGAACGCGCCAACGGTCGCCTTCCTCGCCCACGTCGACACGACGAACGCCTACAACGGCTGCGGCGTCGAGCCGATCGTCCATTGCGCCTACGACGGCGCCGATATCCGCTTGCCCAAAGGCGACGACGTCGTCCTCTCCCCCGCCGCCTTGCCCTACCTGGCGAGCAAGGTGGGAGACGACATCATCACCGCCAGCGGCGACACCCTCCTCGGCGCGGACGACAAGGCGGGGATCGCCATCATCATGACGATGGCCCGGCATCTCCTCGCCCACCCCGAGCTGCCGCACGGCCCGCTCCGCCTCTGCTTCACCCCCGACGAGGAGATCGGCCGCGGCGTCCACCCCAACCTGCCGCGCGACCTGCAGGCCGATGTCGCCTACACCCTCGACGGGGCCGACCTCGGCGAAATCGTCTACGAGACCTTCTCCGCCGACAAGGCGACCGTCACCATCCAGGGCGTCTCCGCCCACCCGGGCGATGCGAAGGACGTACTGGTCAACGCCCTGCTGCTCGCCAGCAAGATCGCCATGACCCTGCCGCACGCGACCCTGACGCCGGAGACGACCGCCGATCGCCAGGGCTTCATCTTCCTCTACCAGATGAGCGGCAACGCGGCCCAGGCCGAGATGCAGCTGATCCTGCGCGACTTCGAGCTGGAGGGCCTGCACGCCCACGGCGAGCTGGTCCAGCTCGTCTGCGCCGCCGTCCAGGCGACCGAGCCGCGCGCCCGCATCGCCTGCGAGATCACCCCGCAGTACCGCAACATGCGCTACTGGCTGGAGCAGGACATGCGCCCGGTCGAGCTGGCGCGCGAGGCGTGCCGCCAACTCGGCATCGAACCCTTCTCCCCGCCGACCCGCGGCGGCACCGACGGCTCGCGCCTGACCGAGCTCGGCACGCCGACGCCGAACCTCTTCACCGGCATGCAGAACATCCACGGCCCGCTGGAATGGATCAGCGTGCAGGACATGGCCCGCGCCACCGAGCTGTGCGTCGGGCTGGCGCAACTCTGGAGCAAGGAAACGGGCGCGTAACGCGAGGGGATCACTAAGGGAGGGGGGAGCCATGAGCGAATCGACGGCTTCGGTCGACGGCGGGGAAGCGCGATCGTTCACCCAGAAGATGCTCGATGCCATCGAGCGGGC
>JADYYO010000282.1 GCA_020853615.1 Thermomicrobiales bacterium
CGAGCCCGAACAACGCGCGCTGAATGGGGAGCTGGCATCGCGCCTCGAATGTGACCTGGCGGGCGATGTTTGCTTCGCGCCGGCCGGGCGCGTGACGGTTGCCGTATGCCCGAGCTGCCAGAAGTCGAAACGATACGCCGGATTGCCGAGCGCGAGCTGGTCGGCCGCACCCTGACCGGGATCGAGCTGACGCTGCCGAAGCTCCTGCGCGACTCCCCTCTGCCCACGCTCGACCTCCTGCTCGGGCACACCCTCGAGAGCGTCGACCGCCGCGCGAAGGTCCTCGTCACCAACTGGTCGGGCGACCTCAGCGTCCTGACCCACTTCAAGCTGGCGGGGCAGCTCGCCGTACGCCGTCCCGATGGGACGATGGTCGTGGCCGGGCATCCGGTCCCGAAGCCGGAGGGGGAGTATCCGCACAAGGCGACCCATCTCACGCTCAAGTTCGATGACGGCACGATCGTCTACTACAGCGATATTCGCCAGTTCGGCTGGTGGCGGTTGATGCCGACCGAGGAGGTCCCGGCCGCGCTCGCCGCGTTCCAGTTCGGGCCGGAAGGGATCGACGGCGACGGCTTCGACCGGGACGAGTTCGCCAATCGCCTCGCGCGCCGGCGCATCGCGATCAAGCCGGCGCTGCTCGACCAGCGAGTCGTCGCCGGGCTCGGCAACATCTACGTCGACGAGGCGCTGCATCGGGCGCGCATCCACCCCGCGACACCGGCGAACAGTCTCACCCCCGAGCAGATCGGCATGCTGCACGAGGCGATCGGCTGGGCGCTCGAGCGCGGCATCGAGCAGGGCGGCGCCGAGATCCGGCACGGCAAGGCCTATCCGCGCGACGGCTTCCCGGCCATCCACGCGCGCGAGGGCGAGCCGTGCACGACCTGTGGCACGGCGATCGTCAAGACGACCGTCGGCGGCCGGGGCACCTACTTCTGCCCCGTCTGTCAGCCTGACCCGGCCGCCTGATCGTCACCGAGGAGGGCGTCGGCAAGCTCGGTGAGCACCTGCCCCGCGCTGCCCCGCACGATCACGTCGGCCAGATCGTCGAGCGGCGTCGGATCGTGGTTGACGATGGCCAGCCGGGCGCCGGACGCCACCGCGATCTCCGGAATCCGCGCCGCCGGCTGCACCACCAGCGAGCTTCCCACGACGAGCATCAGGTCGCAGGCGTTGGCGGCCGCGATCGCCCGACGTAGCGGCGTCTCCGGCATCGACTCACCGAAGAGGACCGTCGCGGCGCGCAGCGGCCCGCCGCAGACCTCGCAGATCGGGAGCGGCTCGGTCTCGAGCTTCGCCTGGATCTGCTCCGCTGGCCAGGTGGCGCGGCAGTCGAGGCAGCGGACCACGTGCGCGGTCCCGTGCAGCTCGAAGGTCGTGTCGCCGGCGATGCCCGATTTCTGATGCAGCCCGTCGATATTCTGCGTGATGACCGATCGCAGCAGCCCGGCCCGCTGCAGCCGGGCGAGCGCGACGTGCCCCGCGTTGGGTTGGGTGTCGCGCAGCGTCGGGTAGTTCCGACGCCGGTCCCGCCAGTACTGCCGGCGCGTTTCCGGATTGTCGCGGAAGTCACTCAGGGTCGGCGGCGCGTTTCGCTCCCAGACGCCGCCGGGGCCGCGGTAGTCGGGGATACCCGACTCGGTGCTGATCCCCGCCCCGGTGAAGGCGACGATCCGCCGCGCGGGCCTCACCAGGGTGACAAGCGTCGCGACTGCCGGCCCCTGCCCCTCGAGTCCATCGGCCATGCGCTTCTCCTGTGGGCGCCGGCCTTCGGCGCCGGGGCCGGCATCGTGTCTGGCTGTCATGATGCGGCTTGTGTCCGTACGGCCGCGATGGTACGATGCGATCACCGCAGCATTCCAGAATCCCCGCACGTCAACCGCTTCCTTGCCGCTGGTCAGCGTCGGCATGCCGCGAATGATCGCAGCAGTTGTGACGCACCGGCACGAACAGGATGCAGAGGCCGCGCCATGATGATTACCCAGCCCGCGTTGTTGTGCCTGGAAGCGACGTTGCAGCGCGTCACGGGGCGCATCTCCGAACGTGTGCCGGAGGCCGCGCTCGCGCGAGACGAAGCCGGCCGAAGTGCCATCCCAAGCGACATCGACACCCGCGCGCCGGCTGCGGTGGCAAGGTCGGCATCGGCGCCGGCGGAGCTCCCGGCTCAACCACTCGATCCCGAGGCTCCTCTGACGCCGAACGAGTTGCGCGCCCGGGCGGCCGCGCTGCGCGCGCTGGCGCTGAGCCGCGGCCGGCGTTTCGAGGCGGCGCGGGTCGCCTTCGCCGAGGCTGCCCGGCTCGACCCCTCGCTCGATCTGACGCGGACGCCGGCGTTCTGGACACTCGAGCGCGGGGCGCACGAGGCAGCGATCGAGGCCTACGTCGTGACGGGGCGCGACCGCGATGCCGCGGTCCTCCGCGCGCGGATCAACAGCACCTTCCGCCCCAGGCCGGTCAAGCCTCGACGGCCGGCGGCAGCGACGCCGTAGCGACACATTCGCTTCGCTCCAGCACCTCATCTTTTCCCGGAAGACCGCGAGGGAGACCGCGTCCTGACTCGGCGAGTCAGGGTGACGAAGGGCGCCTCACTGCATAGCTTCACTCCAGTGTCGTGCAACACGGAATTCTCCGACGGCGCGGCACCCGGCTCACTGCCGGGTACCGCCGTTCGGTCGATCGCTGCCGAGGATTACCGGCCCGCCCGCGATCGGGGAGCGAGCCTCGGGAGGAAAAGAAGAGGAGGCGTTCGTCCCGAGAGCTTTTCGTCGTAGTCCCGACGAACGCCCAACTGGGGGGATATGGGGTTGTACATGCCAGGCGACCGGCTAACGTCGCCCGAGGCGTCTAAATCTGGATGCCAGCACAAAGCGCGCCAGCAGGAGCGTTGCCCCGAATCGGGGGCAACATCCATGTGCCTCGCACGATCCGTGCAAAGCGACATCGCTTGGCGCACCGGATGATCGATATCAGCAGGCGCAAAGGATACCCCGAATTTGTCGCGCACGCAACATTC
>JADYYO010000283.1 GCA_020853615.1 Thermomicrobiales bacterium
CCGCGGCGCAGAGTCGTCCCCGTCTGCTTCGTGCCGCTCTCGGCGAGCGTCCTGGCGATCTCGATGGCGTCGTCCCAGGTGTCGGCCGGCTTGGCGATGCCCGCCTGCTCGAGTACGTCGATCCGATAGTACTGGAGCTGGCAGTTGCTGTCGGGCGGCAGGCCGTAGAGGATGCCGCCGTCCGCCGCCGGCTTGTCCCGGTAGAGATCCATCACGTTCTCGGGGACATCGGCCAGGATGTCGTCCATGTAGGCGGGGTCCCGCTCCAGATAGGGCTGGAGCGGCTCCAGCGCTCCGAGGGCGATGAGCTGCGGGACGAAGTTGTAGTCCTCCTGCAGGATGTCGAACTTGTCCGACTTGGCCGACAGCTCGATCACCGTCCGCGGCGAGTAGTCCGCCTCCGGCTCGACCACCCACTCGACCGTGATGTCAGGGAACTTCTCCTGGAAGAGGGGGTAAACCGCCTTCTGCGCCAGCTCCCACCGCTGCCCGGAAGGCGCCCAGGAGACGACGTGCCCGGAAGTGGCGGCAGGCGTCTGCGCCGCGGCCCGCCGCGCATCCCCCAGCAGACCGGAGAGGGCGGTCGCGCCCAGACCGAGCGCAGCCCCGCGCTGCAGAATCTGCCGCCGGTTCAACCGGCCCGAAAGCGCCTCGGCCGCCAACCGCTGCCGCCGTCGAAGAAGATCCGCGCGCTCGTGTTGCATAGCCGTCTCCTCATGCGCTGCCCCACCAGGAGCCGGAGAGAAGTTTTCGGGCTCCTCACCCAGCCCGCCCACAGCGTCGCCGGAGCCTCACGACCCGATCCAGGCGCGGGAGCATCAATTGCCCCACCCGCGCGGACCGCGAATCCCCAGCGGGCAACGTCGCCCAACCAGGCTCAGCTACAACGACAGCGCGACACTATCATGTCCCCAAATCGCACGCAAGAGGGAATCGTGTTCGCGATGAGAACAGCGTTCACAGACGAGGAGCCGAATTATGAAAGCCGATGTTGCTCAGAAACCGGCCTACGGCGGCCCCGTCCTTCACACGTCAAGATTGAGTTTTCTCCACCTTGACAAGGTCCATTCACAACTTCTCGTTCTGCAGCGCTGCCGATTTTGCGCAACTCGAACCGATAGACCTTGAATCCGGATTTCCCGCGTTGCTCCCACCATCGGAAAACTCGATATAGTCCGCCGTAGCGATAGCCTGATTTTGGACTCCATTTCGAGTTGTGCTTCGCACCGCGAACTACGCGAACAGGGAGCCTCTTTTCGCAACTCACGACAAGCGCCATATTCTGGAGGTCTAGTACCTGATCTTTGAACTGGGTTGCCTTGCCCGGCACATTCCCGCCGTGTCCCGTGTAGATGATCACGTCTCCGTTATCCAAATCGTCCTCATAGCCCCCAGAGAGGACGATCGATTCGGCTCCCTCATGCTTGCCGCCGCAGATTCCAGCCTGCCGTGGCCGGTGAACGCCGGCCTTGGAGAGCTCCTTTCGGTCTTCGAATTCATCCCCCTCTTCAACCCCCGGAACATCTCCAAATACGCGTTCTTGCACCATAGTGCCTCCACTGCCCTTTCAAGAACTCTTGAGGATTCCGAGGATACTGGATATTTGCCGTCCTCAAGTTCGGCCATTGGGATCGACGTGATGCCCGGGGTACTCTTCCCTCATGGTTCGAATGTTCCGCTCCCTTCCCAACACCGTCTGGTGGATCACCGTCTTCTTCGCCACGCTCGCCTTCTTCACCCAGATCGCGATCGGCATCGCGCGCAGCGGCGCCGTGCCCTGGGGCCGGCTCCTCCTCGAGTTCGCGCTGACGCTGGCGCTGCTGGCAATCCCGGTCGCCATCGCCTGGCGCGCCCGGCAGCAGGGCTCCCTCTGGTACGCCTTCGGCGCGCTCGTCCTGCTGGTGGCGATGGCGCGGATATTCTTTATGTAGGGCTACTGGCTTTTGGCTTTTGGCTTTTGGCTGTTGGATCCCGGCTGACAGCGGCTGACTTTCTATCCCCCCTTCTCCCCCTCCCCCCCTACGGGAGCAGGCCGCCCCGCCCAATCCCGAGCACCTGCGCCGCGAGGGCGAACAGCACCGCATTGGCGACGTAGGCGAGGAAGGTGACGATCAGCGCGTTGCGGTCGCTGGCGGAGAGGCCGACGCGCACCGCGGTGTAGGCCGTGATGAGGCTCCAGATCGAGGCGACCATCAGGATCAGCCAGCCGAGCAGCGGTACGAAGCCGAAGAGGTTGAGCAGGTTCGGCGCGGTGGCGAAGCCGGTCAGGCGCAGCATCTGCCCAAAATCGGGCGACACCCAGCGGGGCGCGAACCACTGCCTCCCCAGCCACCAGGCGAGCGCCGCGAAGAGGAGCCAGGCGAGAAAGGCGAGCACGACGCCCCCGACCGCCCGCACCGCTCCGTTCGGCGCGAAGAGCGTGACCCACACATTCGTCGCCAGCGCCGTAAGCAGGACGACGAGCGCCGCCTGCCCCAGGCTCCCCGCATCCCGCTTGATCGCCTCGTAAACCGGCTGCTCCAGCTTCACCACCCCCAGCAGCCGGTCGAGGAACGAGGGTGATGGGGGTTGGGGGATGGGGGATGGGTGTCGGGTCATGGGCGAAGGTTGCCCAACGCTCGACCTCCCGGAATCTTGGCAACCTTGGCAATCTTGGCAGCCTTCACCCTCTATCCCCCCATCCCCCCATCCCCCAACCCCCTAGATCATCACTCCCAGCGCCGAACCCAACGCCCCGAAGAGTGCCGAGCCGATGCCGAAGACGATGGCGAGGACGATGTCGACGATGATGATGCCGATCAGCGCCACGATCCCGGTGCCGATGGCGCGGCCGGTGTCGAACTCGAACGCCTCCTTCAGCGCCACGATCGCCGCCGCCAGGAACCAGAAGAAGACGATCAGCCCGACCAGCCAGCCGAGGAGCGGGATGATCCCCAGCACCATGAAGAACTTCGGCGCCTGCGCGAAACCGATGGTGCGCAGCACCTGCCCCGGCGTCACCGAGGTCCGCGGCGTGGCGAAGAACGCCGCCCCGACGAAGTAGGCGACGAACGAGAAGACGACCCACTGCAGGAACGAGGAGATGACCAGGCCGAGCGAGTCGCGCAGCCAATCACGGCCCAGGATGGCGCCAATCCCGGTCGCCAGCGCGGCGAGGATGACGGTGATCGCCGCCTGTCCGTTGGCGCCGGTGTCCTGCTCGACATCACGGTAGGTGCGCGGATCGAGCATCAGCGCGCCGCGCAGCCGGCCGCCGTACGACGCCTGGGACGGATAGGGCGAAGAGTACATGGCCGACCTCCCGGAACTGGAGCCGCCTAGGCAGACGGCAGGGCCAACATCAGGATGATAATCAGGATCAGCATCATCAGCATGAACAGGATCAGGAAGGCCGCGATCTCGATGACGATCGCCCGCGCGATCCCGATGTCGAACGCGGCACGCAGCGCCATCACCCCCGTCACCAGCGACCAGAACATCCCCGCCGTCGCCAGCAGCGGCCCGAAGGCCGGGATCGGGACGAGAAAGGCCGCCAGCGACGGAGCGTAGCCCCATCCCTCGAGCCGCCGCATCTCCTCCGTCGTGACCTGCTGGCCCGACCCCGCGAAGCGGTTCCCGATCAGCGTCAGGAGCCAGGAGGAGAAGAGCCAACTCACGACCGAGACGATCACGCCGACGACCAGCGCCAGCAGCCGACGGCCATTGGTGTCGAACGTCAACGCCTCGCTCATGCCGTTGATCACCCGCGCCATCTCGTCCGAGGCGTCCGGCATGAAGATCGTCACCGGCGACATCACCATCGAAATGCCGTTGGCCAGCCCCAGGAAGATGACGATCAGCAGCGCCTGTCCGGTCGCCCCGGGATCGCGGCGTAGGGCGTCGTAGGTCGCGCGGTCCAGGCGCACCACCCCGATCAGGCGGTCCCAGAACGTCTCATGCAGCGCGGTCAGCATCACCCGATTTCTCACCCTCGCGATCTCATCAGGCCCTCGATCTCTCGAGAGTGTAGAGGGATGCTGCCGCAAACGCTGGCCTACCCCGCCGCGGCGGCGCTCGCGAACGCCTCGTCGAGGATACGCACGGCATCGTCGGCGTCACGCTCGGTAACGATCAGCGGCGGGCAGAGGCGGATGACGTTGGCGTGCAGCCCGCCCCGGCCGATGATCAGCCCCCGCCGCTTCGTCTCCTCCATCACCCGGCCCAGGATATCGGGCGCCGGCTCCTTCGTCGCCCGGTCGCGCACCAGCTCGATGGCGATCATCAGCCCCATGCCGCGCACATCGCCGATCGCTGGATGCCGCTCGGTCAGCTCGCGCAGGCGGTCGATCAGGTAGCCCCCGACCTGCAGGGCGTTCTCGCGCAGGTTATGCGTGGCGATGAAGTTGAGATTCGCCATCGCCGCCGTCGTCGCGATCGGGTTGCCACCGAAGGTGGAGAGGGAGAGGGAGCGGATCGACGATGCCAGCTCGTCGGTGGCGATGACGCCGCCGATCGGGATGCCGTTGGCCAGCCCCTTGGCGAAGACGACGACGTCCGGCTCGACGCCGTACGCCTGGAAGCCCCAGTCGGCGACGCCGATACGCCCCCAGGCAGTCTGCACCTCGTCGCTGATGAAAGGAATGCCG
Source organism: Thermomicrobiales bacterium (assembly GCA_020853615.1). Taxonomy (GTDB): domain Bacteria; phylum Chloroflexota; class Chloroflexia; order Thermomicrobiales; family UBA6265; genus JACCXM01. The sequence continues at coordinate 4,626 of JADYYO010000283.1, forward strand.
TAGCGGTCGAGGATCTCTTTCACCATCACGAAGTACTCGGGCGGCGGGGTGATGAAGCCGCCGACCCCCTGGATCGGCTCGGCGATGAAGCCCGCCGGCTGCCCGCTCGTCGTCGTGCGGATGACCGCCTCCACGTCGCGGGCACAGAGGAGGCCGCAGTCGGGGTAGGTCTTCTCCCAGGGGCAGCGGTAGCAGTAGGGATTGCCGACGTAGTGGACGTGGAGGGGGGAGAGGGTGCTGGCCCGCCAGGGGGTCTGCGAGGCGTTCGTCGTGGCGAAGGAGCGCCCGTGGTAGGAGTGGCGCAGGGCGACCAGTTCGTTCGAATTGCGGTTGAGGGTCGTGATCAGGAAGGCCGCCTCGTTCGCCTCGGTGCCGCTGTTGGTGAAGAAGACCTTGTTCAACCGGGGCGGGGTCATCGCCCGTAGCCGCTCGGCCAGCTCGATCTGCGAGCGGATCAGGAAGAGGGTGCTAGTGTGCGGGATCCGGTCGAGCTGCGCCTTGATCGGCTCGTTGATCTCGGGGATGGCGTAGCCGGAGGAGACGGTGGCGATGCCGCCGAAGAAGTCGAGGTACTGGTTGCCGGCGCTGTCGTAGACGAACTGCCCCTCGCCGCGCCGCAGCTCGATCGGCTCGTCGTAGAAGAGCCCGACGCTCGGGAAGAGGCTCTCGCGATGCCGCCGCGCCAGGTCGGCCGCATCGTCGGGCCAGTCACTCGTCATCGCCGTCGCCTGGTCGTGCAGATCGGTCATTCGGGGTTCTCCAGCATGCGGGGCGCGATCCTGGCGGCGACAACACCGTCGCCTGCACCATGGCGTCACCCTACCACGGACAGGCGGCAGGATCCCGCGCGGCGCGAGCCGAAGATGGACAACGTTGACACCTCTTGGCACGCCGTCCACCGCGCCGGAGGCTCAAAGCCTCCGGCTACCTCAGAAAAGCCCCATAAATGGAACTGCATTCCTCGCAATTCCTCACCCTCAGGTGTATTCGCCGATAGCAGTCTGCCACAATCGTGTCATCCTGAGCGAAGCGAAGGATCTCGACTCCCTGGGAGTACCTGTTCCCTGAGCCGAGACGCTTCGTTCCTCAGCATGACACGACATTGGCGCGCCGCTGTCGGTCAATGGAGCACCCAGGTGCAGGGCCCTTCAGGGTCCTTCCGTCATTCGTAGCCTGAGGCTTTCGGCCTCAGGCGACCAGGGCGCGGCGTCCCTTCTCGCCACATCGCCGCATCAACGATGCATTCGCCATCATCAGGCCTTCGCTCATGAGCCAGCGTCTTTCACCCTCGGCCACGCCGAAGCAGCGCACCGAGACCAAGCAGGAGACCGGCGACCACCAACCCCTGCCGCACGGGGTGGAACTCGAAGACGCGCGTGTAGGCATTCCCCGTTACCGTGAGATCGTGGAATTCGCCCCGCACACGGTAGTCGTCTGGCGCTGGCGCGAAGAGGTTGTCGACGTCATCGTCGGGGCGGTCGCTCGTCTGCAGCGCGAACCCGATCCCGCGGAAGGTCATCCCCCACTCGACCAGGCGCGGGCTGAGGCGCTCCAGTACCATGATCGCCTTCGCCGCGCCCCCGACGATGATCTCGCGCGTCGGGTGCTCTGCCGCCCAGACGATCGCCTCGGCCACCGCCTCCGGGCGATAGGCAGGCGGCGTTGGTTGCGGCAGAACGCCGAGCTTCGAGCGGGCGTGGTTGAAGAACGGGGTGTTGACCGCGTAAGGGAGGATCGTTGTCACCGAGACGGGCACGCCGTCCCGCTCCAGCTCCATGCGCAGCGCGTTGTCGAAGCCAACGATGCCATGCTTGGCGGCGCTGTAGGCCGACTGCAGGGGGACGGCGACCTTCCCCGCCACCGACGAGACATTGATCAGCGCCCCGCCCGCGCGGCGCAGGTGCGGCAGCGCCGCGCGCGAGCCGTACATCGTGCCGAGCAGGTCGACC